>VIKI01000185.1:0-2700 GCA_008080595.1 Comamonadaceae bacterium
GACGGCAAGACGCTGTTGGACAGCCAGGTGCAAAACCTGGTGAGTGCCATGGCGGGCTTTGCCCCACCACCTGCGGGGCAGACCACGTTGTCGGCGGCTTACCAGAACACGCTGGCCCCGGTGCTGGCGGCCAACTGGCAGTGATCGGGCCGATGTAGGAGCGGTGGCAGCCGCGCGCTTCGGTAGCTGCCGAAGCGTTCGCGCCTACCGGCGCTCCTACAACTCCCGAATAAGCCGATAAGTGTGCCGATCCATTTGTCCGCCGGGTCAGAAAGTTTGACCCGGCAACAACGCCCGCAGCCCCGGCAAGGCAGACAGGGCGTTGGCCGTGGTGACTTCGGCCAGTGATTCCGGGCTGATGCCGCGCAAGGCCGCCAGCTCAGCCCCAATGCGGGGCAATTCGGCCGGTGAATTGATGCCTTGCGGCTCACCCGCAGCACGTTGTTCTGCGGTTTTGTAAAGCCAGTGCGGCGGCATGTCGGGTGAGTCGGTTTCCAGCACGATGGCTGGCAGTGGCAGGCTGGCGGCCAGGCGGCGCAGTTGCAGGGCCCGCTCAAAGGTCAGTGCGCCGCCAAAGCCGAGCTTGAGGCCCAGATCGATGAAGGCCTGGGCTTGCTGGGTGCTGCCGTTGAAGGCGTGGGCGATGCCGTGCCAGGTCTGGGAGTGGCCAACAGAGCGCAGCCCCTTGAGCACCTGATCCACCGAGCGGCGCACATGCAGCACCACCGGCAAACCATGTTGACGCGCCAGTTTGAGCTGGGCCAGGTAAAAGTGCTGCTGGCGCTCGCGCAAAGGGCTCGCGCAGAGTTCAGGCACAAAATAGTCCAGCCCGATTTCGCCCACCGCCACCAGACGGGGGTCGTCACGGTACTCGGTCAAGGCCGCGTCGAGCCGATCCAGGTCATCATCATGGGCCTGCGCCACGTAGAGCGGGTGAATACCCAGACAGTAGCTGTCAGCCCCCGCATGGGCCAGTTCGCGAACGGCATCAAAGTTGGCCACATGCACTGCAGGAAGGACGCAGTGCACTACGTTATTCATAGCTGCTTGCGCACGTACTTTCTGCCATGGAGGCCCAAACTCTTGTGCATCCAGGTGGCAATGGGTGTCAATCCAACGCACGTTACTCATGGACAAACAGGCTACTTTTTGCGCTGCACAAACAGATTTTTGGTTTTGTCTTCAGGGTAAGCAAAGGTCACCCCCCCATTTTTCACCATGCCCATGACCAGCATGTTGGCAGTGACGGCATCTTTGTCATCTTTGGTAAAGGGCTGCTGGTGGGTGGCGGTCACGCCGTAATAGATACGCGGTATGTTTTCCAGCGCAGCCTTCACCGATGGGCCTGACAAGTCGGCGTTTCGGATGCCCAGCACAGCATAGGTCAGAAGATAAACCGTGTCATAGGCTTGCGCGGCGGCCATGGGCACACTGATTTTGCTGACGCTGTATTTGCGGCCATAGGCGCTTAAAAAAGCCCGCCGGCGCTCATTGCTGGGCTCGGCAATGAAGGTTTGTGCCATCAAAGCCCCTTCAGCGGCATCTTTGGCACCCTCAATAAAAAAGGGAAACGACAAGGGCCAAGCGCCGACTTGCGGAACCTTCCAACCCATACTTTTGCGGTCGCGCGCAATGACGGCATTTTCTGGCCCCACTGTGTAGCTGAAGATCACATTGGCACCCGCAGCTTGCGCAGCCTTGAGCTCTTGGCTTAAATCTTTCACGCCCAACGCAAACCGGGCCACATGGGCTGGCTTGAGGTTCTTGGCGGCCAACGCCTTGATCACGTCCTGCAAACCCGCTTCACCGTAGCCGGTGGTATCAGCAAACACGGCCACCCGGGTCCAGTCACGGGAAATGATGTCGTCGACCACAAACGGGGCTTGAATGGCATCACGCGCCGAGGTGCGAAAGATATAACTCTCAGGGGCTGGAAATTTTTCTGTGATGGGTGTGCCGGTGGCGCACGGCACGATCAACGGTGTTTTGGAGTTTTGGAACACATCGAGTGACTTCATGGCCACACCGGTGTTGCAAAAACCCAGGGTAGCGGTGACTTTTTCCTTGATCAATTCCTGGGAACGAGCCAGCCCCACATCAGGCACACCGGTGTCATCCTTGATCAGCAACTCCAGTGGCCGCCCCAAATAGCCACCTGCCGCATTGATTTCTTCCACCGCCAGCTTGGCACCGTTGAGCATGGGCACACCAAAATCGGCCGATGGCCCGGTCAACGGCCCGATCCAGCCAATACGCACCGGCTCGGCAGCGTGGGAATTCACCCCCGCCATGACCAGCCCCCAACCCAACAACCACCCCCAAACCACACGCTTGCCAGCCAACTGCTTCATCACATTCCCAATCTGAAAAACAAGCCGCAAGCTTAAGCTTGAGTCCACTGAAGCGTCGAGCGAGTTAACCCTTAGGCGTGTGGTGTGCCAAAAATGCGGCCAATGCAGCGTCTTCTTCGGGCACATGGTGCGTGGCCCAGTCTTGCATCAGCTGTGCAATCGCGGGTTTGTTCATGTAGCCCTTACCGACATCCATGCTGCGGCCAATCAATTGCTCCAGCAGCAGCTGGTGTTGCGCCGCGTGGGCTTGCTGGTCGGGGAAATTGAGGCGGCGCATCAGCGCCTCTTCGCGCTCAAACTGCACGCGGGCTTGTTTGCACAGCGCCACAATCACCGGGCGCAACACCAT
>VIKI01000185.1:2712-10005 GCA_008080595.1 Comamonadaceae bacterium
ACACCATCAAGTCATCCGAGGCGAGAAACTCATTGGTCAAGGCAAACAGCTTTTCCCGAATGTCATCCACTTCAGGGCTGCCGATTTTGTAACTTTCAAGCCATTCAAGCTGCATACGAACCTCTTTTGAAAACACCGGTATTCAAGACAACTTGCCTTGCACCAGGCTGAATTGCCGTGCGCAACGTGCCGCCAGGGCCGCATCGTGCGTGACCACCACAAAGGCCGTGCCCTGGGTGCGGGCCAGTTCGAGCATCAGGTCAAACACCCCATGTGCGGTGTCGCGATCCAGGTTGCCGGTAGGCTCGTCGGCCAGCACGCAAGCCGGTTGGGTGACCAGGGCACGGGCGATCGCCACGCGCTGGCGTTCACCGCCTGAGAGTTCCGCCGGGCGATGTTGCAAACGCCCGGCCAAACCCACATTTGCTAGCATTTTAGTAGCTATCTGCGCAGCATCTGCGTGCGCCATACGCCGAATCCATAGGGGCATGGCGACATTGTCCAAGGCACTGAACTCAGGCAGCAGGTGGTGAAACTGGTAGACAAAACCCAGATGCTGGTTGCGCAGACGGCCTTGGGTGGCGGCATCTTGTTTGGCCAGGTCTTGCCCTTGCAGCAGCACCGAACCGCTGGTGGGGGCATCCAGCCCGCCCAGCAGATGCAGCAAGGTACTTTTGCCCGAGCCAGAGGCACCAACGATGGCCAGCGTGTCACCCGCATAGACATCCAGGTCAACACCTTGCAGCACGGTCACATCCAGCCGCCCCTCGGCAAAGCGCTTGGTCAAGCCCCGTGCACTGAGGACTTGTTTGGGATTTTGATCATTCATAACGCAGGGCCTCCGCCGGGTTGACGCGGCTGGCACGCCAGCTGGGATAAAGCGTGGCCACAAAGGCCAGCACCAAAGAAATCAGGGCAATCGGCACAATGTCGGCCTGCTGCGGGTCGCTCGGCATACGGCTGATCAGGTAGACATCACGCGGCAAAAAGGTGGCCCCCAGCAGTTGCTCCAGCGCGGGCACGATCACGTCAATGTTGAAGGCCACGCCCAGGCCCAGCGCCAGGCCGGCCAGGGTGCCGATCACCCCCACCATCGCACCCTGCACCACAAAAATACCCATGATGCTGCCGGGGCTGGCCCCCAGGGTGCGCAAAATGGCAATGTCGGCACGTTTGTCGGTGACCGTCATCACCAGGGTGCTGACCAGGTTGAAGGCCGCCACGGCCACGATCAGGGTCAGGATGATGAACATCATGCGTTTTTCCAGCTGCACGGCGGCAAACCAGGTGCGGTTTTGGCGCGTCCAGTCGCGAATCAGCAACTGATCCGTCAGGGTATTGGCCAAGTCCGCCGCCACGGCTCTGGCCAGATGCAAATTCGATAGCTTGACGCGCACACCCGTCGGGCCTTCCAGCCTGAAAACCCGTGCAGCATCGGCGATGTGCATGAGCACCAGGCCCGAGTCGTATTCATAGTGGCCGGAATCAAACGTGCCCACCACCGTCATCTGCTTCAAGCGTGGCACCACACCTGCCGGAGTGACCTGGCCGCTGGGGGCCACCAGCGTGACCTTGTCACCGGTGATCACACCCAATGAGCGGGCCAGTTCCCCGCCCAGTACCACACCAAATTCACCGGGAATCAGCCGGTTCAGGCCGGTGTTTTGGAGTTCCAGTGCCAAATCAGTCACCTCGCCCTCATGGGCCGGGTCAATACCCCGAACCATAGTGCCTTTCATGTCCTCGCCCCTTGCCAGCAATGCCTGGGTAGCTATGAAAGGTGCAGCACCCACCACCTGCGGATGGGCTTTCACCTGGGCCAGTGTGCGCGCCACATCCGGCAGGGCGGCCCCATTCGGGGCAAAAATTTCAATGTGCGAGACCACGCCCAGCATGCGGTCGCGCACTTCTTTCTGAAAGCCGTTCATGACGCTGAGCACAATGATCAGCGCCGCCACACCCAGTGCAATACCGAGCATGGATACGCCCGAGATGAATGAGATAAAGCCGTTGCGCCGGGTGGCACGGCCGGCGCGGGTGTAGCGCCAGCCAAGGATAAGTTCGTAGGGGAGTTGCATCAGTAGATTGTGTCATTGAAGCCCCAAGTTGCCAGGACGAAAGGATTGCTGTCCTTTGGTGTAATGGCACATCCACTTTCTTAAATCCACCATGCCCCGCCACCTGCTCTACCTGATCGTTTTTATTGAAGGCTTTTGTTCACTCGGGGCAGAGGTCATTGCCCTGCGGCGGCTGGTGCCCCATGTGGGCAGTGCCATTGTGGTCACGGCCCCCACCATCGGGCTGTTTTTATTGGCGCTGGCATTGGGGTATGCGTCCGGGGCACGGGTGGCCGAGCGCTTCACGGCAGTGGTGGCACGTAATTTTCTGATCTCAGCCTTGCTGGCCGGTGTCGGGCTGGCACGCATCACGGTGGATGGGCTGTTCAGCCAGTTGCAACCGACCTGGCTGGCTTACCTGGTGTTCATCGGTGGCGTGTTGTGCCCGATGGCCTGGCTGCTGGGGCAAACCGTACCGGTGCTCACCAACCTGATGAAACACCTGCGCACCGGTGAAGCCAGTGGCTACGCGCTGTACTGGTCTACGCTGGGCTCGTTTCTGGGCTCGGTGAGTTTGTCGCTGGTGGTGATGCAATGGGTGGGGGTATCGGCGGCGGTGCTGATCTGCGCGGTGTTGCTGGCCTTGGGCAGCTTGCTGCTGACCCAAGCCCACTGGAGCACCTGGGGTAAAGCCGTGGCCGTGAGTCTGCTTGCCAGTTTGATCAACCTGCAGCCGAGCACCGAGGTGGTGGACACCGCCTATGCCGACTACGCGATCAAACCCTTGGTGCGCTCAGAGATGGTGGAGCCACGTGCCTTTCTGATCAACAACTCGCTGGCCTCACTGATGGACGATAGCCAACCACCGCAGTACGCCCGTTATGTGCAACACCTGCGCCACATCATTCTGGAAGAACTGGGCTTGTTCAAACGCGAGATTCTGGTGCTCGGCGCGGGTGGCTTCACCCTGTCGCATCAGGAACCCAGCAACAACTACACCTATGTGGACATTGACGCCAAAATCCGCGACATCGCCGAGAAGCGCTTTCTGAAAGGCCCGATTGAAGGTGACTTCATTGTGGACGACGCACGCCGCTTTGTGCGCAACACAAATCGCCGCTTTGATGCGGTGGTGGTCGACGTGTTCAGCAGCCACACCTCCATTCCCGGTCACCTGGTCACACGTGAATTCTGGCAAGACACCCGCCGCACCCTGGCCCCAGGCGGGGTGTTGCTGATCAACCTGATACTGGACGGGCGACTGGAAACCCCCTACGCCCGCAACCTGCTGGCCACCATTGAGAGCGTGTATGGGCGTTGCGCCGTTGAGGTGCTGCACAAGTCCAAGCCTTTGAGCAATGTGATTGTGAGTTGCTACGACAGCAGCCACTCCGGGCCCAGTGCCCCCTATACCGACGAGCGAAACGGGGCTGACCTGGACTTGGCCAGGTCCAACTGACAACCGGTCTCCTTGATAATCACCCAACCATTCACCCCCGAGGACATCACCATGGGACTGCCCGCACAAAAACCCAATTTCACCGCCGCTGACTACCTGGCATGGGAGGCTGAGCAACTGGATCGGCACGAGTACCTGGACGGTGAAGTCTTTGCCATGGCGGGGGCAGAAGACCGGCATGTCACCGTTTCAGGAAATTTCTATATGGCCCTGCGCCAGCACCTCAGTGGTAGCCCTTGCCGCACCTACATGAGCGACATGCGCCTGCACGTGGCCGCCTCCAACAGCTATTTTTACCCCGACGTGCTGGTGACTTGCAGTGCGCAAGACCTGGCCAGTGCCATGGTCAAAACCGAGCCCAAACTGCTGATTGAAGTGCTCTCGCCCAGCACCGCAGCCTATGACCGGGGGCTAAAATTCAGCCATTACCGCAGTCTGCCCAGCTTGCAAGAATATGCGCTGATTGACCTGGATACCCGCGCCACCGATGTCTACCGCAAAGGTGCCGATGGCCTGTGGGTGCTGCACCCGTTTACGCGGGATGAAGCGGTGTCGCTGGCCAGCGTAGCATTAACCATCACGCCCGAACAATTGTTTGCCGATGTGGTGGAGGTCTGAACCAACCGCTACGGGTTCGCTACTCGCTCCATCATCTGGGCTTTCTGTTCTGGGCTCACCGAAATATCCAGTGCATCACGCAGCCTCTTTTGCCCACCCTGTGCGCCAGCTGCACTGGATGCTGCGGGTTTGGCTGAAGGCAGAACCACCAAAGTGCCGCCGTTCACCGCCGCCACTTTGGCATCGGTCGGACAAACCTGATCGGTGTAAATCACTTTACCTTTGATCAGACATTTTTTAAGCTGACCGGACTCATTTTTAACCGTATTTGCCTTCGGCAGGGTTTTGTCGACCCTTTCATAGGGCGAAGCCATGTCACGCACGGAACCATTGTCGAATTGAATATTCACCTTTGCAGCCCCCTGCGGCGTCAACCATTGTTGAACCCAGTCATCATGACGATGCAACCAGCCCAGCTTGAGGATGATCAGCAGCAGCAAAAAAACCAGTCCCCATTTGACTGTTCGATCAAAAACCATCTGGAAATCCTCCTTGCCCAGAATTATCGGGGCCAATTGGCATCCGACATGAGAGTGTGAAATGACTTCGCACCACAAGTTGATACAGCAAAGCTTTCCTCGACAATCCAAGCATGCACCTGCTGATTCCCTTTGCCGCCAGCCATGACGAAAACTGCCTGGCCACCCTGCCCGACCTGAACCTGCCCAACCTGCAAAAGCTGCTGTCGCGCTTGACCGCCCTGCCCTTGGATGCGGGTGACGAGCTCAGCCTGTCCCCGCCGCACGAACGGGCGATGGCCCAACAACTCGGGCTACCGGTGCAAGACGGGCAAATTCCCTGGGCCGCCTGGCAGGCCCAACAGCAGCCTGATCTGAGCGACATCCATGGCGCATGGGCCTGGGTGACGCTGTGCCACTGGCAAGCCAGCGCCCACCAGGTCACGATGCACCAGATTCCGATGCATGACTTGAGCGCCTCGGAGTCCGACCAATTTTTCAGCAGCATGCAGCCGTTTTTTAACGAGGACGGCATCACGCTGCACCCGGTGGAGCCGGGGCGCTGGCTGGCCCAGGGTGACGTGCTGGCCGAACTGCGTAGCGCCTCACCCGACCGCGTGCTGGGCCGCAATCTGGAGCCGTGGATGCCGCAGTCCGCCCAGGCCAAGCGCGTGATCCGGCTGATGAGCGAAATGCAAATGCTGCTCTACCAGCACCCGACCAATGCGCTGCGCGAACAACGCGGCGCATTACCAGTGAACGCCTTTTGGCTCAGCGGCACCGGCGCATGGCCGGATCGCCCGTCACTTGCCCCACCCGTACAACCCACGGTGATCACCCGCTTGCGCGATGCGGCCTTGCAAGAAAACTGGCGTGGCTGGGTCGAAGCCTGGCACGCGCTGGATGCCCAGGAAGGCCAAACCCTGTTACAAGCCAGTGGACGCGGAGAATCCATCCAGATCACCTTGTGTGGCGAGCGCCATAGCCAAACCTGGCACAGTCAACCCCAAACCCTTCGGCAAAAAGTTCAAAGCTTTTTTGCCCCACAGCGCATACAGGACTTGCTCAAGAAGCTATGAAATTTATAGT
Source organism: Comamonadaceae bacterium (assembly GCA_008080595.1). Lineage (GTDB taxonomy): Bacteria > Pseudomonadota > Gammaproteobacteria > Burkholderiales > Burkholderiaceae_C > Rhodoferax. The sequence continues at coordinate 8,394 of VIKI01000185.1, forward strand.
ACGAGACACGCCACCCAGAATCCAATGGGCGCTGACCCAAGCCGGCATTCACCCCTTGCTGGCGCAGCTCTACGCGGCCCGTGGTGTGCAAGGCCCGCAAGAGCTGGATGATGCTCTGGCCCGGCTGCTCCCCCCCGCCAGCATGAAAGGCACCGCAGAGGCGGCCCGCCTGCTGGCCGATGCAATGGCCGCTGGCCAAAAACTCTGCATCGTGGCCGATTACGACGGCGACGGGGCCACCGAGCGTGTCAAAGCCAGCGGGGCCGATGTGCTGATCACGGTGGACAACGGCATTGCCAGCTTTGAAGGCGTGGCCCGCGCCCGCGCCTTGGGCCTGCAAGTGCTGGTGACCGACCACCACCTGCCTGCCCTGCGCCAGGGCCAGATTGAGCTGCCCGACGCGGATGTGATCGTCAACCCCAACCAGCCCGGCTGCCACTTCGAGAGCAAATCCATTGCCGGTGTCGGCGTGATGTTTTACGTGCTGCTGGCCCTGCGTGCCGAGCTGCGCCAGCGCGGCGTGTTTGATGCCAGCAACCAGCCCAAACTCGATGCCCTACTGCCCTTGGTCGCCTTGGGCACGGTGGCCGATGTGGTCAAGCTCGACAGCAACAACCGCCGCCTTGTGGCTCAAGGCTTAAAACGGGTCAGAGCGCTTATGCAACCTGCGGGACTAGCTGCATTATTTGCAGCAGCCTCACGCGAGGCCAAGACCGCCACCACCTTTGACTTTGGTTTTGCCTTAGGCCCACGCATCAACGCCGCCGGGCGTTTGAGTGACATGACGCTGGGCATTGAATGCCTGCTCACCGACGACCCAAACCGGGCCCTGGAGCTGGCCCAAAAGCTCGATGCCATCAACCGCGAACGGCGTGAAATTGAAGGCTCGATGCGCGAACAGGCGCTGGCAGTGGCCGAGTCCTTGTTTGAAGATGCGCAAGAGACCCCGCCGGCCATCTGCGTGTTTGACCCCGAGTTTCACGAAGGGGTGGTGGGCATTGTGGCGGCCCGCATCAAAGACAAGTTTCACCGGCCCAGCTTTGTTTTTGCCAACAGCGGGGCCACCGGGCATGGGCATGAACTCAAAGGCTCGGGGCGCTCGATTCCCGGTTTTCACCTGCGCGACGCGCTGGATCTGGTGGCCAAGCGTTACCCCGGCGTGCTGCTGCGCTTTGGTGGCCATGCCATGGCCGCAGGCTGCACCATTCTGGAGGAACAGTTTGACACCTTTGAGCAAGGCCTGAACGAGGTGGCCAAAGAATGGCTGGATGCCGCCACCTTGATGCGCCGCCTCGACACCGATGGTGCGCTGAACCCCGACTACCGCCGCCCCGATCTGGTTGACACCCTGCACCAGGAGGTCTGGGGCCAAGGCTTTGCCGCACCGACCTTCAGCGAAGAACTAGAGGTGGTGTCACAGCGCCTGGTGGGCGAAAAACACTTGTCGCTCAAGCTGAAACACTGCGGTCAACCGGTGGACGGTATCTGGTTTGGCCGCACCGAGCCCCTGCCAGCCCGGGTCAAACTGGCCTTTCGGCTGGACGTGGACAGCTGGCGTGGCGAGCGGCGAGTACGGTTTTTGGTAGAAGCGGCAGAATCGGCCTGAACACAC
>VIKI01000186.1:0-20721 GCA_008080595.1 Comamonadaceae bacterium
GGGCCAGGAGCGCCGGGCGGTGGGAACAACCCCCAAGGGTGCAGCCGCACGCGGCCACAACGCAGCATCAAGCCGCCCTGCCCCCGCTCAACCGGCAGCCCCGGCACCTCTGGCTGCACCCAAGCCAGCAGCCAAAGCCAGCGGCAGCAGTAATGAGGATTGGGAGACGTTTTAGGGAAGCGTTTTAAATTCAGAGTGGCAAAACCTGATGAACATCAGGCTTGGCCAACCATGACTCAAACTCGTCAGCCAGTTGCTGACAGGCACTCACCGCCGAATTCCAGACGTTCATGCGCCCGGCCAGATCAGCGCCATAGTGGGTGAAATCACCCCGGTCTGGCAGCTTGCCATTGGGCAGGGTTTTGACCCAATCCGGGTTGGGAGCCAACAACACCATGGTGTCCAGAAATGGCGTACTGCCATGCCGCCAGGGCAGGTGTTTGTCAAGCCAGCCAGGCACCACGTGACGCTGAAAATGCGGGTACAACACCAAACCGGTGGAACCGGTTGACCCCCTCTTTTTTTCCATGCTGTTTTGGGCTGTAGCACTTGTAGAACATGCGTCAATAGCTCCTGAATCAGGAGTCTTTTGAAGACCCGCATAGTCCAGGTGAAGGTGGTAATCGGTCACACCACCATCCCAATACGCCCCTGACGGGGCTAAGGCGATGTCATGCACCGCCTGAAGCACAAAAGGAATCGAGCAACTGGCTTGTAATGCGGCCTGAAAATTGGCCTCGGTCAATGGCACGTGTTGTGTCGGGTAATCGTGCCCGGCAAATGGCAGCGTGGGCAGATCCGTTCCTGCCCCACTGGAAAACACCACCCGTTCCAGCCACTGCCCCAGAGCCCGACGCGCCACCAGGTTGCAGGCAAACGCTGCGGCATAACCCACTGCGGTAGGCCAGCCCCGTTCCCGCGCAAGCAAACCACGTCCGCGTGAAGTCAGCACATGCAAGGCATAACGCGGGTGTTGCAACACCTCAGACAAACGTCCGCCATAAAACGCCTGCAAGTTGGCAGCAAACAAGGCACTCACCCGTGCCGCAGCGGGGCGTTTCTCACCGGGCAACAACGCGTAATGCTGACCAATGTAATCACGCTCCAACCGCGCAAACGCTGCTACCGGGTCATTCAAACAGGCCGTTGCCATACGCCACGCGCCAATCGAGGCCCCGACCAAATGCACCGGTTGGCTCGATTGGGGTAACCATTGACCAAAAATAAAGCGATCCAATGGCCCCAGAATCAGGCCTTTGGGGCCACCAGCCGCCGCCGGGATGGTGCTGACATCATGTGGCTGCAAGCCGTGCTGCGCCAGATGTGCCATGGCCTTGGGGCCAGCGTAAATGAGCAGCGCCTTCACACCCCAAAGTCCATGAAGTTGCTGCCAGGCATCTGCTTGGACCAATCAATCGGGTCTTGCTGGAGCACGATGTCAATGTCAACCCCCATGACTTCAGCCACGGATGACGGAAAGCTGACCACCAGTGCCTTGGCATTCAGCCCAGCTTGCTTGGCCCTGGCCCGCCAAATCGCCAAGTGCAGCACACCGGCCAAGGGTTCGTAGACCTCATTGTCAAACGGTGCGTGGGCAAATTGCATGGCATTCACCATCACCTGAGGAAAATGCCAAAGTGAAGCCAAGCCTGCGCTCACCTGTGTGTAACCATAACCGAAGGTATTGATTTCAAACCACTCGCGCCGAATATCCAGTGCAGCGTACATCCCATCAAGCTCCACGGCTTCTTTCATCGCCAGGCGCATGGCCAGCTCACCCACGGCATGAATCAGGCCGCAGGTGTAGGCCGCTTGTTGATTCAGCCGCAGCAAGCCAGCCAATGAACGCGACACCCGGGCGGTGTCCTGGCTGTAGGCCCAAAATTTGGGCAACTGCAGACCAGGAACCGATTTGAAAGAGGCCTGACTGACCGCCTGGCTCACCATGGAGTGCACCTGGCCCAAACGCAGCAGCACCAGGGCTTCGGCCACGCTGTGAATTTGCCCAGCCAGCTTGAACATGGGCGCATTGGCAACCTGCAACAAACGGGTGGTCAATGCCGGGTCATGGCCCAGCAACAGGTCGATACGGCGCAAATCCTGGCGTGACCCACCCAGCTCACTCATCAGCAAAGCCATCACCCTCGGCACGCTGGGCATGACGAAACGTTGTTGAAGCAAAGTGGCCAAATCCATGGCGTTTTAACTTCCCAAGCCTTTGAGTTTGGCAAATGCAGAAGACATGGCGGTGGATTGTGGCAGCTGTGCACCCTGCCCTGCGCTGTGGCCCTGACTGCGCCCGCGTTGCTGCGGATTGGCCCCCTGGAAGCGATTGTCACCGGCGCTGCGTGCCGGTGCGGCCCCCAGTTTCATGGTCAGCGCAATACGCTTGCGGGCCACATCCACCTCCACCACCTGCACCTTGACAATGTCGCCGGTCTTGACCACCTCACGCGCGTCGTTGACAAACTTGTGCGCCAACTGGCTCACATGCACCAAACCGTCCTGGTGTACGCCCAGGTCAATGAACGCGCCGAAGGCAGCCACGTTGCTGACCGTGCCCTCCAGCACCATGCCCTCTTTCAGGTCACGGATGTCGTCCACGCCGTCATTGAAGCGCGCCACCTTGAAGTCCGGGCGCGGATCCCGGCCGGGTTTTTCCAGCTCACCCAGAATGTCTTTGACGGTGATGACCCCGAATTTCTCATTGGCAAACAGCTCCGGGCGCAGGGTTTTGAGCATGTCGGCGCGGCCCATCAGCTCGGCCACCGGCTTGCCGGTTTTGGCGATGATTTGCTCCACCACCGGGTAGGTTTCGGGGTGTACGCCGGTCATGTCCAGCGGGTTGCTGCCGCCGCGAATGCGCAAGAAGCCAGCGCTTTGCTCAAACGCCTTCGGCCCCAGGCCGGTGACCTTGAGCAAGTCCTGGCGGCTGGCGAAAGCCCCGTTGGCCTCGCGCCAGCGCACCACCGCCTTGGCCACGCTGCCCGACAGGCCCGAGACGCGGCTGAGCAGCGGCACACTGGCCATGTTCAGATCCACCCCGACCGAGTTCACGCAGTCTTCCACCACGGCTTCCAGCGTCTTCGCCAGCTCGCTCTGGTTCACGTCATGCTGGTACTGGCCGACACCAATGCTCTTGGGGTCGATCTTGACCAGCTCAGCCAGCGGGTCTTGCAGACGGCGGGCGATGCTGGCGGCGCCACGCAGGCTCACGTCCACGTCAGGCATCTCTTGAGAAGCAAATTCGCTGGCCGAGTAGACCGAGGCACCGGCCTCCGAGACAACTACTTTTTCGATAGCTGCTTGCGCTTGTCCTGATTGCGCTACAGCCTGTTTTGAAATCAATTTGATGAGGTCTGCGGCGAGTTTGTCGGTTTCACGGCTGGCCGTGCCGTTGCCAATGGCAATCAGGTTCACGCCGTGCTTGATACACAACGCGCCCAGAATGTGCAGCGAGCCGTCCCAGTCTTTGCGTGGCTCGTGCGGGTAGACAGTGCTGGTGTCGACCAGCTTGCCGGTGGCATCAACCACCGCGACTTTCACGCCAGTGCGAATGCCAGGGTCTAGCCCCAGCACCACCCGTGGCCCGGCTGGCGCGGCCAGCAACAAGTCGCGCAGGTTGTCGGCAAACACCTTGATGGCCACGCCTTCAGCCGCCTCGCGCAGGCGGGCAAACAGGTCGCGCTCGGTCGACAGGCTGAGCTTGACACGCCAGGTCCAGGCGATGCATTTGCGGATCAGATCATCTGCCGGACGGCTCTGATGGCTCCAGCCCAGTTGCAGCGCGATCCGGGCTTCGGCCAGCGAGACGGCTGCGGGTGCTTTTGTTTTTGTAGCGGCTTGCGCTTGTTCCACCTGGGCTACAGGCTGATTTTGCTCAGGAAGTACGAGTTTGGCTTCGAGTATTTCGAGACTGCGGCCACGGAACACCGCCAACGCTCGGTGCGAGGGCACGCGGTTGATCGGCTCGTCATAGTCAAAATAATCACGGAACTTGGCCACCTCGGGGTCGGCCTCGTTTTTGCCGTCCACCAGCTTGGACTGCAACAGCCCTTGCTCCCACAGCCATTCGCGCAGGGTTTGCACCAACTCAGGGGTTTCAGCCCAGCGTTCACTGAGCAAATCGCGCACACCGTCCAGCACGGCTTGAACGGTGGAGAAATCAGGCTGCTTGTCTTCGCCCTCCACCACCGGGCGCATCGGGATCACATAAGCCAAGGCTTCATCGGCGGGCACCAGCTTGGGGTTGGCCAACAAGGCATCGGCCAAGGGCTCCAAGCCGGCCTCTCGCGCCAGCTGGCCCTTTGTGCGGCGTTTCAGTTTGAACGGCAGATACAGGTCTTCCAGCTCTTGTTTGGTGCTGGCCGCATGCAGCGCCGCCAGCAGTTGCGGGGTCAGCTTGCCCTGTTCGTCAATCGCTTTGATGACGGCTTGCAGGCGGTCGCGCAGCTCGCGCAGGTAACTCAGGCGGGCTTCGAGCTCACGCAGTTGAATGTCGTCCAGGCCACCGGTGACCTCTTTGCGGTAGCGGGCAATAAAGGGCACGGTGGCCCCGCCGTCCAGCAGCTCCACGGCGGCAGCCACCTGGCGGTCTTGAACCCGGATTTCTTGCGCGATTTGCGCGATGATTTTTTGCATAGTCAATAAAAAAACCAGCTTGGGCCGTGTTATTTCACACACACAGACACAATCGCTGGAGAGATAACAAAACAGAGGCTTGAGTTTGCCATAATCATCGGCGTGACCTCACACTGCACAATACCAACAGGAAATGCACAACCGCAGCTTACTCACTGAGATGAGCCAACAATTGGCCCGACACAACTCAGCGGTCACTTTGTTGACAGCCCTACGAGAACATGCTGCATTGCTGCTGGGACTGGATGATGCCCTGGTGATGCTGCTTGGTGAAGATACGCACACACTCGCATGTGTGTCGGTATCGGCCAGACACTTTGATTTGGCCGTCTTGTCAGTCGACTGCCGACACCACCCGATGCTGATGCATTGTCTGCAACAACACTGTCTTTCGGTGTCCAATGGCAAAACCAAAGGTGATGCAGAACTGTGCCGCTTGCTGTCCACACAACACGTGGTGGCGGTGCCTTTGCTGACGGCCAAACAGGTTTTGGGACTGATGGTGGCTGCAGTGTCGAGCGTGCAACTGGCCCATCTGCAAAACAATACCCGCTTTCTTCAGGCCTTCGGATTCCAAGCCGGGACAACACTGGCACGCCAGCTGAACGCCTCGCAAGCGCTTGATGCGCGCATTGCCAGCATCAAACGTGAGCAGTTGATCAACACCCGCCAGTTGTCCGACGAGATGCCCAACCCCTTGGGCATCATGCAGAATTATTTGCGCCTGCTGGATGACACATTGGCCATAAGTCAGCCCGAGCGAGCTGATTTGTCAGTGATCAGCGCAGAGGTTCAACGCGTTGGCCAGATCGTTGCATTGACATGGCGCAAGTGGTGCGAGAACTGGTGCTGTTGCTGCAGGCCAGCCGGATTTTTCCGGACAACATCACGCTTCAATGCAGCTGGCCCAGCAGCTCCAGCCTGGTGCTGGGCTCGGCTGAGATGGTCAAACAAATTTTGATCAATCTGATCAAGAATGCACGGAGAAACTTGCTTGACGGTGGTCTGATTGGGGTCAGTGGTGGCACGCTGGTGGAGCAGGCGAACCAACGTTATATTCAATTCAGCGTCAGAGACACCGGTTCGGACCCCAATGTCGGGTCACCCAACCCCATGTTTGAACCCGTGAACAGTGACAAGATCAGCACCAAGCGCAGCCTGGGTCTGAACGTGGTGCACCAGCTGGTGCAAAAAATGCACGGCCAGATCCGTTACCTCATCAGCCCCAAAGGTGTGCGTTATGAGGTTTTGCTACCCGCTGCAAACTGGTTTTTACCCAGCGCGTAAAGCGGCTTTGAGTGATGCCCCAAGCTCGGGCTTGTGGGCAAACGGGTCGCTGGGGTTGCGGCCTTGCATGACATCTTCCAGACGCACCTGCACCGCTGCCAGCATCTGGGGGTGGCTGTAGATGTAAAACTGGCCGGTTTGCACCGCTGCAAATACTTTTTCGGCCACCTCTGCTGCACTGACCTTGCCGGAACCGACCGCCTTGTCACTCATGGCCTGACTGATCAGCTGACTTGGGGTCGGCTTGTCCGCTGTGCTGATACCGGGCTGATTGATCGGCCGGTTACGCTGGCTCTGGCTGATGCCGGTGGGCACAAAATACGGGCACAACACCGAGGCACTGATTTGATCGGTGACCAGTGACAAGTCCTGGTACAGCGTTTCACTCAAACTCACCACCGCATGTTTGCTGACGTTGTAGACCCCCATGTTGGGGGCATTCAGCAACCCGGCCATGCTGGCGGTGTTGACGATGTGGCCCCGGTAGGTGGCATCGGCCTTTGCTGCGGCCAGCATCATCGGCGTGAACACCCGCACACCATGGGCCACGCCCATCAGGTTCACCCCCAGCACCCAGGCCCAGTCGGCTGCCGAGTTTTCCCAGATCAGGCCACCGCTGGCGACACCGGCATTGTTGAAGACCAGATGCGGTGCACCAAATCGCGCCAAGGTGGCTTGCCCCAAGGCCTCCACTTGGTCCGCCTGCGACACATCAAGCTGCTGGGCCAACACCTGGGCTCCGAGTGCACGCACTTCCTGGGCGGCAGCCTCCAGGGCATCTTGCTGCACATCGGCCAGCACCAGGTTCATACCCAAGCGGGCTCCAATGCGGGCCATCTCCAGGCCAAAACCGGAGCCTGCGCCGGTCAAAACGGCGGTTTTATGGTTCAACTCTGTGATCATTCTGGGTTCCTTCATGCCTCGCGCAGCATCTCGATGTGGGGTATGCCATCCTCAATATAGGGTTCACCCACCTCGACAAAACCATGCCGTGCATAAAACGCCACCAGTTGTGCCTGTGCCCCGATGCGTATGGCTTGTGGCCCCCAGACCTGGCTGACGGCCAACACCGCCTGCTCCATCAACGCATGGCCCAAGCCCGCTCCCCGGCAGGTGCTGCGGGTGAGCACGCGGCCAATGCTGGCCTCGGCAAACTTGACACCCGGCGCAAAACAGCGGGCGTAGGCTTGCAGTTCACCGTGTTGCACACCCAGCAAATGCATCGCCTCTTGGTCATGACCATCCATATCCTGGTAGATGCATTGCTGCTCCACCACAAACACTTCACTGCGCAGGCGCAGCAGCTCATACAGCTCGAAACTGCGCAAGTCAGTAAAAGCCATCAGTCGCCACACCGGGGCCTCATGGGTTTCTTTGCTGTGGAAACCACCGATCGACCAAAGTTTGAATGTCATACGCTTGCCTCGACTCAGATGAAGGAATGGAACTCATCATAAATCCAAGCCGCAGCAAGGACATTCACATCGATCCGAGCGCCCTATTGAGCACAAAAAAAGCGCGCCAATCAGAGACTGGCGCGCTTTTTTATCAAATTATGCAACAAATAGAGATCTAGCGCTTATCCAACAAGCGCTAGCAGCTATATTTTCAATAGCATCAGTAAGCTTGACCCAACTGCCCCAGAATGGCCGGATTTTCCAGCGTCGAGGTGTCTTGGGTGATGGTTTCACCCTTGGCCAGTGAACGCAACAGGCGGCGCATGATCTTGCCAGAACGGGTCTTGGGCAGGTTTTCACCAAAGCGGATGTCTTTCGGTTTGGCAATCGGGCCAATTTCCTTGGCCACCCAGTCGCGCAATTCCTTGGCCAGCTGCTTGGCTTCGTCACCGGTGGGCACGCCGCGTTTCAACACCACAAAGGCGCAAATGGCTTCACCGGTCAGGTCGTCAGGGCGGCCCACCACAGCGGCTTCAGCCACCAGGTCGGTCTTGGCCACCAGCGCGGATTCAATTTCCATGGTGCCCATGCGGTGACCCGACACGTTCAACACATCGTCAATCCGACCGGTGATGCGAAAGTAACCGCGGTCCGCACTGCGCACCGCACCGTCACCGGCCAGGTAAAACGTGCCACCCATTTCAGCCGGGAAATAGCTGTTTTTGAAACGCTCAGGGTCGTTCCAGATGGTCCGAATCATGGAGGGCCAGGGGCGTTTGATCACCAGCATGCCACCAGAACCATTGGGCACGTCATTGCCCACTTCGTCCACGATGGCGGCCATGATGCCGGGCAAGGGCAAGGTGCAGCTGCCTGGCACCAGCGGTGTCGCACCGGGCAGCGGGGTGATCATGTGACCACCGGTTTCGGTTTGCCAGAAGGTGTCGACAATCGGGCACTTTTCTTTGCCGATGTTTTTGTAGTACCACATCCAGGCTTCAGGGTTAATGGGCTCACCCACCGAACCCAGAATCCGCAAGCTGGAGAGGTCTGAACGGTCAGGATGGACTTTTTCGTCAGACTCGGCGGACTTGATGAGTGAGCGGATCGCGGTCGGTGCGGTGTAGAAAATGCTGCATTTGTGGCGCTCAATCATTTGCCAGAAACGACCTGCGTTCGGATAGGTGGGGATACCTTCAAAAATGATCTGGGTCGCACCCGCTGCCAAGGGGCCATAGGCCACATAGGCGTGACCTGTGATCCAGCCGATGTCGGCGGTGCACCAGAACACGTCGTCGGCCTTCAAATCGAAGGTCCAGTCCATGGTCAGCTTGGCCCACAGCACGAAGCCGCCGGTGGAGTGCTGTACCCCCTTGGGTTTGCCAGTGGAGCCAGAGGTAAACAAGATGAACAGCGGATGCTCGGCACCCACCATCACCGGTGCACATTCGGTGCTTTGACCTGCCAGCGCTTCTGTGAAGGTGATGTCACGACCCTCCACCATGTTGCATTTGGATGCAGTACGCTCGAACACAAACACGGTCTTGATGGACTCACAGCCACCCAGGCCCAGGCCTTCGTCCACAATGCCTTTCAAAGGCAACTCTTTGCCGCCGCGCAGCTGGAAGTTGGCAGTGACCACCGCCACGGCACCGGCATCAATGATGCGCTCTTGCAAGGTTCTCATTGGGCGTGCCCATGTGCTTGTCAAGGCAGTTGGCAGAGGCATTGAGCTCACCGTCCTGGAACCATTTGTAAAACGGCGCATTGGACTCATCCAGAGTCTGGGTGAAGGGCTTGTTCCAGACCACGTTTTCACGCGCCAGACGGGCCCAGAAACCTTCACAATCTTTGTCAGCCTCAGCGCACAAGGCGTTGTAGCCTTCCATGCCCTGGATGCGAGCGGCACTCACGGTGGCCTCGCTGGGCGGGAAAACGCGGTTTTCAACCAACATGGATTCAACAGCAGTTGTAGGTGTAGTCACGGATAAGTCTCCTCTAGTTAAACAAAATTCGCCCAGTAATGTCACGGCTGGCACTTACATGCTACTGACTGTCACGCGGCTGACATGCCAGACCATAAAATGCCCTTTTGATTCTAGAAACTGAACGATTGCCATGTCTGATCCAACCCCCAAAATACCGAACTTGCGCCCCATTCCACGCCTGATTTTTGCCAGCCGCTGGCTGCAGTTGCCGCTCTACCTGGGGCTGATTGCGGCGCAGGGGGTTTATGTTTACCACTTCTTGCTGGAACTGTTGCACCTGCTGGAAGCCGCGTTTGGCAACCAGGCCGCATTGACGGCACTGGTGGAGAGTATTGGCTACAAAACCGATGTGCAGATCACCCACCTGAACGAAACCGTGATCATGCTGGTGCTGCTGGCCCTGATTGACGTGGTGATGATCTCCAACCTGTTGATCATGGTGATTGTGGGCGGCTATGAAACCTTTGTCAGCCGCATCAACCTGGAGGGCCACCCCGATCAGCCCGAATGGCTGGATCACGTCAACGCCTCGGTGCTCAAGGTGAAACTGGCCACCGCCATCATCGGCATCAGCTCGATCCACCTGCTGAAAACTTTCATCAATGCGGCCAATTACAGCGACAAGGTGCTGATCGCCCAGACCGCTATTCACATTGCCTTTCTGCTCTCGGCCATGGCCATTGCCTACACCGACAAATTGATGGCCCATTCCACGCCCGCCAACCATTGAACCGTCAGCCTGTGTTGGGGCGGCTGGTTAAACTTGACCGACCCCGTGACACATGCATCTTCAACACCTCTAAGGCAACCCACCATGAGCACCGCCATCGCCCAAGCTGACCTGATCGAATCCATTGCCGCCGCGCTGCAATACATCAGCTACTACCACCCGGCTGACTACATCGCCCACCTGGCCCGCGCCTATGAGCGCGAGCAAAGCCCGGCCGCCAAGGATGCCATCGCGCAAATCCTGACCAACAGCAAGATGAGCGCCACCGGCCACCGCCCGATCTGCCAGGACACCGGCATCGTCAACGTGTTCCTGAAAGTCGGCATGAACGTGCGCTGGGAAGGCTTCACCGGCAGCCTCGACGATGCCATCAACGAAGGCGTGCGCCGTGCTTACAACTTTCCCGGCAACACCTTGCGCGCCAGCGTGGTGGCCGACCCCGAATTCCTGCGCAAGAACACCAAGGACAACACCCCGGCGGTTATCAACACCGAAATCGTCCCCGGCAACTCCGTGGAAGTGACCGTCGCAGCCAAAGGCGGCGGCAGCGAGAACAAGAGCAAGATGTACATGCTCAACCCCGGCGACAGCGTGGTCGACTGGGTGCTGAAAACCGTGCCGACCATGGGTGCGGGCTGGTGCCCACCGGGCATGCTGGGCATTGGCATTGGCGGCACAGCCGAGAAAGCCGTGCTGATGGCCAAGGAAAGCCTGATGGACGACCTGAACATGTACGAGCTGCAAGCCAAGGCCGCCAGCGGCGCGGAACTCTCCAGCGTTGAAAAACTCCGCCTGGAGCTGTTTGAAAAGGTCAACGCCTTAGGGATCGGCGCACAAGGCCTGGGGGGACTCACCACGGTGCTGGACATCAAGATCCAGATGTACCCGACCCACGCCGCCAGCAAACCGATTGCCATGATCCCGAACTGCGCCGCCACCCGCCACGCCCATTTTGTGATGGACGGCAGCGGCCCGGTTTACCTGACCCCGCCCTCGCTCGACACCTGGCCCGATGTGGCCTGGACTCCCGACTACGTCAAGAGCAAAAAGGTCGATCTCAACACCCTGACCAAAGAAGAGGTCGCCAGCTGGAAACCCGGCGACACCCTGCTGCTGAACGGCAAGATGCTCACTGGCCGCGATGCCGCCCACAAACGCATCCAGCAAATGCTGGCCAAGGGTGAGCAACTGCCGGTGGACTTCACCAACCGCGTCATCTACTACGTCGGCCCGGTCGACCCGGTGGGTGACGAAGCCGTCGGCCCCGCCGGCCCGACCACCGCCACCCGCATGGATGGCTTCACCGAAATGATGCTGGCAGAAACCGGCCTGATTGCCATGGTCGGCAAGGCCGAGCGCGGCCCGGTCGCGATTGAGGCCATCAAGAAACACAAGAGCGCGTACCTGATGGCGGTGGGCGGCGCGGCCTACCTGGTCAGCAAGGCCATCAAGACCGCCAAGGTGGTCGGCTTTGCCGATCTGGGCATGGAAGCCATCTACGAGTTCGACGTGGTCGACATGCCGGTGACCGTGGCGGTGGATGCCGGCGGCACCAGTGCCCACATCACCGGCCCGGCTGAATGGCAAAAACGCATTGCCAGCGGCGAGTTCAAGGGCATCACCGTCACAGGTGCGTAAGCCCTGCGAAGATTGTCGAGAACATTGCCCCACTCTGAATAGGAGACAACATGAACACACGCTACGAAACCGATGTGGTTGCATGGGCCAATGAACAGGCTGCACTCATTCGAGCAGGTCGCTACGACCAGCTTGATGTGCAGCACATCGCACAGGAGATCGAAGACGTGGGTAAAAGCGAACAACGGGAGCTGGCCAGCCGGATGTCGGTGCTGCTCATGCACCTGATCAAGTGGCAATTCCAGCCCCAAAAACGATCCGTCAGTTGGACGCTGACCATCAAGGAACAGCGCCGCCTGTCCAAGCGACGGATTGAAAGAACGCCCAGTCTTGCGCCCATGCTGCTAGACCCCGAGTGGATTGATGACATTTGGGTGGATGCCAAGTCTCTGACCGAAAAAGAAACCGGGATTGACCAGGGAATCTTGCCCGAAATGTGCCCATGGGCAATGGCCGATGTATTGACTGAAGGCTGGCTTCCCGAGTGATCAAGCACCCCATCGGCGTGTTTGACAGTGGCGTGGGCGGCCTGAGCATCCTCAAAGCGCTGCGTGCCGAGCTGCCGCATGAAGACTTTGTCTACGTGGCTGACAGCGGTTTTGCACCCTATGGCGAGCGCGACGAGTGTTTTGTCGCCGAGCGCTCACGTGCCATCACCCGGCATTTGCTGGAGCGTGAACATCTGCCGATCAAGGCTTTGGTGATTGCCTGCAACACCGCCACTGCCGCAGCCATTCACCTGCTGCGCCAGGACTACCCTGATCTGCCGATCATCGGGGTGGAACCCGCCCTGAAACCTGCTGTGGCCCTGAGCCAAACGCGACGCATCGGAGTCCTGGCCACCCGCCGCACCCTGGCAAGCCAGAAGTTCAACGCCTTGAAAGCCTCGCTGGGCACCCAAGCCGAGTTCATCTGCCAGCCGTGCGATGGTCTGGCCGATGCCATCGAGCGCGACGACACTACAAAAACAAGAGCGCTTTGCGCAGAATACACAAGCGCTATAGGCCAATTTGGCCTCCAAACAGGGCACATTGACACGCTGGTACTCGGTTGCACTCACTACCCCTTTGTCCGTCATCATCTGCAAGAACTGATCGGCCCGGAGATTCATCTGGTGGACAACGGTGAACCGGTGGCACGGCAAACACGGCGCATGATCGCCGCGATGTCCCCTCAGGGTGAAACGGGTCAATTGAGCTTGTTTTCTACCGGCAATCCCGCCGGCTTGTGGTTAAACGTGGCGGTACCAACCCACCCCTTGTCACAACTCAAATCAGCACACCACGGGGAATCAGCTTGAGCATCAAATCCATGTTCAGATTGATTTTGACTGACGTGGCGGACAAGGTGTTTTGAATGCCAAAACCCTCTCTGGAAGAGTCACGCAATTTGGGTTCAGCGATCAATTGCCCGGCGCGATTCAGGACCACCGCCACCCAGGGCTCAGCCGGTTTGAGGCCACGGCGCACCACCACGGCGGTTTCTCCATTGACCAGCGTCACATAAGTACCGGGCGGGCTCAAGCCCAGCAGTTTGACCAGTGCAGTACCCACCTCATCGTGCTTGGTTTCTCCGGCGGGCAGCACCACACAACGCACCGAATCACGTGCTGTTCGCCCTGAGCGTGATTTGCGCGGGCTCATGGCTGCGGTGTAGCGATCCACTGTTTGCAGGATTCTCACCAGCTTCGGGATGCGCGGCCAATCCAGCAACTTGTCTGGCCCGCTTTGGGGGCTGTGGTGTAAGGCCACCACTTTCAGCCAATCATCATGGGTCACACCCACCTTGGCCAACAAGAGACTGCTCGCAGAGGCATGGGTATCAATCACCGTGCGTTGCATCGGGCTGGGAGGCGCTTTCTGCTGAGCCAACAAGTCCTGTAAATGCGTCATGGCCAGATTCATGGTCAGGGCCGCACAGACCAAAGTGCGTCGCTCGTCTTCAGTGAGCGAAAACGTGGTGGCCAAATCATTCACCAAGGCTGCACACAGCAGGGAATGCAGCACGCTATAGCCCTCAAAGTGTGTAATGGAGCGGTTGAACAGCAAAAACTGCGAACCGGTTGCATCCTGATTAAGCAGCCTGAGCATGACCTGATCCATGGCAAGAATCTTGTCCTGGAAATCACTGGTGGTCTGAAAACTGGCCAACAAGCCACCCAGTTTGGACTCAACATCGCCCCAACGCTGGCTCAAGCTGCCGGTTTCTTTTTCCACCGACTTGTTGGGCTCTTTCACATTCAGGAATTTGTAGAAATCCTTGATGGGGGCATTGGCCCGGTTCAGCTCCGAAATGCCCGCCATCATGGCACGCACACCTTCACCTGTTTCTTCAATCTCGACAAAAATTCTGGGCCGACTCTGCATCCCTGTCAACTGCAGTTTGGTCTCAATTTTTTGCCCCTTGGCCAGCAGAATTTGTCCACTATCGTCCCGCAGCGTGAAAGGCAATGACATGCCTATAAAAAGCAGTTCGGGTCGAAATTCAATCAAGTCCATGTCACATGCCGACGGTGAGCCGCAAGAGGTTGTGTGAAGCGCTGTACTCTACCGGATAATTGCCCCATGAATTCCCTACTTTCGCTTTTACAGCCCTACCCGTTTGAGCGGCTGCGCCAGCTTTTTGCTGACATCACCCCCAACCCAGCCTACAAACCCATCAGCCTGGGCCTGGGTGAGCCACGCCACGCCACGCCCAAATTGATTGCCGATGCCATGATGGCAGCCATCACCCGCAGCCCCAGCGGCCTGGCCAGTTACCCGGCCACGGCCGGTGAGCCCGCGCTACGCACGGCCTTTGCCCAGTGGTTGACCCACCGCTATGGCCTGCAACTTGACCCGGCCACCCAAATGCTGCCAGTGCTGGGCTCGCGCGAAGCCTTGTTTGCCCTGGCCCAAACCGTGGTGAATCGCCCAGCCAATGCCGCTGACCCGAAACCCCTGGTGGTCTGCCCCAACCCGTTCTACCAAATCTACG
This sequence comes from Comamonadaceae bacterium, assembly GCA_008080595.1. Taxonomy (GTDB): domain Bacteria; phylum Pseudomonadota; class Gammaproteobacteria; order Burkholderiales; family Burkholderiaceae_C; genus Rhodoferax. The sequence goes on from VIKI01000186.1 coordinate 14,658, forward strand.
AAGGTGCAGCGTTGCTGGCCGGGGCTGAGCCTTACTACGTAGCCAGCGACCCGGCACGCAACTTTGCCCCCAACTGGGCCAGCGTGCCCGATGCCGTATGGCAGCGCACCCAGTTGCTGATCGTCTGCTCCCCCGGCAACCCGACCGGCGCGGTGATGCCTTTGTCTGAATGGCAAATGTTGTTTGAGCTCAGCGACAAATTCGGCTTTGTGATTGGCTCGGACGAGTGTTACAGCGAAATCTACTTCCGTGAGGAGCCGCCACTGAGTGGCCTACAAGCTGCGGCCCAATTGGGACGGCATGATTTCAAAAACCTGATCGCCCTGACCAGCCTGTCCAACACCTACCACGGTAGCGCCATGAGCCCGGTGGTACAAGCCGCCAGCATCGCCGCCTGGCAAGATGAAGACCATGTGGTGGAAAACCGGGCGCTGTACCGCACCAAGTTTGCCCAGGTCACCCCCCTGCTCTCCCAGGTTCTCAATGTCGCCTTGCCGGATGCCGGTTTCTATTTGTGGGCTGACGTGGCCGGCGATGATGCGATTTTTGCCAGCGAACTCTACGCTCACTACAATGTGACCGTGCTGCCGGGCAGCTTTTTGGCCCGTACAGCGCAGGGCAGCAACCCTGGCCAGGGCCGTATCCGCATGGCGCTGGTGGCTGACACCGCCGAGTGCCTTGAAGCCGCACAGCGGATTGTGGAATTTGTCAAAACCCGCCAGGTTTGACACTTCACCATCGCGATTCAAATCCCTATTTTTCTCACCTCACACGCTTAGACCATGACCCAACAACTGCAAACCATTCTCGACAACGCCTGGGAAAACCGGGCCACGATTTCTGCTGCCACGGCCCCCAAAGAAGTGGTGGACGCGGTGGAACACGTCATCAGCTCGCTCAATTCCGGCCAATTGCGTGTGGCCACGCGCGACGGTGTTGGCCAATGGACAACCCACCAATGGATCAAAAAAGCCGTGCTGCTGAGTTTTCGCCTGAACGACAACGCCATCATGCACGCTGGCGATCTGGCGTTTTACGACAAAGTGCCGACCAAATTTGCCCACATGACCGCCTCCGGCCTGCAAGCCACCGGCGTGCGCATCGTGCCACCCGCTGTGGCCCGGCGCGGCAGCTATTTGGCCAAAGGCGTGATTCTGATGCCCTCGTTTGTCAACATTGGTGCGTTTGTCGACGAAGGCACCATGGTCGACACCTGGGCCGCCGTCGGCTCCTGCGCCCAGATCGGTAAAAACGTGCACTTGAGTGGTGGTGTCGGTATTGGTGGTGTGCTGGAGCCAATGCAGGCCAACCCCACCATCATTGAAGACAACTGCTTCATTGGTGCCCGCTCGGAAATTGTCGAAGGTGTCATCGTGGAAGAAAACTCGGTGATCTCCATGGGCGTTTACATTGGCCAAAGCACCCCGATTTATGACCGCGCCACCGACAGCGTGAGTTATGGCCGCGTGCCGAGCGGCTCCGTGGTGATCAGTGGCAACCTGCCCAAAGAAGGCGGCAAATACAGCCTGTACGCCGCCATCATCGTCAAGCGGGTCGACGCACAAACCCGTGCCAAAACCAGTTTGAATGATTTGCTGAGAGATTAACCCAAAGGCACAGCATCATGGCCACCAGCAACCTTCCCATGGGTACCATGGAACGCATTCTTCGGCTGATGGCTGAAAAACGCGCCTCCGATGTGTATTTGTCGGCCCACTCCCCCACCTTGATCCGCATCAACGGGCAATGTGTGCCGGTCAACAGCCAGGTGCTGCCACCTGATGCTCCGCTGAACCTGCTCAGCGAAATCCTGCCACCAGATCGAATTGAAGAGCTGAAAGACCTGGGTGAGCTCAACATGGGCTGGTCGATGGCGGGGGTCGGGCGCTTTCGGATCAGCGGCATGCGCCAACGGGGCTCGATTGCGGCGGTGATCCGTTTTATTGCCAATGACATCCCGGCCCTGGCCTCCCTCTCGCTGCCCCCCGTACTGTCAGACCTGATGCTGGAAAAACGCGGCCTGGTGCTGATGGTCGGTGCCACCGGTGCCGGTAAAAGCACCACACTGGCCTCGATGATTGACCACCGCAACGCCAGCATGTCGGGCCACATCCTGACGATTGAAGACCCGGTAGAGTATTTGTTCAAGAACAAACGCGCCGTGGTGAACCAACGCGAGGTCGGCAGCGACACCCAATCAACCCAGACTGCCCTGAAAAACGCCCTGCGCCAGGCCCCTGATGTGATCTTTATTGGTGAAATTCGCGACCGCGAAACCATGACGGCGGCCATTGCCTACGCCCAAACCGGTCACCTGTGCCTGGCTACCATGCACGCCAACAACAGCTACCAGGCGCTCAACCGCATCTTGTCGTTTTACCCGGTCGAAGTGCGCCAAACCATGTTGGGCGACCTGGCCGGTGCACTCAAAGCCATCATTTCACAACGCCTGCTGCGCACCATCGCAGACACCCGGACTCCGGCCGTCGAGATCATGATGAACACCAAACTGGTGGCTGAGATGATCGAAAAAGGCAAGTTCTCCGACATTCTGGATGCCATGTCCAACGCCATGGCCGAAGGCAGCCAAACCTTTGAGCAAGACATTGCCCGATTGATTACCGCCGGCATTGTTGACCGCAAAGAAGGACTCTCCAACTCTGACTCCCCCACCAACCTGATGTGGCGGCTGCAAAACGACTTTGCCGCTCGTGCCAAAGCTCAAGCCCAAACCAAGGTTGAAGATCAGGACGACCAACCCACGTTCACCGAAATCACGCTCGACGTGAACCACTGAATCCCCCTTTATGACCCCAACCCTTGCCCTGGCCAAACAGCTGATGGCCTGCCCCTCCGTTACCCCGCAAGATGCCCAATGCCAGCACGTCATGGCGCAGCGCCTGAGCGCCATCGGCTTTGAATGCCACCCGTTGGTCAGTGGTCCGGCTGATTTTTCCGTCACCAATTTATGGGCAAAAAGGCCTGCAACGCTTATAAATAAAGCGCAAACAGCTACAAAATTAATTGTATTTGCTGGCCATACCGATGTCGTACCGACCGGCCCGGTCAAACAATGGGACAGCGACCCCTTCACCCCTACCGAGCGTGATGGCAAGCTGTTTGGCCGTGGTGCGGCGGACATGAAGACCTCGCTGGCGGCCTTTGTGGTGGCCACCGAAGCCTTTGTCGCAGCGCACCCTGAGACACCCTTGTCGATTGGCTTTTTGCTCACCAGCGATGAAGAAGGCCCAGCGCTGGATGGCACGATCAAAGTCTGTGAATGGCTGCAAGCCCGGGGCGAGACGCTGGACTACTGCATTGTGGGCGAACCCACCTCGGTCGAGCGCACCGGTGACATGATCAAGAACGGCCGCCGCGGTACCTTAAGCGGCAAGCTCACGGTAAAAGGCGTGCAAGGCCACATTGCCTACCCGCACCTGGCCAAGAACCCGATCCATCTGCTGGCCCCGGCGCTGGGCGAATTGGTCGATGTGTCATGGGATCAGGGCAACGCCTTTTTTCCACCCACCTCCTGGCAGGTCAGCAACATCCATGGCGGCACAGGGGCCAGCAATGTGATCCCTGGCACGCTGGTGCTGGACTTCAACTTCCGGTTTTCCACCGAGTCCACCCCGGAATCCCTGCAAAAGCGCCTGCAAGCCGTACTGGATCGCCATGAACTGGCTTATGACCTGAGTTGGACACTGGGAGGCCTGCCGTTTCTGACCCCTCCCGGCACCCTGGTAGACACGGTGGTGGCAGCGATTCAGACCGAGGTCGGCCTGACACCCGAACTCTCCACCAGCGGGGGTACCTCAGACGGTCGGTTTATTGCCAAAATCTGCCCGCAAGTCATTGAATTGGGCCCGCCCAACGCCAGCATTCACAAAATCAACGAACACATTGCGCTGGCTGACATCGAGCCACTCACCCGCATTTACCAGCGCGTGCTGGAAAACCTGCATGCGCAGTTGCTGGCATGAACAAACACCCCCCCATACCCGGTGACATCAGCCTGCTGGCGTGTGTGAGTTCGGCTGCCCAACAGCTGACCGATGCGGGCGTGGCCTTTGGTCATGGCACCACCAACGCCTTTGACGAAGCGGCCTGGCTGGTGCTTTGGCAACTGGGCTTGCCGCTGAACACTCCCTTGCAGCCTGATGCCGGCGAAGAGACCGAAAATAATGCACAAAACAGGCTTGTAACCCCCGAAGAACAAGCGCAAATAGCTACACTTTTAGAAGCACGCATCAGCACCCGTAAACCCGCGGCCTACCTCACCCACGAGGCCTGGCTGCAAGGTGTGGCGTTTTACGTGGATGAACGCGCCATCGTGCCCCGCTCGCTGATTGCCGAGGTGCTGGTCGAAGGCCACCTGGACTATTGGCTCAGCGAGCACACCCACCGCGTGCTTGACCTGTGCACCGGCAACGGCAGTTTGGCCATTCTGGCCGCAATGGTCTACCCCGATGTGCGGGTGCAAGCCAGTGACATCAGCGCCGAGGCGCTTGAAGTCGCCCGCATCAATGTGGATCGGCATGGTTTGCATGAGCGCATCAGCTTGCGTCAAAGTGATGGACTCCCCAAAACCGGCACCCATTACGACCTGATTTTGTGCAACCCGCCCTACGTCAATGCCCAAAGCATGGCCGACTTGCCACCCGAATTCCAAGCCGAGCCGGCACTGGCGCTGGACGGCAACATGGCCGGTGGCACTGACGGCATGGACTTCATTCGCAGCCTGCTGCGCCAGGCCCCGGCGCAAATGTCGGCCGATGCCGTGCTGGTGCTGGAAATTGGCCACGAACGCGAGCACTTTGAGGCGGCTTTCCCGCAGCTGGAAGTGATCTGGCTGGAAACCAGCGCGGGTGAAGATCAAGTGCTGCTGGTCACCCGCGAGGCGCTCATCACCCTCAACGGCAACCCTCCACCATGAGCGAAACCACCCTCTGCACGCCTTTTCAGCTGCTCTGCGCCTCCGAGCCAGCACATTACGACAGCTTCAAAAACCTGTTGCAGGAATACGCCGAGCGCGACTTGGCTGACCCCAAGCAAAGCAGCATCTGGCGCGACATGGCGCAGCTGCCGGGCCGTTATGCCCCGCCGCACGGTCAAGTGCTGCTGGCCTACCGTGACGGTGAACTGGCAGGCTGTGGTGCTTTTGTAGCCTCACTCACCCCGAGTCTGGCGGAAATCAAACGTATTTACATCCGCCCCAACTTTCGCCGCCAAGGGCTGGCACGTGTGCTGACCCTGGCCCTGGCCGAGCAGGCCCGCCAAAACGCTTTCCAAACGGCAGGCATTTGCACCTGGGCTCACAATACTGCCGCCCTGGCGCTGTACCAACAACTCGGTTTTGTGCCGATTGAATCTTTCCGTGAACCCGATAAGGCCCACCTCATCTTCCTGGGTTTGCCGCTGGCGCAAGCCGATGCCACCTAAAATCCTGGCCATGAGCTCGGCCCCAGACATCATCCGCTGGAAGACTATGAATGGGAGCGCAGCCATGCGGCTTAGCCGCTATCAGATCATCTCGTTTCTCACCGCTGCCCAAGAGCAGTTTGTGGTGGATTTTTTGTTGAAAGACTTTTCCTCGGATGTCCGCACGGACACACCCGACAACCGGTAATTTGTGCCTTGATCACCCTTAAAAACGTCACCCTGCGCCGCGGCGCGAAAGTATTGCTTGACGGCGCTTCCGTCACTCTTAACCCCGGCGAAAAAGTGGGCCTGGTCGGGCGCAATGGCGCAGGCAAGTCCTCGCTGTTTGCACTGTTCAACGGTAATCTGCATGAAGACGGCGGCGAATACAACATTCCGCACCAATGGCGCATGGGTCAGGTCGCGCAGGACATGCCAGAGACCGAACAGTCCGCCACCGACTTTGTGGTCGATGGTGATGTCACCTTGCTGGCAGCCCAGCAGGAAGTGACCGCCGCCGAGGCCACCGACGACTACGACCGCATGGCCCACGCCTACATGGCTTTGCAAGATGCCGGTGCACACGATGCCCCGGCGCGTGCCCAAGCGCTGATTCAAGGCCTGGGCTTCAAAACCACCGAAC
>VIKI01000186.1:20736-22484 GCA_008080595.1 Comamonadaceae bacterium
AAAACCACCGAACTCACCAACCCGGTCAACAGCTTCTCTGGCGGCTGGCGCATGCGCCTGCAACTGGCACGCGCCTTGATGTGCCCGAGCGACTTGCTGCTGCTGGACGAACCAACCAACCACCTGGATTTGGATGCGCTGGTGTGGCTGGAAGCCTGGCTGAAAAAATACGAAGGCACGATGATCGTCATCAGCCACGACCGCGAGTTTCTCGATGCCGTGACCAATGTCACCCTGCACATCGACGCGGCCAAACTGGTGCGCTACGGCGGCAACTACAGCAAGTTTGAGGACATGCGAGCCGAGCAGATGGAGCTGCAACAAAACGCCTTTGCCAAGCAGCAGGACAAGATTGCCCATCTGCAAAAGTTCATTGCCCGCTTCAAGGCCAAAGCCAGCAAAGCCAAACAGGCCCAAAGCCGGGTCAAGGCGCTGGACCGCATGGAAAAAATTGCGCCCTTGTTGTCCGAGGCCGACTTCACCTTTGAGTTCAAAGAACCGGCCAACCTGCCCAACCCCATGCTGTCCATGACCGGCGTGAGTTTTGGTTACCCGCCGCCTGAGGATGCCCCCGAGGGCACTGCACCGACAGTGATTGTGCGCAATGTCAGCAAGTCGGTGCTGGCTGGCCAGCGCATCGGCATTCTGGGAGCCAATGGCCAGGGTAAATCGACCGTGGTGAAAACCGTGGCACGTGATCTGGCGGCGATTGAGGGCGAAATCACCGAAGGCAAGGGCCTGAACATTGGCTACTTTGCCCAACAAGAGCTGGACGTGCTGCGCCCCGATGAAACTCCGCTGGAGCACATGATCCGGCTGGTGAAAACACTCACCGCCCAAGGCAAGATCATCGGCCAGGCCACCCGCGAGCAAGATTTGCGCAGTTTTCTGGGCACGTTCAACTTCAGCGGCGACATGGTCAAACAAGCCGTGGGCAGCATGAGCGGCGGTGAAAAAGCCCGCCTGGTGCTGTGCATGATCGTCTGGCAACGCCCGAACCTGCTGTTGCTCGATGAGCCCACCAACCACCTGGATCTGGCCACCCGTGAAGCGCTGGCCATGGCTTTGAATGAATTCGAAGGCACCGTGATGCTGGTCAGCCATGACCGCGCCCTGCTCAGATCGGTGTGTGACGAATTCTGGATGGTCTCGCGCGGTGGCGTTGAACCGTTTGACGGCGACCTGGACGACTACCAGCGTTACCTGCTGGACGAAGCCAAACGCCAACGCGAAGCCATTCGCGAGGCCAGCAGCGCTGCGGCCAAGGCAGAGCGCAAGGCGCAGGCCGAGGCGCTGGCTGCGGCGGCCAAAGTCAAAGCCAAGCCCGCGCCGACCGGATCGCTCAGGCGCAAGCTGCAAGAGGTTGAGGCCCGCATGGCCACCTTGCAAGCGGAAGGCATCGACCTGGAGCGCCACCTGTGCCAGTCACCGCCCCCCGCCGACTTCGCCAACCAGGGCAAGCGGCTCAAGGCGGTCAACGAAGAGCTGCAAGGCCTTGAAGAGCAGTGGCTGGAGCTGTCTCAACAAATAGAATCTGCAACTGCCTGAATCCGGGCGCTTTCACAGGGAATCCCACATGATCTTAGTCACTGGCGGTGCCGGCTTCATTGGTGCCAATTTCGTCCTCGACTGGCTGGCGCAACACGACGAGCCGGTCATCAACCTCGACAAACTCACCTACGCGGGTAATCCGGAGACGCTGCAAAGCCTGCAAGGTGATACACGCCACACCCTGGTGCAAGGTGACA
>VIKI01000187.1:0-3308 GCA_008080595.1 Comamonadaceae bacterium
GCACGCAAGAATGGCCCTTTGGCGACATGGCTGCGGCTGGGGGCAAAACCCACCAGCGCCCCCATCACCGGCCCGGCCGAGAAGGCGGCATAAATCAGCGCCAATGCCACCCAGGGCGACAGCACCCAGCCCATCAAGCTGCTCAGCAGCAAGGCCAAAGACAAGGGGGCGACGAGTGAGCGGCGCAGGTTGTCAAGCATCTTCCAGAGGTGGATCGGTTTCAGGCTGTAAGCACCGGGAGACCACAAAAAGGGCAGCAGTTGCCAGTCGCCACGGGTCCAGCGGTGTACCCGGGATGCCGCCACATCGGCATGAAAAGGGGCCTCTTCCACCACGGCCAGGTCACTCACGGCGGCGCAGCGGGCGATGGAGCCTTCCAGCAAATCGTGGCTCAGCACCTGGTTTTCTGGCAAACGGCCCGACAGCACCGCATGCAGGGCGCGCACGTTGAGCAGGCCTTTGCCGGTGAAGGAGCCTTCTGCAAACACATCCTGGTAAATCTCGGAGCTGGCGGCGCTGTAGGGGTCAATGCCGCACTGCCCGGCAAACAGCCAGTGGTAGAGCGTGAATTCCTTCACCGCCGGCAGCGGCGTGGCCACGCGCGGCTGCAAGATGCCGTAGCCGCCCAGCACCGTGCGGCCATCGGCTGACAGGCGCGGCAGGTTGTTGGGGTGTGCGGCCACACCGACCAATTCGCGCAGCCGCCCAGGGGGGAGTTGGGTGTCGCTGTCCAGGGTGACCACGTACTGCGTGTCGGGCGCGATGGCGTTGGCTTCACCCAGATCATGGAAGGCGGTGCTGTGGCCTTGGGCCAAGGCGGTGATGAGCAACTCCAGCTTGCCGCGTTTGCGCTCCCAACCCATCCAGCATTGCTCGGATTCGCAGTAGTGGCGTGGCCGGTGCAACAGGATGAAGCGTGGCGTGGGATTGGCTTCGTCTTCGCGCCGGGGGTACAAGCGGTTGAGTGCCTGGATGCCTTGCTGGGCCTGGGCCAGCAGCGCGGCATCGGTGTCGGTCACGGCGCTTGGGGCATCGGCCCAATCGCTCAGCAGGGCAAATTGGGCCTGGGGTTCGGGGTTGGCCAGGTAGTGCAGTTGCAGGCGTTTGACCAGTTCCTGCGTGCCGTGCAGGCTGGTGAGCATGCAGGGAATCACCACCATCACCCGGTGTTCTGCGGGAATACCGTGGGCCAAGGCCAGGCGTGCCAGGTGTTGCGGGCGAACCGACTCGCTGATCAGGCGGTGGATGACGGCAATCACCGCCTCGGAGGCGGGCAGCAAAGCCAGCAACAGCACCGCCAGGGTCATGCCGATGGATGCCTCACTGCGGTGCAGCAACAGCCCCAGCAGCAGGCTCAGAAAGCCCAATATCGCCACCAGATACGCGGGCAGGATCAGATGCTGGGCCAGCCATTGCCGTACTTTCACGGCCTGGCCTGACAGCCCCAGGGCCTGCCACAACTCGGGCTGGCCGCGACCTTGCAACCAGTGGGCGGCCACAGAGCCCACATCGTTGGCCGCCTCGGGGGTGTTCATGAGTGCCAGCAGGGTGTGCGTGACTTCCAGCTCAGACTGCTTGCTGCGCAGCGCCAGTTTTTCGATGGCGTGCAGGGTTTGGTCACGGGTCAGGGTGGCCTCGGCCGCAAACACGGGTGAGGTCAGCATCAGCCGCATCAGGGTGCTGGTGCGGGCAATGATGTCGGGCCAATCGGCGTCCCCAATGGCCCGCAGCGAGGTGATGGCATTGCTGACGCTTAAATTGTCAGCGGCTTGGTCTACGCCCTGCTGCATCTGTGTGCTGGCGGGGTCGGGCAGGGCCTGGTGCAACCAGTCCTGAAACCGGCTTTGTTCGGGCGAGGGCTCGGTCAGCCGCAGGTCTTGCAAACGCAAGGCCAGTTGCACCAGAAAAACGCGCCCGATGCCGCGCTCGGTGAGCAAGCTCAGCAAGGCTGAAACCGTGTCCAGGCCGATGTGCTCAAGCTGGTCAAAGCACAGGTTGGCGACTTCGCGTGCGGCCTTGTTGGCGGCCACTTGCTCTGCCAAACGGCGCAGATTTTCGATCAGCACCACCCGCAAGGTGGTGGGAAAGGCCCACATTTCACTGAGATTGAGTTCGCAAACTTCCTGGTAGGCGCATAAAAAATGCGTCAACATGGCTTCATCAAACGCGCCATCGGTGTGGGCCACAAAGGCCCAGGCCACGCCATAGATGCGTGGCAGACCGGCCAGGGGTTCGTCCACCAGCTTGGGCAAGGCCGAAAAGTAGCTGCGCGGCAGCCCGGTATGGATTTCGCTGAGCTGGGCTTCAACCAGGTGAAAGTTGTCCAGCAGCCACTCGGCTGCGGGGCTGATGTCGTAGCCGGTATTGGCCTGAATGCCAATGTAGTGGTGTGCTTCGCGCAGTGCGCTCAGATTGTTCTGCAGGCGTGGGAAAAAATTGGCCCCGCGTGATGAGATGCGTGTGGCACGGTGTGTTTCCCCCAGGCTGCGGCCATGCTGGGCAAAGCGTTGCGGGCCAAAAATCTCGGAACGAATGGGGCCTTGGATGGCACCGTGTGTGCTGTCCAGAATCTGGCACAACGCGGGGGGGGCGCTGGAGAGCAACGAGCGGCAAGTGGGTCGCGCCATGCGCGTTAAAGCACCCAATAGCCGAGCCCCACGAGCGCTGCAACCATCACCAGGGTGGTGACAAGACGGGTGGTCACAAATCCGTGAATGAACGTGCGAGCACCATACCAGGTCAACAGATGACGATGGACTTGCGGACAGCCATTGAGGTGAGCCCCCAAGCTGGCCAAATCGGCGTGAAAACAAGCGGTGGCATCACTCTGAGCGGCGGTACACCAGGTGTGGTGTGGTGTGATTGTTTTGTTCATGTCAATGCTCCACCCGACTGGCTTTGATGTCAGGCAGGCATGGAATTAAGGGATGCCAAAACGACACATTACTGAGGTTTGGCATGGCTGTTTGGCACTGGCCCGGTGGGCATCGTGCAAATTAAATGGAGTATTCCCGCAGATGAATGCCAGGTCTGTGTGCTGGCGAACGGTTCTGAATGGAGGAGCGTGAAACGCCGCACTTGACCGCCGTGGGCTTCATGTTGTGTCAAGAGGGTTCGCCAACGCACAGACCTCCTTGCCGTGCTGCGCCTACCCTTGGCTCTTTCTTTAAGGATACACCCATGCCTATCGCCACCTTATCAAAATCTGAGTTGTCGCCCAAAGCATGGGGTAGATTGCCTGTGCCAAGTGGTCTAAGTTATGCCAGCCGGATGGCACAGGAGCGTGAGCACAACCACCAATTTGTCGA
>VIKI01000187.1:3336-15385 GCA_008080595.1 Comamonadaceae bacterium
TGTCGATTTGCTCAATGCCTTTCGGCCCAGCGGTGGCCTGGCGCGGGCACAAGAAGTGGCGACCCGATTCAAGCGGCAAGGTGTCGGCGACATCTCCCCATTGGCGGCCTGGCTGGTCAAACGGGAGGTGCTCAGTATTGAATGGCAGTCCAAACTCTGGTTGCCTTTGTTCCAATTTCATCCGGTGGGTATGACCTTGCGTACCGGTTTGAGCAACGTGCTGGCTGAGCTGGTGGGTGTTTACAACGATTGGGAGCTGGCCCGCTGGTTTGCCCAACCCAACCCGTGGCTCACCGATCAGACTCCGGCCGATTCACTGGCCGTGGCTGCTGACCAAGTGCTGGATGCGGCCCGTGCCGAGCGTTTTGCCCAAGCCTGAGTTGCGCAATGAGATTTCAAAAACAATAGCTGCTTACGCATATCAGATAAGCGATACAGGCCAAAAACATCATGAAAATTCGCCATTTTGGATGTTTTTGGAGTGGAGTGCGGCTGTGTCAAGGCCAATTCTGAGATTGCGACCGTTTCGCGATTGAGGTTCGCACATGCGAATGTCATCCAAGGTGTGCTGGCGCACAGATGCATGGATATCGGCAAGCGATCATGGGTTTGTCATTCAAATGACATCTTATTCGTGTAGTACCTGCCCATTTTTCCAGGAGAAAACCCGTGGTCACCATCAAGAAAAAAAACGCAGCTCAAGCTGCACCGCAAGCAAGCGCCCAGTCCAAAGCCAGCGGATACCACTCACCGGAGCCGGTGGAATCGTCTGACACGGTCACGGACTGCGCGTTCACCGAGCAAGCCGATGCCGCAGAAACGCCCAAGACAGCTGGCCTTGGGGAAACCCTGCGCAGCGGAATCGTTGGCCGGGGCAAGGATCTGCTTGCTGGTGAAGCGGGGGCGGTGGGAACGGCAGCGGCCATTGTGGTCGGTGCCGCGTTGATTGAGGTTGAGTTGATTCCCGGTCTCATCATTGGTGCGGGGGCCATCTTGCTGGGAAAACTGTTTCCAGAGCTGACTGGCTACGTGCGCCCGATGATCAAAGGGGTGGTTCGTGCCGGTTTTTCTGCAAGTCAGAAAGCTCGTGAAGTGATGGCCGAGGCCAGCGAGCAGGTTCAAGACCTGGTCGCCGAGGTCAAACAGGAACAGGCGCAAGAACAGACGCAAGAGCAGGCGCAAGATCGTGAGCAAGTTCAGGCAAAGCCAGCCAGGAAAAAACCAGTCCGCTCCAAAGTAGCGACCCCAGACAGCGCCTTGCCTGTGCATTGATGTGGTGACCCACGTGCGCAAGGTGGCCAAGCCTGCTCGCATCGTCCACCATGTGGCGGGGCGGATGCGTATCAAGGTCATGGGGGTGGCAGGAGAGGCAGAATTTTTTGCTGCCGTGCAGCAGGTGATTGCCAGCCTGTCAGGCGTGGTGTCGGTGCGGGTGAACCCGTCTTCTTCGAGCATCGTCATTGATTACACACCCGCAGACACGGTCTTTCATTTTCGGCTCCAGCAGCATCCAGAAGTGAGTGCCTGGCTTCGCCTGGAGGGTGAGGATGCGTTGATGGCGGCCATAGATGAGTCGGTGACCGACTCGGCACGTTATCTTGAGCACCACTCGCGTCTGGCCGAGTCACTGGTGTCTGCCGCCGAACAAGTGGATGCCCGGTTACGCCAGGCCAGTGACGGCTATCTGGATCTGAAATTGCTGTTTCCCATGGGTATTGCGGTGGTTACTTCTCTGCACAAGGCGCGTGGCCGTGGGACACCCATGTGGCTGTCGCTTGGCACCTTTGCTTTCAACGCTTTTCTTACTCTGCATCACCATCGCCTGGATACACCCGTGATTCAAATCCTGTCCAGATCGGTGCGCCGTGGCTAATTTGACAACTTATTGCGAACCCTCGGTCTTGATTCCGCATATCAGTGTGTTGCATGAGGTCACGGGCCGATGCCGATTGCGTGTTGCGCGGTTGCGGTATGACGGATCAATACGTCAGGGTCTGACGCAGCGCTTGACCGCCAGCCCACTGGTGGTCAGTTTTCGGTTCAATCTGGCGTGTGAGTCCATCACGGTGGTGTATGTGGGTTCGATTGGCCCGCTTTGTGTTCTGCTGTCTCAACCCATTCACAAGTTGGATGTGTTGCAGCCAGTGTGTTGACCGGATGGCCGATCTGGTGCAGGGCCTTGGGCACTCTGGTGCATGAACGCAGGCTCAATGTGGACTTTCTGGATGGCTTGGCGCTGGCCATTGCCGTGGTGCGGCAGCAGTCGCGCACAGCTGCGCTGATGGCGTTTATGGTCCACCTGGGCGACGTGGTGCGTGAACTCACAGCGGGCCAGTCCCGTGGCCAGATTCGGGAATTGCTCGACTTTCAGACCGTACAGGCCAGGCGCATTGAAAGTGATGGCAGCATTTCCTTGGTGGCGGCGAAAAGCCTGCTGGCCGATCAGATGGCCTTGCTGTTGGCGGGTGACCTGGTACCTGCTGACGGCAGAGTCATCGGTGGAGAGGCCGCCTTGGACCAGCGGCATATCACCGGGGAATCTGCGCCTGCCATGCGGCGCTTGGGTGACATGGTGTTTGCCGGATCGTCTGTGGTGGAAGGCTCACTCACGGTGCAAATCACAGAAGCCGGGGCCGATACGGTGGTTGCAAAAATTGTGGCTTTGGTTGAAGCCGCCCCGGTGGGGGAGACACGAATCCAAAATTATGCAGAGCAGTTTGCCGACCGTCTGGTGGCCCCGCTGTTGGGTGTCAACCTGGGCTTGTTGGCACTGACCGGCAACATGGATCGATTCATGTCGATGGCGATTGTGGACTACGGCACGGGGATACGGGTGGCCGCACCGACCAGTGTGCTGGCCTCCATGACGCGCGCAGCTCGCCAAGGTATTCTGATCAAAAGCGGGCGGCATGTGGAGCAACTTGCCACCTTGCGTGGCATCGCTTTTGATAAAACCGGCACGCTGACATGTGGTCACCTGGCCGTGCTCGATATTCGCCCGTTTACCAACCGGCTGAGTGCTGACCGAATTTTGCAACTGGCGGCTGCGGCCGAGACGCAGTTGCGGCATCCTGTGGCGCGCGCACTGGTATCACACGCCCGTGAAGTACGAGGCCTGGACTTGCCGCCTTGTGAGAACCTGCAGTTTCTGATTGGCCTGGGGGTTGCAGCTGACATTGCAGGCTACCGCATTCATGTGGGCAGCGAACGCTTTCTGCACAGCTTGCACATCTCTACCCGCAGGGCCAGCGCCTACCTGGGTGATGCCGAGCGTTTGGGGCACATCGTGTTGCTGGTGGCTTTGGATGAAGTTCTGGTGGGTGTCATTGCCTGTAGCGACGAACCTCGACCTGAAGCTGCTGCAGTGATTGCCGGTTTGCGCCAGCGCGGGGTACATGACATTGTGATGTTGTCGGGTGACCGTGATGGTGTGGCCCGGCGAATTGCCCGATCAGTGGGTATTGAGCGGGTGTACTCCGAAGTGTTGCCGCGTGACAAGGCCGACATTGTGCGCAGCTTGCGTGCCGCAGCGAAAGGGCCGTTTGCCATGGTGGGTGACGGGGTCAATGATTCACCGGCACTGGCACAGGCCGATGTCGGTATTTCATTGGTAGACGGTGCTGATATCGCACGTGCCGCCGCTGACGTGGTGTTGATGGAAGAGGGCTTGCACTTGCTGTTGCCTGCCATTGACATCAGCCGCGATGCGATCTCGCTGGTGCGTCAGAATTACACACTGATTGCGGGCGCCAATACATTGGCTCTGGCTTTGGCGCTACCCAGCGGTTTAATGTCGCCAATGGCTTGCACACTGCTGAGCAATGGGTCAGCGTTGCTGGCCACCCTGAATGCCATGCGGCCGTTATTGGCCTCCAGAAAGCCCAGCCCGTTGATCAATAAAGGCTGAGCCATGTTCAAGACCTTGATCAAACAGCTGTTGTCTCTGCGTCAGCTGATGCTAAACCATGAAGCAAGCATGGCAACCTGGCTCAGCGGAGTCAGCCCCGGTTATGCCGCCAGTGCCCGCAACTTGGCGCATTACCTGGCCTTGCGGCAGAGAGATTGCCGCCCTTTGCAACAACAGCTCGATGCGCTCGGGGTGTCTTCTTTGGGGCGCGCCGAGCCTCATGTGCTTGAAAAGCTTGACCAGGTCATTGCCATCTTGCACCGATTGGAAGGAAACGTTGGGGTGCAGCCTGGCAAGGGTCAAGAAGGCTGCTTGCATGGAAGCCACAATTGGCTTGAACAACACACCACCGCCCTGCTGGGGCCAGCGCCTCTGGAGCGATCGGTGCGCATCATGGTCACCTTGCCCACTGAGGCGGCCAAAGACTTTGGTCTGGTTCGTCAACTGATGGACTCAGGGATGAACATCGCCCGAATCAACTGCGCCCATGATGACGCTAGCGACTGGCAGGCCATGGCGGTCAATGTGCGCCGTGCGGCCAAGGCAATGGACCAGCCTGTGCGCATTCTCATGGACCTGGCTGGGCCGAAATTGCGCACAGGGCCGATTGCCTCACCACCTGCGGTGCTCAAGTTGCGGCCGCAGCGTGATGCCTTTGGGCGGGTTTTGAGCAACGCCCTGCTGGGTTTGAGGCCAGCCGGGTCAAGCTTGCCGGTTGCGGGTGCGCCAGTCTGCCTGGGGGGCAACCCGCAATGGTTGGCTCAGCTTGAGGCCGGTGACGAGCTTGATTTCAAAGATGCGGCTGGCACTCAGCGCAGCCTGAAAGTCATCCGGCGCGATGAGGTGGGCGTGTTGACCGAGTCTGAAAAAACCGCGCGTCTGCTGCCGCAAACCCGTCTGAAGCGTCGCCGCAAGGGGCGTGGGCTGCGTACCACGCTGCTGTTTGACTTGCCTTGCAAAGAAGGTTTGCTGCATCTGATGCGTGGCAGCGTGTTGCACCTGACGCTTGATGGCATAGGTTGCAACGCAGACCCACACCACGCCTGGGCCAGCGTGGCCTGTACCTTGCCACAAGTGTTTGAGCAGGTGAGGGTGGGTGAACGGATCTGGTTTGACGACGGGCGCATTGGGGGTGTCATTCGCCGCATTGAACCGCAATGGCTGGAACTGGAAATCACCCATGCCCGAGATGCTGGAGAAAAATTGGCGGCGGACAAGGGCATCAATCTGCCCGACAGCCTGCTGGACCTGCCTGCGCTGACTGACAAAGACATTGAAGATTTGCCTGTAGTCGCCCGTCTGGCTGACTTGGTGGGACTGTCATTTGTGCAGCAGGCGCAGGACGTGCAAGCCTTGCGCGAACACTTGCTTGAACTGGATGCCACGGAGATGGGCTTGATGCTCAAAATTGAAACACGCCGTGGTTTTGAGAATCTGCCTGAATTGTTGTTCTCCGCCATGGCCAATAAGGCAGCCGGGGTGATGATCGCGCGGGGCGACCTGGCCGTGGAATGTGGTTACGAGCGCCTGGCCGAAGTTCAGGAAGAAATTCTCTGTGCCGCAGAGGCAGCCCACATGCCGGTGATCTGGGCCACGCAGGTGCTCGAAACCATGGTTAAAACCGGCTTGCCGACACGCGCCGAGATTAGCGATGCGGCCATGGGTGAACGGGCCGAGTGCGTCATGCTCAACAAAGGCCCGTACATCATGGAAGCCATGTTCACCCTTAACGACATCCTGCACCGCATGCAGACGCACCAAACCAAAAAGCGCCCGCTGTTACGGCAACTGCATGCCTGGCTGCCAAGGCTAGAAGTGCAGTTACCAACTTAAACCAAAGGACACAACGGGTGCGATTCAAACTGATGTGGATTCATTCCCTCTCCCCAGGGAGAGGGTCAGGGTGAGGGGGATGTTTGGCTGTTCGCATCGTCGGTGCATCTGGCAAAGGCAGCCCTCACCCCTACCCTCTCCCAGGGGGAGAGGGAGTAAAACCAAAACCACATCACTTTAAATCGCACCCGGACACAACATGAAACCCACTATTCAAGGCATTGACGCGCTCGAAATTCTCGACTCTTGGGGTAACTCCACGCTTCGGGTGAGTGTGCCTCTGGACAATGGCATCACAGGAACCGCATCAGTGCCCTCGGGTGCTTCTGGGTGATGTCAATCGTGCGTTCCTGGCGGCAATAGGGCACTGCGAATACCCATGGCTTGATCACAAAAAATTCGGGCATCCATCGTTTTCAAGCTTTGTGCAATGGCCGGTTGAAAGCTCATTTGCGCCAGAATATCGCGCTCAAGATCAATGCCGGGCGCAATTTCGCACAGCTCAAGCCCTATTTCAGTCAGGCGAAAAACACAGCGTTCAGTCACGTAAATAACTTCCTGTCCACGACTGCCTGCGTATTTGCCGCTGAATGTGCATTGCTCGACCGAATCGACAAACTTCTTCGTGGTGCCCTCTTTGACGATTTGCCCCGGCTCCCGCCAGGTGACTGCCATAACGGCTGACATTGAGGTTTCCATGTGAATCTGCCTGGGCCAAGCCAAGGATGGCAATGTCAAGCCCACCGCCATCGTAAAAGTCGAATTGGCTGGGCTGGTCGATGATCATCTGGGCGTTGATGGCTGCGCCAAAATTCAAACCACCAGCAGGCAGGCCACCAATGATGCCGGGCTCGGCGGTCAGCGTGATCAGGTCAACGATGTTTTCTTCGGCGCAAACCTCGGCAACCCCCTCTGGGATACCAATGCCCAAGTCCACAATGTCGTCTGCGCTGAGTTCCAGCGCGGCACGGCGGGCAATGATCTTGCGTACATTGAGCGGCGTGGCGACGACCTGCGGGAACGGCACCTTGATTTCGCCGGAATAAGCCGGGTTGTACGGCTCAACAAAGGTTTGCATGTGGTACGCGGGCCTTTCGGTGACCACCACGTAATCCACCAGAATGCCAGGAATTTTGACCTGCCGCGAATTGAGTGAGCCGCGCAGCGCAATACGCTCCACCTGCACAATCACGATGCCCCCCGAGTTATGCGCGGCCATGGCGATGGCCAAAACCTCTAATGTGAGCGCTTCTTTCTCCATGGTCACGTTGCCGTCAGGGTCTGCCGTGGTGCCGCGAATGATGCCCACATCAACCGGAAACGTCCGGTAAAACAGCATCTCTTCGCCGTCGATGCTGATTAACTGCACCAGCTCTTGCTGCGTGCGGGCGTTGATCTTGCCACCGCCCTGGCGCGGGTCCACAAAAGTGCCCAGGCCAACGCGCGAGAGTTGCCCGGGCCGATGCGCTGCAATGTCGCGAAACAGTTGGCTGATGACACCTTGGGGCAGGTTGTAGGCTTCAATCTGGTTGCTCATGGCCAGATGCTGCAGCTTGGGGGCTAGCCCCCAATGGCCGCCAATCACCCGTTTCAGCAGCCCTTCCTGGCCAAAATGGTTGAGCCTACGCTCGTGACCATCCCCCTGGCCACCCGCGTAAACCAGCGTGAGATTACACGGATGCCCTGCTTGTGCGGGTGTGGTCAGGCCGAGAAAGCGTTGTTCAATGGCCACGGCCATATTCTCAGCAAAGCCAATGCCAATAAAGCCCCCGGTGGCTACCGTACACCCATCACGAATGAGGCTTGCGGCAACATCCGCACTGACCAGCTTGGGCCCTTGGCTGCGGTGCTTCATTTGGCGTACTCCGGGGCCAGGTAGTCATAAACGACCTCACCCAGGTCAAGCGTCAGGTCGGCCACAAAATGCAGGGCCGATTCAATTTTGAGCACCGGCAGGTCAGCCACCGGAGCGAGTGCGTGTGGATGCAATTCCAGCGAGCCAGGGCCAGTCCATGCGCCTTTGAGCACGATATGACGGGTGTAGTAGCGAACCAGTTCACAGATACGCACCGTGCCGTCCACGTGCGGAATGATTTTCAACAGGAAATTGGGGGCTTGCAGCCCGGCCAGCACAGCGGCGTGATTGGCTATGCCATGTTTGTAGCCCATGGTGGCACGGGCAATTTGCACTTTGCCGTAATCCAAGGTGCCCACCAAGGTGTCGATCTCGGTTTCCAGCCGGGGAGATGCCAGCTTTTTGGGGAACCCCCACAACTCCCGCCCGCCCGCGATGGGCGGGTGGTCGTTCAGATACATGGCATGAGCGTAATTGCCCGCGACTCCTTCAAAGCTGACCGGAATGACCTGCCCCGACTCGGTGTAGTTGCCAAAGCCGGTGGAGTCGGGCATACGAATGAATTCGAACTTCACCAACGGCTCGGTAATTTCAAGCGGCGCGGGCACCACGGCACGCAGCGCGTCTGGGTCTGTGCGGTAAGTGATGATCAAAAATTCGCGGTTGGTAAACACATAGGGCCCGCGCGGAAACGCCGGACTGGTGAGCGGCATCGCAAAGGCGCGGCCAACAACATCGGTGATTTGCATGGGTGTGAGGTAGTCAGTTGCTGGAACGGGATTCGTCTGACAAAGCCAAGTGTCCTGACACCGCGCCAGCGCGTCAGTGTGCTGGCGCACAAGGGCGCGATTGAAAGCGAGGTGGTTTTCAGGTGCAAACCAACACGCAGCGTCTGGAACTTTGCTGCAACACCCATATCACGGATCAGTGGTTACACATTTTGACGAAACGGCATCAATGGGTGACTTTGATCAACGTTTGCTGTGCACAGTCTGTGAGATAGTCACCCGTGACCTCTTTTTCAACTGTCAATTTTTTCAGGAGCTTGTATGAAGAAATCTGCTTTTTTGGCGACTGTCTTGTCCGTCGCCGCCTTGTCGACCCAGGCCACTGAGCTGTTTGTGTCGATCAACAGTGGCAATGCCATGACCCAGGCTGCTGGCATAGTGATTGCAGGTCAAGCCATTGAACAAAAAACCAACGTTCGGGTGTTGCTGTGTGATGCCGGTGGCGATATCGCCGTGGTTGGCAAAGAAATGCCCACCTTGAAACCCAAGAACATGACCGTGCAGCAAATGTTGCAAGGCCTGATGAAGGCTGGTGCCAAGGTAGAGGTGTGTGCACTGTACCTGCCGAACACTGGCCACCAGCCCGCCGACTTGCTCCCGGGCGTAACACCTGCCAAGCCGGCGGACATCGCCACTTATGTGCTCAAGCCGGAAGTGCAGACTCTGGCATTCTGAAAACCCTGGCTGCTCAAGCATTGACAACGACAAAATAACCTGTCCGTCTTGCGCTTGACATGCCCAACGGATAGGGAATACAGCCACACAGGGGCAAAAAGAACACGCCCTTTGCTCCGCTTTTTTGTCGTCTCAGCCAACGCCACGGCACGCCCATTGGTGTTGATCCTGCTTGCATGGGTCGTCTACGCGAACTTGTCCTGAAGCGACTCCGAATCACCGTTAGGGCCCACGCGGAAACGCCGGACTGGTGAGCGGCATCGCCAAGGCGCGGGCGACAACTTCGGTGATTTGCAGGTCAGCAACGATGGGTTGATTCAGTGGTAATCATCTTCCCGTTGGTGACGTATCGCACCGATGATGACGGTGCTGTCATCGACTATTTCATAAAGTGCCACATAGCCTGAGCGCCCAAAAGTGATCACAAGCTCTCGGATGAAAGGACTCTCCCCGAGCTTTCGACAGGCAAATGGAGATGACCTCAAAAAGCCTACGCCCTCTTTGATGGCTTGTAGCGCCCTCTCGGGAATGTCAAGATCACCAGCCTCACTGTCCAGTTCACGTTGAAGAATAAAATCAAAAAGCCTCTCCAAGTCTTCGTCGGCAGCGGCACTGAATTGAACGGTATAGATCATCAATGGTGCTGAGACTGGGTTCGACGCGCAGCCGCCAGTTTGGCTTCAAGCTTGGCAACCACAAGCTCCGCAGCAATGCCGCCACCTGCTCGCTTTGTTTCCTCGATGGCTGTGATGCCCCGATGCAGGAATTCAGCTTGATGCTTGCGCTTCAAAACCGTTTGACGAACGGCGTTTTCGACGAATTGTGAAAGCGATTCGCCTTGCTCAAGGACACCTTCAACTTCGATCCTGAACTCAGGTGCTACACGAATGGGGGGGAGGGTTGCAGTTTTCATCGCTGCATTGTATTGCGATTGCAATTCACATCAAGGATGGTGGGCTGCGGTGGCCGGTTCACATGGGTAGCAAGGTCAACAACGGGTGCCTTGCCAAAGTCTGCGAACAGCCATTGACAGCCGAACGACCTGACAGTCTTGGCCATTGAAGTTGCCCAAAAATTCGCGCTGTGCGACAAAGCCAAGGCCCTCGTACAGGCGCGAGGCTGCTTCGTTGGACTTCGCAACGTTGAGTGAGTTCAATCGTCCCGTTGAGTCCACGAATAGCCTCCTGTATGAGATTCTTTGCAACCCCTGCCCGACGGTAGAGCGGGTGAACAAACAGCCAGGAAACATAGTTCCCGCACGTTCCAGCAAAGCCCACTACCTGACCGTCTTGCTCAGCCACGAAGACCTCAGATTCATGGAAGAGAGCCTTCATCTTCGTGTCGTTGTTCAGTGCAGGTATGAGAGGTAGTTCGAGTTCTCCCTTGAATTCGTCTGGCTTCGCCAGATCGAAGATCGAACATACTGCGTTCCAGTCAGCGATTCTGTAGTGGCGGATTCGCATGTGGTTGAGAGGTCTAACGCCCAAGGTAAGCGGCGCCAGCTCCGGAGCCGAAGTCGGATGGCGCCAACACTGGCCATGAGGTTGGCGAAGCCATGGCCAGTGTTGGCATCCGCATGACCGACCAGTTAGGCCTAGCCGCCTGTGCTTTAACCATTTGCTGCCTCAATGTTTGGTTGCTCGATACGCCAACTCCATACGCCCGGCATTGCGCCGATCTCTTCGATTGCTTCACCCGCAGTTACGACGATTAATTTGTTGCCGTATGCGTCTTTAAACGTGAAGGTGCATTGAGCAAGACCTGTTGGACACGCCGATTGGATCTCGTGATAGCCCTTCTGCCAGAAGTACTCACCGTTGCCAAAGGTCATGTCCCAGTCGCCACCCCTCGACCAGTGGTTCATGTATGGCTGCCACCCCGCGTGCATGAGCATTTCACGGGCCTGATCGTAGTCATGACCACCGATACGTGGCAGTGGTGCATGTAGCGCAGATGGAGGCTGAGGAAAGAACTCAGAATACTGTGGCGAGCCCATTCCACGCAGTGCTTCCGCCTCCGCCGCCACCTTCCAGCGATAGAGCGTGGAGGATGAGTATGCTGGCGCATCGGTATCGACGAGCTTTGCGCAGTTTTGGCAGAGCCATACCGCATTCTCGATAGAGGCCCGGTCTTCCGAAGATGCGTTTGGGTCGTAGCGTGGCCCGCCTGGCGCTGCGGCAGTAATGTGGGCTGCGACACCAAGATTAATAGCTTTGCTGGTATCGCTGTGTGGCCCACTGGTCGGTGCTTTACAGGCTGGGTTTGAGCAACGCAACCCAACTCGCTTCGCTAAAGTGTCCTTTGTTGTTCTGGAAAAATCGTCGCGGGGCATATGTGTCTCAAGGGCCTAACGTGGAGGTCACCGGCCTCGCGCGGCTTTTCGCGCGAGGTCCGTGTTGACCGCAGGGTTAGCCTTCATTTTCGGCACCTTCGATCGCAGCCGACTCACTGGGTACGGGCATTGCAAGTTCGGAACGCAGTTTTTCGATTTCGAGTTCCAACTTTTCCTGTTGTAGTGCTGCCAACCTGTCATCGCGTTTCTGTATTGTGCTGTACCACATTTGTGCCCCGGCAATACTTAACGAAATGCCAACCACAAGGATAACGACAATGACGATTCCAGCGGCATCTTCGTTGGACTTCGTGACTTCAATCAGTTTCTTGTTCATTGCTAACAAGTCATCTTCCGCCTTGGTTCGTTGCACTTTGGCTTCAAGCGGAATGATCGCTTCTGAGTATTTGATTTTTCTGTCTAGCGAAGTCGTGTAGGTCGAGACGAATGCGAACATTGAAGAGACTATCAAGGCGAGGCCAAACAAGCATGCGAACTTGTAAATGTTATCGGTCGCGATGGGCAAGGAGGGTGTCATATGGTGTGAAGGCTAACGATCAGCGTCTATCTGCCGCGCTGCAATGCTTGAAAAAACCATAGACACCTCCCGCGGCTGATAAACCATGTTGGACTGAACCGCCTGTGTGGACGGTGGCGAA
>VIKI01000188.1 GCA_008080595.1 Comamonadaceae bacterium
AACGGGCGAGGCCGATTTTCTGTTGCAGGTGGTTGCCAAAGACCTCGATGACTACAGCCGCTTCGTCGACAAGGTGCTGAGAAAGCTGCCAGGCGTGTCCAGCATCCGTTCCAATTTGTCCTTGCGGGAATTAAAAGCGTCGAACCGTCTGCCGGTGGCAGACCTGTTTGGCGCGTGACCCTTGCCGGTGTGAAATCAGGCGTGGACAGCATCGGCGGCAGTTGCATCGTTGCCCCGTCCGGCGAGGGCATTTTCCCTCGCGCAAACGATGCCATACTTGTTGAATTTCCTGTCCCCTGAAGATGCCAGGCCGACGCAAGACTCGGTGGCGCTGCAAGTCGTCGCATCCTATCTCTACGTTAAACGATCATGCGTAACATCCTGTCACCCAAACTGCTTGGCATCTATGCTGCCGTTTTTCTGTTCCTGGCCGGACTCGGCGGCTGGCTGATCGTTGATTTTTTGCACGAGCGCGACCGGCTGCTCGACGACACCGCCCGGCTGGCCATCCACAAGAGCCGGTTCATGAGCCGCGCGTTCGGCGACACTTTTCTCGCCGCCGATTATGTGTTGCGTGATGTCCTCGGGCATGTCGACCTCCAGACTGAGCTGACTTACCCGGACACCGATCCGGCGCGTGCCCGCCGCCTTGACGCGCTGCTCAAGGAGAAAGTCGACACCGTTCCCAGCCTCAACGACTTGAGCCTGCTCACCTCGGACTGCAAATTCGCGGTTGTGGCAAGACATCCGTTGCAAGGCCGCAAAAGCAACCAGAGCTTCTGCTCGGAGTCCAAGGTTCCGCCTGGCCAAAGCCTTCGCATTCAATACATGCCGACCGAGAAATCGGCCTCGCGACGACCGGTGGTTCTGATGTCGCGCATCGTTGGCTCGCCCGAGGGGCGTTTGCTTGGCGGGGCGATGGCTGTTCTCGATCTGGAGCAGGCCCAGAACTGGATCGCGACCTTTGAGACCGATGCCCATGATGTGCTGGCCATCGTCGATACCGACTCAACACTGCTCGCCCGCACCCCACCTTTGCCGCAAGCCATCGGCAAGCATGCGCCGCCTTCGCCTGGACAGCCTGACTTCGGGCAAGTCGGACTCGGGGCAACGTTCTCGGGGTCTTCACCCTACGATGGTCGCGAACGGGTGTTCGGTCTGAGCCGGTTTGAGCACTTCCCGTTCGTCGCCATCGTCGGCTTTGACAAGACGCGCGTGCTGCTGGGATGGCAGCATCGCGCCTGGCAGTTCACCAGCGGTTTCGTCTTCCTGCTGGCGCTGGCGCTGCTGGCACTGCGTGCCCACCTGACGGCCCTGCGTCAGCGCGAGGAGATGCGTCAGCTGGCCATCACCGACGTGCTGACCGGCATCGCCAACCGCCGCCACCTGATGGAGATTGGCCAGCGCGAAGTCGACCGCACCAGGCGGCACGGGCGCAAGCTTGCGCTGCTGATGCTTGACATCGACCGGTTCAAGGCAATCAACGACACCTGGGGCCACCCCACCGGGGATCGTGTCATCCAAAAACTCGCCGACACGCTGCGCACGCTGGCACGCACCCACGACACCTGTGGCCGACTGGGCGGTGAGGAGTTCGCAGTTTTGCTGCCCGAAACCGACCTGGCAGGTGCTCAGGTGATCGCCGAGCGTCTGCGCGCCGCCATCGAGGAAACGCAGACGGCAGTGGTCGATGGCGACACGGTGCTTCGCTTCACGGTCAGCATTGGTGCCGCGTCGCTCGCCGCTGATGACAGCTTGTTTGAATCGCTGCTGCAACGTGGCGACAAAGCGCTCTACCAGGCCAAGGAAGGCGGCCGCAACTGCGTCGTGGTGCTGTAGGCGGTAATGGCCATCTGCAACGACCGTCGCTGGACCGAGCCCCGCCGCTGATTGGCCGGGATTTGGTTTGCTATTGATCGTGTAGCTGCTTGCGCAGGTTCTTCCAGGGATTGAGGTGGATTTCGTGATGATCGAGTACGCAGTGGCGGGCTGACAGGTGACACCTGTTGAATTCAAAGCACCGCCTAAAATTGGGTTTCGTGACCGCTTTGGCCAGATACGAAACTGACATGCTTTCAAGTGCCATCACCACAACAAGGTTCCGTTGATGCGAGTTATTGTTTTGTTTTTTCTGTTCTGCTGCGGCGTGGCCAGTGCGCAGCCGCTGCAAGTGGGGTTGCGTTCCATGGCCTGGAACCCCAGATTTGCCGAGTTTGGCGCGGTGACCAGTGCTTGGGCCAACGGTGCGATCAAGATGCCTTACGTGCAGTCGGACAAGGCTGGAGTGGCTGCACGCATCAACGAAGCGCTGTACCTGCGGCACATGGGTATGCCCGCGCCATTGACCGCTGGCAAGACGTTTGCCTTGGCCGATGGCGCAGAAGTGCCGGCCTCCACCGCGTCACAAGAGGTCACTATTTTGCGCAACGACGGCCGTATTTTGTCCTTCCAAATCGACCGGGAGGGCTGTGGAGCCTATTGCGAAAACTATGCAGAAACCGTTTCGTTTGATGCCCGTACCGGACGTGTCATCACGCTTGAGGACGTGCTGAACGCCCATGGTCGCGCAGAGATACCCAAGCGCATGCTGGAGGAGCGGATTCGCCAATACCGGGCGCAAATCAAGCAGCTCCAGCAACAGCTCAAAGCCCTGCGCACCAAGGGCAAAGCCGTGGCGGCGGACACGGTGGACGACCTGGAGTCGCGTGTGAGCCTGAACGAAACTTGCCTTGAAGAGGCTCAGCAAAAGCAGGTCAGCAAAGCCTGGGACTTGGTCGATTTCCTGCGCTTTGAGCTGCCCGCCGAAAAGGGCATGGTGTTCACCTCGGGGCGCTGCAGCAACCACGCCTCACGCGCATTGGACGACGTGGGTGATGTCAGCCTGACCGTGGCAGCGCAGGCGCTTGACAAGATGTTGACACCTTACGGCCAGTCACTGATTTTGGATGCCCCCAGCGTGCAAGAGCCGACCACCGTGTTTCACCAAGTGCTGCACGGCAAAATTGGCGCAATAGCCATCACCGCGTTGTTGACTTCCAGCAGCTACGGAGCCGGCGAGCCGTCCATCAGCGGCATCTACGCCTACAACAAATACCGCAAACCGATTGCCTTGTCCGGAAAACAAGTTGGTCAAACGCTGAGCCTGCAAGAGGCTGGAGACGACAAAGCGCGAGCCAGCATGACCCTGCAACTTGGGCAAACCGGTTTGTCAGGGCAGTGGGAAGGCAACCACAAGAAATTGCCGATGACACTGCTTGTCGGAAAGTAGGGCGTAGACCGTGCGGGCCGTGTTCAATAGTGCGGTGGCAGCTCATCACGCAGGTTGCGCTGTCCGGCCACACCTTCGGCGGGGACTTGCTGGCGCAAAAACTGCACTTCGCGCGTCAGTCGGTCAATCTGGTCTTGCTGGCGGATGATGACCTGATCGAGTTTGTCGAGCAGGTCATCCATGAAACTGGCCTTGATTTCCAGCTCGGTCAGGCGGGTGTCAATGTTGTGGGTTCTGGTCATGGGAGGGCTCGCAGTTTGAGTTGTCCACCGCTGCAGCGCTCAATACCGGCCAGATCACAGCGGGACTGCACGGACTCAAAACCAGTGCTGCTCAGCAAATCGCGCACAGCCTGGGCTTGATCAAAGCCGTGTTCCAGCAGCAGCCAGCCGCCTGGCACGAGGTGTTGAGGAGCCTGGCTGATGATGTGGCGGATGTCGTCCAGGCCGTCTGCGCCACTGCTCAGGGCTTGTGCGGGTTCATGGGTCAAGGCCGCCAGGTGCGGGTCGTGTTCGGCGATGTAGGGCGGGTTGGAGACGATGCAGTCGAATCGAGTGTGGGGCTCACTCAAGCCCGCAAACCATGCACCCCGGCTGAACGTGACACCGAGTTTGAGCCGCTCGGCATTGGCCTGGGCAACACTCAAGGCAGCGGCACTGAGGTCGATCGCGTGAACCTGTAGCGCGGGCTGGCTGGCCTTGAGCGCCAGGGCAATCGCGCCGCTGCCCGTGCCCAAATCCAGCACGCTGTGCGGGCGGTGCAGCAGTTCCAGCGCCCAGTTGACCAGGGTTTCGGTGTCGGGGCGCGGTACCAGCACGCGGGCATCCACGGCCAAGTCGAGGCCAAAAAACTCCTTGTGGCCGGTCAGGTAGGCCAGCGGCTCATGGTGGATGCGACGTTGTGCCAACACTTGCAGGGTGTCAAGCTGTGCCGGGCTCAGCAGATCGGTGTCATGCGCCAGCAACCAGCCGCGCTGGTGCTCGGGCTGGCCCAGCACGTGTAACAGCAGCAGTTGCGCATCCAGCCGCTCCAGACCCTGCGTTTGCAGCAAGGTCAGGGTTTGGGCGATGGTGGGGGTGTGGGGCATGAAATGCTATTTAAAGTGTAGCTGTTTGCGCTTTATACATAAGCGCTAGAGGCCAATTTTTCATATAAAAATCAGGCATTCAGCTCCAGTGCGGCCAGTTGCGTGGCGGCTTCGTGCGCTTGCAGGGCGTTGACCACGTCGTCCAGATCACCTTCCATGATGCTCAGCAGTTTGTACAGCGTGAGGTTGATGCGGTGGTCGGTCAGGCGGCCCTGGGGAAAGTTGTAGGTGCGGATGCGGTCGCTGCGGTCGCCGCTGCCAACCAGGCTTTTGCGTTCGGCGGCATCTTTGGCGGCACGTTCACTGCGGTCTTTTTCCTGGATACGGGCGGTCAGTACGCGCAGTGCCTGGGCCTTGTTGCTGTGCTGGCTGCGGCCGTCCTGGCACTCGGCCACGATGCCGGTGGGCAGGTGGGTGATGCGCACGGCCGAGTCGGTCTTGTTGATGTGCTGGCCACCGGCCCCGCTGGCGCGGTAGGTGTCGATGCGCAGATCCGACGGGTTGATTTTGATCGCTTCAGCCTCGTCGGGCTCGGCCAGCACGGCAATGGTGCAGGCGCTGGTGTGGATGCGTCCCTGGGTTTCGGTCACCGGCACACGCTGCACCCGGTGACCGCCGGACTCGAATTTGAGCGCGCCATAAACGTTGTCGCCTTCGATACGGATCACGATTTCCTTGTAGCCGCCGAGTTCGCTGGCCGATTCGCTCATCACCTCATGCTTCCAGCCGCGCCGGTCGGCGTAGCGCAGGTACATGCGGGCCAGGTCGGCGGCGAACAGGGCGGACTCGTCACCGCCGGTGCCGGCGCGGATTTCGACAAACGCTGGTCGCGCATCGTCCGGGTCTTTCGGCAACAGCATGCGCTGCAACTCGGTTTCCAGCTGGGTCAGCTCGGCGCTGGCGTTGTCGATTTCTTCTTGCGCCATGGCGCTCATCTCGGCATCGTCGGCAGCATCTTTGAGCATCTCTTGCGCGGTGGCCAGGTCGGCCTCGCGCTGCTGGTAACGCAGCCAGCGCCCGGCCACGGCGGCCACGTCGGTGTGCTCGCGCGAGAGTTTTAAAAACTGCTCCATGTCGCCCATGATGTCCTGGCGCGACAGCAAAAATTCAAGTTCCCCCAGGCGGTCGGCGTAGCGGGCGAGTTGTTGGCGAAGAAAGGGTTTCATGGCAAGAGTACGGGGATGCAGTGTGGGTGAGGGAAGCCTTGCCGCAGCAGGCCAGAGTCGGTCACGCCTGGGCGCGACCCGGTGCGGGCAACGCTAACGCTCTTTGCGCAAAAAGAAGTGTTGCACGGCGTGGCTGGCGCGTTCGCGGGCTGCGGCATCACCACCACGCAGCTCGGCCATGGCCCCGTGCAGCATTTTTTGCGTCAAGCCTTTGGCGAGGGCTTCCAGCACGGTGTCAGCAGCTTGCGGGCCCGGGCCATTTCCAGCGTGCGCCATTCGTCGGCCTGGGCGTTGAGTTGCTGGATCAGTGGCACGGTGTTGCGCTGCTCGATCCAGTGCAAAAAGCTTTGTACCCCGGCATCGACAATCGCCTCGGCCTGGGCCACGGCGGCTTGCCGGTTGGCCTGGGCGGTTTGCACCACCCCGGCCAGATCGTCCACGGTGTAGAGGTAAATGTCTTCCAGGGCTTTGACTTCGGGCTCAATGTCGCGCGGCACGGCCAGGTCAACCATGAACATCGGGCGGCGGCGGCGTTTTTTCAGGGCCCGCTCAACCGCACCGAGCCCGATCAGCGGCAGTGAACTGGCGGTGCAGCTGATGACGGCATCAAACTCATGTAAACGTTCGGGCATTTCCGCCAGGTGCATCACCTCGGCCCCAAACTTGCGGGCCAGTTCTTCGCCCCGCGCCAGGGTGCGGTTGGCAATCACGATGTTTTTGGGGCTTTTGGCGGCAAAGTGGGTGGCGCACAGGTCAATCATTTCACCGGCACCGACAAACAAAATCTTGACTTCGCTCAAATCTTCAAACAGCTGGCCTGCCAAGCGCACCGCCGCAGCGGCCATGCTGATGGAGTGGGCGCCAATTTCGGTGGAGCTGCGCACCTCTTTGGCGACAGCAAACGAGCGTTGGAACAGCTGGCTGAGTGTGGTGCCCAGGGCTCCGGCGGATTCGGCGGCCCGCACCGCGTCTTTGATCTGGCCCAGAATTTGCGGCTCGCCCAGCACCATCGAGTCCAGGCCGCTGGCGACACGAAAGGCGTGGCGGGCGGCCAGGCCGTCATTCAAGGTGTAGGAGTGGGCGCGCAGCAGCTCGGGCGAGACCCCGCCACTTTCTGCCAGCCAGTGCAAAGTGTGTTCCAGTTGCGCTTGTTCACCGGCGCAATAAATTTCAGTGCGGTTGCAGGTGGAGATCAGGGCGGCTTCGGGTTCCCGGCTCAAGGCGCTGCGCAGGGCGCGTAAAGTGGGTTCGATTTGGTCGATGGCGAACGCAAACCGACCGCGCAGATCGAGCGGTGCCGTTGTGTGATTGATGCCTAATGCCCAGACTGCCATGATGGAATTATAAAATCAGCGCCTATGTGCTTTGACCTGCATCATTTTTCTTTTTAAGCTTGGGTGATTGATGGAACCGTTGGCCTTATTCAACCACCTTGTCAATTTTGTGGCTCCGGCACTGTGGCTGGCGCTTTTGCTGCCGTTTTTTGGCCGTTTTTTAGTGAAAAAAAGGCCTCTAGCCCTTACGTATCATGCGCAAGCAGCTATTCATTTTGGAGTGCTTGTTGTCGCCTTGCTGATCGGGCTGCTGCTGTTTGGACGCGACGGCAAGATGTTGACCTACCTGGCGTTGGTGCTGCTGGGGACCAGCACCCAGTGGGTCATGCTTAAAGGCTGGCAGGGCTGAACAAGTCGACCCGGTCGGTGATGAGGCCGTCCAGACCCAGTTCCAGCAGCCGTTTGACCTCATTGGCCTCGTTGACGGTGTAGCTCAGGGTGCGCATTCCGGCACTTTGGGCCTGGGTGATGCTGGAGCTGTCCCATAAGCCCTGATCACAAACCACGGTGACACAGCCCAGCCGCAAGGCGGTTTCCAGCCAGCCCGTCCATAACTCTTCCAGCAGCAGGCCACGCGGCAATTCGGGCTGGGCTTTTTGTGCCCCTTCCAGGGATGCCACATCAAACGAGGTCAGCAAGGGCGGCACTTTGGCCCCATGCCACAGGCGTGCGGCGTGGCGTGCCACCACTTCGCCGGTGTGGTGTTCGTCACCTGGCGTGGCCTTGATTTCAATGTTCAAAAAGTAGGCGTTGTTCAGGCAAAAGCGGGCAATGGCTTCAAATGTGGGCAGGGTTTCCCCCGCATACGTGCGCGAATGCCAACTGCCAGCATCCAGCAGTGACAAGGTGCTCCAGGGGTGATCACCCGCCACGGCGCTCAAACCCCGGCCCAAAGCTTCAACCGCATTGGTG
Source organism: Comamonadaceae bacterium (assembly GCA_008080595.1). GTDB lineage: Bacteria > Pseudomonadota > Gammaproteobacteria > Burkholderiales > Burkholderiaceae_C > Rhodoferax. The sequence continues at coordinate 7,768 of VIKI01000188.1, forward strand.
GTGCGCTGCAAGGTGGCATCGTGCATCAGAAAGGGAATGCCATCGGCACTGAGTTTCACATCACACTCAAACATGCGGTAACCCTGGCTGGCTCCGACACGGAAGGCTGCCAGTGTGTTTTCTGGGGCCAGTTTGCCAGCGCCTCGGTGGGCGATCCAGCGGGGGTAGGGCCAATGGTCGCAGGTGACAGGTTTCATGGGATGTCCTCTCTTCGTTTGCCAGTACTGGTCTCAAAGTGATGTATTTTGTCTGCTCGGGGCTTGGCGTGAATGGTGCTGCCCAAGGTGGGCACGTGGTGCGATTCTTCGGTCCGGATGATCACCAGCTCGTCGCCCGCACCATGCGCCCAACGGCCATACACCAGGCGTTCAGCGCCCAGCATTTCCACCGCTTCCACTTGCAAGGCCCAACCGCTGGTGCTGATGTCAAGGTGCTCGGGGCGGATACCGACGATGGTATCGGGTGGCGCATCGGGGGCGTTTTTCAGCAGATTCATCGGTGGTGAACCCATGAAGCTGGCCACGAAAGTGGTGGCTGGGCGGGTGTAGACCTCTTCGGGCGTACCAAACTGCTCCATCACACCGCCATTCATGACGATCATGCGCTGCGCCAGGGTCATGGCTTCGACCTGGTCGTGGGTAACAAACAGGCTGGTGATGCCCAGTTCACGGTGTAATTTCTGGATTTCCAGCCGGGTTTGGGCACGTAACTTGGCATCCAGGTTGGAAAGTGGTTCGTCAAACAAAAACACCTGCGGCTGGCGCACGATGGCGCGGCCCATGGCGACACGCTGACGCTGGCCACCCGAGAGTTCGCGCGGTTTGCGTTGCAGAAACGGGCCGATCTCCAGAATTTGGGCGGCCTTGTCGACCCGGGTCTTGATCTCGTCCATCGGCACTTTGGCAATTTTCAGGCCGTAGGCCATGTTCTCAAACACACTCATGTGCGGGTAGAGCGCGTAGTTCTGGAACACCATGGCGATGTCGCGCTCGGACGGTTCCAGGTGGTTGACCACACGTGGGCCAATCGAGATGTCGCCTTCACTGATTTCTTCCAGCCCGGCGACCATGCGCAACAGGGTCGATTTGCCGCAGCCGGATGGCCCGACGATGACGATGAATTCGCCATCTGCAATCTCGGCATTCACGCCGTGGATGACCTGATTGGCGGTTTTGCCCGAGCCGTAGCGCTTGATGACGTTTTTAAGAGTGATGGAAGCCATTTTTTACTTTTCGGTATCGACGAGGCCTTTGACAAACCACTTTTGCATCAGCATCACCACCAGGGCGGGGGGCAGCATGGCCAGCACGGCGGTGGCCATGACGACGTTCCACTGCATCTCGGAGTCACCGGGCCCGGCCCCGTCCATGCGTGCGGCTTCCACCAGCTCCTCAGGTACGGTCAGAAAAAACTGCCGGAACAAGAAGGTGGCGGTGGCCGAGGCAATCAGCGGAATCGTCAGACCCGCATAGCTGTTGAGCATGCCCAGATCGGACACCACCTTGTAGGTTGGGCCAATACGCACCTCCACCGGCAGCATCAGGGTGATGAAAATCGCCCAGAAGAAAAACATGCGGCCGGGAAAACGGAAGTAGACGATGGCAAAGGCCGACAGCAGCGAGATGGCAATCTTGCCCACCGAGATCACCAGCGCCGTGATCAGGCTGACCATCATCATCTGCCCCACCGGGGCCTTGGAGCCCGAGCCACCGCCGGTGCCGTTCCAGGCGGCGGTGTAGTTCTCCAGCAAATGGCCGCCTGGCAGCAGCGGCATCGGGGTTTGCACAATCGCCTGCGAGGTTTGGGTGGAGGCGACAAAAGTCAGGTAGAGCGGAAACGCCACCACCAGCACGCCCAAAATCAGGATCACGTGGGCCAGAATGCCCAGCGTGGTGCGGCGCTCAACCATGGGGATGGGCTTTCATCAGTAATTCACCTTTTTCTCGATAAAGCGGAATTGCACCACGGTGAGCAGCACCACAATCACCATCAGCACCACCGACTGCGCGGCCGAGCCGCCCAGGTCCATCGCCTTGAAACCGTCAAAGTAGACCTTGTAGACCAGAATCGCGGTGTCTTTACCGGGGCCACCCTGGGTGGCGGCATCAATGATGGCAAAGGTGTCAAAAAAGGCGTACACCATGTTGATCACCAGCAGGAAAAAGGTGGTGGGTGACAGCAGCGGGAAAACGATGGTCCAGAAGCGCCGCCAGGGCCGGGCCCCGTCAATGGCCGCAGCCTCGATCAAAGATTTGGGAATGCTTTGCAGCCCGGCCAGAAAGAACAAAAAATTGTAGGAAATCTGCTTCCACACCGCCGCCATCACCACCAGGGCCATGGCGTGCCGACTGTTGAGCAGGTGGTTCCAGTTGATGCCCAGGGCCTGCACCCAATAAGACACCACCCCCACGCTGGGTGCAAACATGAACAGCCACAACACCCCGGCCACCGCCGGGGCCACCGCATAGGGCCAGATCAGAGCCACCAGCGTGGAGAACAGAGCGGTGGTGTAAAACGATGCCAGGTAGGTCTCGTCGTTCCACAGGTTGCGAAAATTCTCCAGCCCGACCCAGTCGACCGAGGTGCCAAAGGCATCAGACTGCTGCAACGATTGCAGCAAGGCCTGAGCGGCGGGCCAGAAAAAAAACACCGCGATGATGATCACCTGGGGCGCCAACAGCACCCAAGGTAACCATGCGGAGCGAAAGAAGACGCGCTTTTCCACAGGCAGTGTGAAAGGGGCTTAGCCCTTCTTGTTGGCCTTTTCAAAGCGGTCCAGCAGCTCGTTGCCACGTTTGACGATGGCATCCAGCGCTTCTTTGGCTGATTTTTTGCCACCCCAGACCTGCTCGAGTTCTTCGTCCTCGATGGTGCGAATCTGCACATAGTTGCCCAGGCGAATGCCGCGTGACTTGTCGGTGACCTTGCGGATCATCTGGTTCACCGCCACATCCGTGCCCGGGTTTTCCTTGTAGAAGCCGGATTTTTCGGTCAGCTGGAAGGCGGCCGTGGTGATGGGCAGGTAACCGGTGCGCTTGTGGCTGGCGGACTGCACTTCGGGGCTGGAGACGTAGCTGAAGAACTCGGCCACACCTTTGTACTCATCCGCCTTCTTGCCGGCCATGACCCACAGGCTGGCACCGCCAATGACGGTGTTTTGCGGCGCACCGGGCACATCCGGGTAGTGCGGCAAGGGGGCCAGGCCGTAGGCAAACTTGGCGTTTTTCTTCACATTGCCGTAAAAGCCGCTGGAAGTGGTGATCATGGCGCACTCGCCGGAGATAAAGGTCGGCTCGGGCACGTTGGCACGGCCTTTGTAGACAAACAGGCCTTGTTTGGCCATGTTGGCCAGGTTGTCAATGTGGCGCACATGTAAATCCGAGTTCACTTTCATGCGGGCATCCATGCCCGCCAGGCCGTTGGATTTGGTGGCGAATTCGACGTTGTGCCAGGCCGAAAAACTCTCCAGCTGCGTCCAGCCTTGCCAGGCCAGCGTCAGCGGGCACTTGTGGCCACTGGACTTGAGCTTGGCGGCAGCCAGGGCCACCTCGGGCCAGCTGCTGGGAGCCTTGTTGGGATCCAGCCCGGCGGCTTTGAAGGCATCCTTGTTGTAATAAAACACGGTGGTCGAGCTGTTGAACGGAAAGCTCAGCATCTCGCCGCTGGGTGCGGTGTAGTAACCGGCCACGGCCGAGATGTAGGCCTTGGGGTCAAACTTCTGACCAGCATCTTTCATGACCTTGCCCACCGGCACGATGGCATTTTTACTCGCCATCATGGTGGCCGTGCCGACCTCAAACACTTGCAGGATGTGCGGCGCATTGCCGGCGCGGAAAGCGGCCACGGCAGCGGTCATGGATTCGTCGTACTGGCCCTTGTAGGTGGGCACAATTTTGTAGTTGCTCTGGCTGGCGTTGAAGTTTTTCGCCAGGTCATTGACCCATTCGCCGTTGACGGCGGTCATCGAGTGCCACCACTGGATTTCGGTCACGGCTTGGGCCGACAGGGCCAATGAGGCAGCCAGTGCGGCTGCGGCAAGTTTCTTTTTCATGCGATCTCCTTGAGGTAAAAGGGTGCAAGCCTACCGGTCAAATATGAAGAATTTGCGACAGAACCATGTCAGGCACACTCAATTTGTGATTAGACGCGGATTTAGGCGGCACAAGCATCAGGGTTTTCACAGGGTCACCATCCCCCCAGTAGGGCAATGCTGCGCTGCGGTAACATTGCCAGCCCAGCCAAAGCCTGCCTTTGTGGCGCTTATTAGCCCTGAAACGGCTGTAAATACCTTACCCGATGAACGCTCCCCTCCCGCTCAAGTCTTTGTTGCCTGCTGGCGCTATTGCGCCACACGGGCACGAACGCATTCGCGAAATTCCGTACAACTACACCTCGTTTTCCGACCGCGAAATCGTCATTCGCCTGCTCGGTGAGTCCGCCTGGGGCTGGCTGAACCAGTTGCGAGAAGAACGCCGCACTGGCCGTTCGGCGCGCATGTTGTATGAGGTGTTGGGTGACATCTGGGTGGTGCAGCGCAACCCCTATTTGCAGGACGACTTGCTGGACAACCCTAAACGCCGGGTGTTGCTGGTCGAGGCCTTGCAACACCGCCTGCACGAGGTGCAAAAGCGCCGCACGCCGGAGATTGACCCCGAGCGTGACGCACTGGTGGGGCGTTTGCTGGATGCTGCAGGCAAAGCGGTTGATGTGTTTGATGCTTCGTTTGTTGAAACGGCCAAACTGCGTCGTCAGGCGCAGAAAGTGCTCTCCAGGCTCACCGCCCGGGACAACATCAAGTTTGACGGCCTGAGCCGGGTCAGCCATGTGACCGACGCCACCGACTGGCGGGTCGAATACCCGTTTGTGGTGTTGACCCCCGACACCGAGGCCGAGATGGCGCATCTGGTCAAAGGCTGTATTGAGTTGGGCCTGACCATCCCATGAGCGAGGTGGAAATGCTCAAGCTGCCGGGCCTGGATCATGAGGTGGGCACGGTCTGGTCTGAGGCCGGTGTGGTGACCAACCGGGTGGCGCATGCGGCTGAGCGTGCTGGTTTTGTGTTTGCCGTCGATCCAACCTCGTCGGAAGCTTCGTGTATTGGCGGCAACATTGCCATGAACGCTGGCGGCAAAAAGGCCGTGTTATGGGGCACGGCGCTGGACAACCTGGCCAGCTGGCGCATGGTGACTCCGCAGGCTGAATGGCTGGAGGTGACCCGACTTGGCCACAACATGGGCAAGATTCATGATGTGGATGTGGCCCGGTTCGAGTTGCAGTATTTCAAGGCCGACGGCAAAACGCCGTTGCGCACAGAGCGCCTGGACATCCCCGGCAAGACTTTCCGCAAAGAAGGCTTGGGCAAGGATGTCACCGACAAGTTTTTGAGCGGTTTGCCAGGGATTCAAAAAGAGGGCTGTGATGGCCTGATCACCAGTGCCCGCTGGGTGGTGCACCGCATGCCCAAACACACCCGTACCGTGTGTCTGGAGTTTTTTGGCAATGCCAAAGATGCGGTACCCAGCATTGTCGAGATCAAGGACTTCATGTTTGCCGAGCAGAAACGCAGTGGCGTGGTGCTGGCCGGGCTGGAGCATCTGGATGACCGCTATTTGCGGGCGGTGGGTTATGCCACCAAGTCGAAAAAAGGTGCACAGGCGCAGCCCGGCTCCAGCAGCACTGTGCCCAAGATGGTGTTGTTTGGTGACATTGCCGGTGACGATGCCGATGCCGTGGCGCGTGTTACCAGCGAAGTGGTGCGGATTGCCAACTCTCGCCATGGTGAGGGTTTTATCGCCATCAGCCCGGAAGCCCGCAAGAAATTCTGGCTGGATCGCAAGCGCACGGCGGCCATTTCCAAGCACACCAACGCCTTCAAGATCAACGAAGACGTGGTGATTCCGCTGCCACGTATGGCCGAGTACACCGATGGGATTGAGCGCATCAACATCGAGCTGAGCCTCTCCAACAAGTTGGCGCTGTGTGACGCGCTGGAAGAATTTTTCACCCAGGGCAACTTGCCGCTGGGTCGACAGGACGACGCAGGCGAGATTTCGGCCACCGAACTGCTGGAAGATCGGGTGGCCCAGGCGCTGGCGCTGCTGGCGGACGTGCGTGCTCTGTGGGCGGGATGGCTCAAGGATGTCGAGCCGCTGTTCACGCAACTGCAAGACCATTCCCTGCGGGCCAGTTGGAAGACCCAAATTCGTCTGCCTTTGCAGCAAATTTTCAGCGGCGTGGCGTTTGAGCCCATCCTGAAAGAGTGCGTCGCGATTCACCAGCGCGTGCTCAAAGGCCGGGTTTGGGTAGCCTTACACATGCACGCTGGTGACGGCAATGTCCACACCAACATCCCGGTCAACAGCGACGACTACGAGATGCTGCAAGCCGCCCACGGTGCGGTCAAACGCATCATGGCGCTGGCGCGTCGCCTGGATGGTGTGATCTCGGGCGAACACGGCATCGGCATCACCAAGCTGGAGTTTTTGAGTGATGCCGAGTTGCAGCCGTTCACCGACTACAAAGCCAAGGTCGACCCTGAGGGGCGCTTCAACAAAGGCAAGTTGCTGCGAAATAGAGAGCTGCCTGCGCAAGATGGACGTGCGCTAGAGGCTAATTTCTTATATGCTGATCTGACCAATGCCTATACCCCCAGCTTTGGCCTGATGGGGCACGAGTCGCTGATCATGCAGCAGAGCGACATTGGCGCGATTGCCGACAGCGTGAAAGACTGCCTGCGCTGCGGCAAGTGCAAGCCGGTGTGCTCCACCCATGTGCCACGCGCCAACCTGCTGTACAGCCCGCGCAACAAGATTCTGGCGACCTCGCTGCTGGTCGAGGCCTTTTTGTACGAAGAGCAAACCCGCCGAGGGGTTTCCATCAAACACTGGCAGGAATTTGAAGACGTGGCTGACCATTGCACGGTGTGCCACAAGTGTTTGTCGCCCTGCCCGGTGAAGATTGACTTTGGCGACGTGTCCATGAACATGCGCAACCTGCTGCGCAAGATGGGCAAAAAGAGCTTCCGCCCGGCGGGTGCAGCCGCCATGTTCTTGCTTAACGCCACCAACCCCGAGACCATCAAGCTGGCGCGTTCAGTGATGGTCAATGTGGCCATGCGGGCGCAGCGCCTGGCTGCCGACGTGTTCAAGGTGGTGGCACGCAAGCAGACCAAGGCACCACCCGCCACGATCGGCACCGCGCCGATCAAAGAGCAGGTGATTCATTTCATCAACAAAAAGCTGCCCGGCGGGCTGCCCAAACGCACGGCGCGTGCCTTGCTGGACATTGAAGACAAGGATTACGTGCCGGTCATCCGCAACCCGAAAACCACCACCACCGAGACCGAGGCGGTGTTTTATTTCCCGGGTTGTGGTTCAGAGCGCTTGTTCAGCCAAGTCGGCCTGGCCACCCAGGCCATGTTGTGGCACGCGGGGGTTCAGACGGTTTTACCTCCCGGCTACCTGTGCTGCGGCTACCCACAGCGCGGAGCCGGCCAGTTTGATAAAGCCGAGAAGATGATCACCGACAACCGGGTGCTGTTCCACCGGGTGGCCAACACGCTGAACTACCTGGACATCAAGACCGTGGTGGTGAGCTGTGGCACCTGTTATGACCAGTTGCAAGGCTACAAGTTCGAGGACATCTTCCCCGGCTGCCGCATCATCGACATTCACGAGTATTTGCTGGAGAAAGGCATCACCCTGGCCAATGCCGGAACTTTTCTGTTCCACGACCCGTGCCACAGCCCGATGAAGTTGCAGGAACCGCTGAAAACGGTGAAAGCCTTGCTAGGTGACCAGGTGAGGTTGTCGGAGCGCTGCTGCGGCGAGTCTGGCACCCTGGATTTGAATCGTCCCGATATTGCCACACAGGTGCGTTTTCGCAAGGAAGAGGAAATACGCAAGGATGAGGCCCAGTTGCGTGCTCAAGGACTGATTGGCCCCAAGGACAACATCAAAATATTGACCACTTGCCCAGCTTGCCTGAAAGGGTTGAGTCGGTATGGGGAAGATCTGCAAAACGGACTGCTGGAGGCGGACTACATCGTGGTTGAAATGGCCCGGCAGATTCTGGGCGAGCAGTGGATGCCCGATTACGTCAAAGTGGCCAACGAAGGCGGCATTGAACGGGTGCTGGTGTAAAGCCGCTCACCACCCCACCAACAACAAGGAGAGACACCATGGCAGGTTTACAAAACGGTGCACCCGCACCCCAAGACATCACGGTGCACGGCCAATCCCGCGTGCTGGAAATCAGTTTTTCAGACGGCGCGTCATTTCGCATTCCGTTTGAACTGATGCGTGTGTACAGCCCTTCAGCCGAGGTGGCTGGTCATGGTCCGGGCCTGGAAGTGTTGCAGACTGGCAAGCGCGAGGTGACCATCACCGGATTGGAGCCGGTGGGTAATTACGCTGTCCAGCCAGCGTTTTCGGATGGCCATAACTCGGGCATTTATTCCTGGGACTACTTGTATTTTTTGGGCTCGCAGCAAGACCAATTGTGGTCTGATTACACCGAGCGCTTGACGGCTGCCGGGGTCGAGCGCGATGCGCCCATGCCTGAAAAAGCCGGGGCCAGCTGCGGCCATCACTGAAACCCATGACGGAGTGACTTTATGAGCACCACACATTTCGGCTTTAAGACGGTGAATGAAACCGAAAAAGCACAACACGTCAAAGGCGTGTTTGATTCGGTTGCGCCCAAATACGACTTGATGAATGACCTGATGTCGATGGGCTTGCACCGGGCCTGGAAGGCCTACACCGTTCTGGTGGCCAATGTGCACGAGGGTGACAAGGTGCTGGACATCGCCGGTGGCACGGGAGATTTGTCCTTGGCTTTTGCCAAAAAAGTGGGCAAAACCGGCCAGGTAGTGCATACCGATATCAACGAAGCCATGTTGCGCACCGGTCGTGACCGCCTGGTTGATGCCGGTGTGGTTCTGCCAACCCTGGTGTGTGATGCTGAAAAACTACCGTTTCCTGACCATCATTTCAATCTGGTGACGGTGGCCTTTGGCCTGCGCAACATGACGCACAAAGACGTGGCTTTGGCCGAGATGAACCGGGTGCTCAAGCCGGGTGGCAAGCTGCTGGTGCTGGAGTTTTCCAAGGTGGCCAAGCCGCTGGAAAAAGCCTATGACTGGTATTCGTTCAAGATTTTGCCCAAGCTGGGCGAATGGGTGGCTGGTGATGCCTCCAGCTACCAATACCTGGCCGAATCGATTCGCATGCACCCGAGCCAGGAAGAACTCAAATCCCTGATGAAAGCTAATGGCTTTGGTCATGTGGATTACCACAACATGACGGGTGGTCTGGTAGCCTTGCACGTGGGAATCAAATGTTGAGTCACATGGTGGCTCAATCAACGTGTTAATAAGACTATTTCTGGAGATATTATGAAAAGATGGCTTTCGGTATTGAGCATTTGTTTGGCGCTGGTGGCGGGTCAGGCCGAGGCG
>VIKI01000189.1 GCA_008080595.1 Comamonadaceae bacterium
TGCTGCGCGGCGTGCTGTTGTTGTCCACCAGCATGTGCTCTTTTTTTGGACTACAACATTTGCCGGTGGCCGAGTTCACCGCCATGGTGATGCTGACCCCGATGGTGGCCACCTTGATGGCCGCCGTGACACTCAAAAACCATGTCGCCCACCATCGCTGGGTACTGATGCTGCTGGGTCTGGTGGGGGTACTGCTGGTGGTGCGCCCAGGTGGCCAGGTTTTTGGCTGGGCACTGCTGTTTCCCGTGGTGCTGGTCAGCACCTATGCCTGGTTTCAGGTGCTCACCAGTCGATTGAGTACCGATGAAAACCCTTACACCACCCACTTCTACACCGGACTGGTCGGTGCCGGGGCCATCACCCCGATCATGTTGTTCAGCTGGGACACCCAGGCCCTGCTGCAACACTGGCCGTGGTTTCTGGTGCTGGGTTTCTTTGGCACCTTTGGCCACCTGATGCTGATTCGCGCCTTCAACCGGGCCAGTGCCGTGGTGCTGTCGCCCTACCTCTACACCCAGATCGCCTTTGCCACGCTGCTGGGATGGTGGGCTTTTGATCATGTCCCGGATGCCTGGGCCTGGACTGGCATTGCCGTCATTGCAAGCAGTGGTGTGGGCAACGCCTTGTTGTCGGTCAAAGAAGCCTCCGCCAAGCGACAATAGCCCCATGCCCCTGATTTTTGAAATTCACCCTGACAACCCCCAGCCACGTCTGCTCAAACAGGCCACCGCCTTGCTTGACAAGGGCGAGGTACTGGCTGTGCCCACCGACTCCAGCTATGCGCTGGTCTGCCACCTGGACGACAAAGCAGCCGCTGACAAGTTGCGCCGCATCCGGGGGGTGGATGACAAACACCACCTGACGCTGCTGTGCCGCGACCTGTCTGAACTGGCCAACTATGCCCGGGTGGACAACCAGCAGTTTCGCCGCATCAAAGCCGCGACCCCTGGCCCCTACACCTTCATCCTGGAAGCCAGCAAAGAAGTTCCGCGCCGCTTGAGTCACCCGTCACGCAAAACCATTGGCTTGCGGGTGCCTGACCATAAAGTGCTGCAAGAGCTTCTGGCACTTCACAGCACTCCCTTGCTGGCCACCACCCTGATTGCACCAGGCGAGACCGAACCGCTGAACGATGCGCAAGATATTCGTGAACATTACAAAGGTCGCATCGCCGCAGTGATTGACTCCGGCGCTTGCCCACGAGAACCAACCACCGTGGTGGATTTGTCGGGTGACGAGCCTGTCATCGTGCGCGAAGGTCGTGGGTCTGTGGCCGCACTGGGCCTGTCACATTAACCACCTTCAAACAATCCCGACATGGACTTTGCCCACCTGATTCAAACCGTCACGCTCTACGCCATTCCGGTGCTGCTGGCCATTACCCTGCACGAAGCAGCGCATGGTTTTGCCGCCAAACATTTTGGCGACAACACGGCCTACATGCTCGGGCGGGTGACCCTGAATCCGCTGCCGCACATCGACCCCATGGGCACGATTTTGATGCCGCTGATTTTGTATGTCGCCACCTCCGGGGCCTTCTTGTTTGGCTATGCCAAACCTGTGCCCGTTCGATTTGGCAACTTGCGCAACCCCAAGCGGGACATGATCTGGGTGGCACTGGCAGGCCCTGGCTCCAATTTCTTTCAGGCCTTGGTGTGGGGCGCATTGCTGTATGTGTACCAAGGCATGGGAATCAGCGAACCGTTTCTGATTGAAATGGCTCAAGGGGGTGTGCTGGTCAATGTGGTGATGTTTGCCTTTAACCTGTTTCCTTTGCCGCCCCTGGATGGGGGCCGGATTTTGGTCGGGCTGCTGCCCTACCGCCAAGCCATGCTGGTGTCTCGTGTGGAGCCCTGGGGCTTTTTCATTGTGATGGCCCTGGTGCTGGCTGGCGTGGTCAGCAGTTTGTGGATGCGACCCCTGATGGGCTTGACTTACCAACTGATCCACCTGCTTTTATCTCCCTTGGCCATGCTGGTCGGGTGAGCATCATTCTTATATTGACCCTTGACGATTCATGACGACACAACGCTTTCTGACCGGCATCACAACTTCAGGCACACCCCATTTAGGTAATTACGTCGGCTCCATTCGCCCCGCCGTGCGCGCCAGCCTGAGCGACGGTGTGCAAAGTTTCTACTTTCTGGCCGACTACCACGCCTTGATCAAGACGGAAGATCCAGCGCGTATTCAGCGCTCCACTTTGGAAATTGCCGCCAGTTGGCTGGCCGCCGGACTTGATCCCGAGCGTGTGGTGTTTTACCGCCAGTCTGACGTGCCAGAGATCCCTGAACTCACCTGGTTCCTGACCTGCGTGCTGGGCAAAGGCGTGCTCAACCGTGCCCACGCCTATAAGGCCGCCGTCGACAAAAACACAGCCGCAGCAACTGAACCCGACACCGATGTCAGCGCCGGCCTGTTCATGTACCCGGTGTTGATGGGGGCCGACATTTTGATGTTCAACGCCCACAAGGTGCCAGTCGGGCGAGACCAGGTGCAGCACATCGAGATGGCACGTGACATGGCCCACAGCTTCAATCACCGCTACGGCGAACACTTTGTGCCGCCAGATGCCGTGATTGAAGACAATGTGGCCACCCTGCCCGGCCTGGATGGCCGCAAGATGAGCAAGAGTTACGACAACACCATTCCGATGTTCGCGCCACGTGAGCAGCTCAAAAAACTTATCGCCGGCATCAAAACCGACTCCAACGCCCCTGGTGTGGCCAAGGACGTGGAAGGCTCAGCCCTGTTCCAGATTTACCAGGCCTTTGCCAGTGCCAGCGAAACCGAAGCGTTGCGCCAGGCCTATGCCGATGGCATTGCCTGGGCCGATGCCAAACACATCGTGTTTGAACGTATTGACCAGGAACTGGCCCCCATGCGTGCCACTTACCAGGCGCTGATGGACAACCCGGCCAAGGTGGAGGCCATCCTGTGCGCAGGTGCGGCCAAGGCCCGTGCCATTGCCACCCCGTTCATGCGCCAGCTGCGCCATGCCGTGGGCTTGCGCAAGCTCGATGCTCAAAGCACCCCGTCCAGCCACAAACCGGTCAAATCCGCCAAACCCAGTTTCAAACAGTACCGAGAAACCGATGGCAAGTTTTACTTCAAGCTCTTGAGTGCAGACAACACGTTGCTGCTGCAAAGCCTGGGCTTTGACACCCCACGTGAAGCGGGCCGAATCATTGGGCAAATCTCCAGCGCCAATCAGGTGAATTTGAAAGATTTGTCGGTGTATTGGCAGACGGCAACCGGTGTTGGGGAAGACGACATCTGGGTGGCTGTACAACAACTGCAAAGTGACTGAAACCTTGTCACAGCACAACTGAACAAACCGCCCGAAACATGCCATCGGCCACTGTACAATCCGCGCTTCGAGTTGCGGAGAAGTGGCAGAGTGGTCGAATGTACTTGACTCGAAATCAAGCGTAGTGGCAACACTACCGTGGGTTCGAATCCCACCTTCTCCGCCAGGAACACACCTTGATAAGTTGTTGATTTATAATGGATTTACTGCGTTTTAGCAGCCTACGAATCAACAAGCAAATATCAAAGCTACTATCAAATGCCACAGCGGTTCAAACCCTGTGGCGTTTTTCTTTCTGGATTGCGCACCTCCTATCGCCATCTACACGGAGGCGTTGTGCAAGAGGTGCTGTCTGGCAAAGTTATTGATTTCACGATGGTTGTTGGTAGGCGCTTACACTGAAAGCGTCACGGCAAAACCACCACTCGGTGCAGGCTTGCCGCTGACCAACGCGTAGGGCAGACACCAGCCCACTGCCGCAAAGCCTTCCCCTGATTTGTGAACCTCTGAGCCCACCGGCAACTCGGGCTGGTTTTGTCCTGCGCGTTGATTTCAACCCTTCAAGGAATCAACTCATGGCTACAGCACTTGCCCCCTCTAATTTTCGACCCCACTTCAAGCGCGTCGTAGCAGGCGAAGACCGACACGCAGATGTGTACTGCGTCATCACCTCCCTTGTCGGCAACGGCAAGACGCTGGACGACATCCGCAAACAGGCGGAAACGCTGGGCGTGCCCAAAACAGGGCCGTACTACCCCTACATTGACGGCGACCTGATTGCCAAAATTTTGGCTGCGTATGGCCTCGTTGCCACGGTGTGGAAAGAATCCAAAGACTTCAAGGACTTGCCAGACGTAGCGATTGCGATGGTGGACTACGACGCTGATTGGTAGGTAGGCCGATGCGTGGTCTTCCACCGCATGCGCTCGGCAGACGGAAAAACTATCCAGACATACTGCGTGGACTCTTCGGCAGGCAAACCTGCGGCCACCACTGACCTGACCGGATTGACCCCAAGCTGGTACGTCGGCGTGACGCAAATGCAAAAGGCGGCAGGGAAGTAAGCCATGAGGGCTGACCACCGCCATCTGATGCTGGAGTTGAACAATGCTGCTTGAACAACTCTTGATCCAGCCATTGGGCGGGCGTGTTGCCTGGCAAAACCATCTCATGGCTTTTGTCGGATTCCTTGAGCCAGTTCTTCAAGGTTCCAAGGGGCAGGTTGAGTTCGTCTGCTATGTCCTGCAGCGTTTGGCGGCCTCGCTCATGCGCTTTGCGTAGTGCCTGTTCTTTGAATTCAGTGGGGTACGTTTTTCGTTTCATAAAGTGTCGCTTTGCTGCGGATCATCCGCAACTTTTTGGGGCGACAACTATTTTGACTCAGGGGGGTGGCGGTGGTGGGTTTGGCAAGGTTGAAGACGGCAAACCGACCAGCAACAACTTTCTGGTGCGCTCCACGCCGTACTTCACCGCCAACGGATTCAACGTAGCGATTTTCGGCCGACCCAGTGATTCGGAAGACCTGGATTACGCCGACCGTATCAGCGACACCCACATGGCCGATGTGCGCAAGGTGCTGGACTTCGTGAAGACCCAGAGCGCCGCGCCGGTCTGGATTGTCGGCACCAGTCGGGGCACGATCTCTGCCGCAGCGACTGCCATCCATGTGCAGGGCGACATTGCCGGGTTGGTGCTGACTTCCAGTGTGGTCAGCTACAAGAAACCCGGTGCGGTGCCCAAGCAGGACTTGGCGGCGATCAAGGTTCCGGTGCTGGTGTTCCACCACAGCAAGGATGCCTGTATCCATTGCCGACCAGATGAAGTGCCTGCCGCCTTCAAGGGGTTTCGCAATGCACCGGTCAAGAAGCTGGTCTTTGTTGATGGCGGGGAGAACCCAATCGGTGACCCGTGCGCAGGGCAGCACTGGCATGGGTTCATTGGCATGGAGAAAGAAGCGGTTGATTCGATATCCAACTGGATCAAGAGTCCGACGAATTAAGCTGGGGTGACCACCTGACTTTTAATCGAATGTTGGTTTTCATGATTTCGAGAACATGATCGACTTCAGCTCAATAGCATTTGCAACTTCGATCTGGTAATCGGGAGGCCTTTGCGCGTCAGGGTCAGTCGCTGCACGCAACTCCTGGATTACATACATGGCCAGGCATTTCCTGGACTGGACAACCCATTTCTCCGCACCACCGAAGAGCTCAGCTTTGACCACTTCGGCTTGATCCGAACTAAGGTGACGGTGCGGCGCGATTCGAATATCGACAAAGTGCGACCAGCCATCGTCATCCTCAGACATGTGCCTGGAAGGTTCATCGAGCAACTCGGCAGCTCTGATTCGCCCGAGATTGAAGTCGGAAAATCGCTCTCGCAGGCGACACCAAGCGCGTACATGCCACCGTCGACCCACGTGGATCAACGAATGAGGCTCGATCACGCGGGTCTGGCCTTTCGGATTTGTCATCGACAGATAGCTAATCTTGACAGCCTTTGATGTCGCACAAGCTGCATTCAGGACTGTGTACACAGAAGGAGTTATTTCCGTCAAATCTACGCGAACCTCGTGAATGAACTCAGCAGCTTGTTTCCCTTGTCGTTGCAGTGTAACCAAAATGCTGAGGTACTCATCAAGTGAAACCGTAGCGGCTGCATTTGATTTCCAGCGGTAGCGTTTGGCAGACTGTTCGTGTTCAAGAAGTCCGGGGTTTGCTTCAATGTATGACGCAATAAGACGACTGACCTGGACAGTGTGCAGACCTGTCAAATCTCGAAGGCGGGCATTGCTGATGCCGCCTTCCCAAATACCGATTGCCTCGATCAATCGGTATCGCTCCAAAGTAGCTCGGGGTGTTTTCATTCTTCATATAGTAGCATTTGTGCTATCGTAGTGTTAATGCTACGATAAAATCCAGCAGAAAGCTTCATCCGATTTCGGTTGAGAGCATGTAAAGGTGAGAAGAAGGGGAAGAATTGAGCTTCGAATTAATCCGCATGCTTTGCGTTAACAGCTACAAGCAGGGCAAGGTCATTGAACTTCGGTTGGCAGATGGGCATGTACTTATTCTTGGACGCAATGGCGCAGGCAAGACGACACTAGCGCAGTTGATTCCTCTGTTTTATGGCGTGCCAGCTTCTCACATTGTGGATAGAAGCGGTGGCCGCGCCCCTATTACTGAATTCTTGCTTAAAGGGCGTGCCTCCTACATCGTCTTCGAATACAGACGTCATGACGATGTCAACGGGGAAGACGATCTACGGACAGTTGTTCTGCGGTCGGACGAAGAAGGCCGGATGGTTTATCAGTTTTTCCGAGGTGGGTACGACCAACGTCTGTTCATCACGGATGGCAGAACTTATCGGGACTATGCCGACCTTCGCGCTGCGGCAACAAGCCTCGGAATGAGGGCATCCGAACTCCTCAATAACGCTGACTACACAAAGGTCATCCAAAATCTTCCAGCAGGAACGAGGCGAGCCGACCAAATCAGCACATTGGCAGCAGACTATGCCTGCGTCGAGGTCGGTCGCAATCTGCGCCACCTTGAGAAAATCGTTGGATCGATGTTTAAGGAATCGGCTGGCTTCGACGATTTTCAGCGCATTGTGATATCGGCGCTGAAACTCCGCACTGACAAGCCCACCCGCGAGCTGCAACTCGGGAAGAGCGAGATTTACGCGTGGCGTGACCAGCGTGTTGCCTATCTCGACGTAATGAGCCACGCCAAGCAGATGGAGACCGCAAAGTCCGAAGCCGCGACGCTTGAAGAGCTTTCGCACCAGATTGGTCAGGCAAGAACACAGGCTTCCCGCCTGCGCTCCCGCACTGCAACCGCCCTCGACGATGAAGAAGCGAAGCTGACCAAAGAGGAACATGACCACCGCATCGACATGGCAGACTTGGGACCTCGTAAGAAGAAACGTTCCGACGAATTAGACGAAACGCGACGAAAGCTAAAAGCAGCTAGAGATGAGTTGGATGAGTTGGCATCGCGTGGCAGGTACTTCGATGACCAGGAAGTGCAGCGATGCGCGAGCGAAGTTGAGAACGATCTTCCATCTGCGAGAACTCGGCACACCGAAGCGATGGCCCGCCGGACCGCGCTGCTTGGCCAGCAATCCACAATTGACAATGAGTTTGAGCGCCTCATAACCGCCCGGCAACAGGCTGCGCTTGCAGAAGTCCGGCTGGTCAACGATAAGATGGAAAAGGCGCGTCTTAAGGCGGAGGATGAAAAAAGGGCCGTCGACCTCGACGAGGCAGATCAATTGCGAGGCATTGAAGAATCACTGCAAGCGGAACTGGCACCACGGGTCGCGCGCAGGGATGATCTGGCGGGGGAACGGGCGACTCACATCGCACGCTTTCAGAACCCCGTCGCCACCGATGAGACGGTTGCGCGAATTGACGCCGTCGAAACAGAACAAGAGACTGCACAGGACGACTGGCAAGACTCAGAACGTGAGTTGTCAACGGCAGAGGGGCTGGAAAGAGCTGCTCGGAAACAGTACGACGAAGCTGAACTTCAGGTTGCGACACTGCGCGGGCAAGAAGTGACTGCCACGAAGGAGGTCGCCGATCTTGAAGAGCAGATTCGCCCTCGCGACGACAGTCTCCTCGCATTTCTGCGCAGTAATGTCGATGACTGGGAGAGTTCGGTCGGAAAGGTGATCGACCCCAAGCTATACCACCGCGACGACTTGAGGCCGATTGTTCGGGAGCTTGGGTCCAACACGGTCCTCGGGATTGAACTGGACATCGCCGCCATTGCGGCCGACCCGGCTCTCTCGGTTGAGGCGCTGAAGGCGGCGAAGGTTCGCGCCGAACAGGCGCTAGACGTAGTCCTGAATCGCTTGGCGAAGGGACAGGAGGCTCAACGTGTGGCCAGTGACGCACTCAAGTCAGCAGGTGAGCGGGTTACGCTCGCGAAGTCGAAGAAGGGCCGGTTGGACACTTTGTTCCAGCAGCAACGGGAACAGTTGAAAGGCCTGAAGGACAAGCGCACGAGGGAGTTTGCCGAATGTCGAGACGCAGCCCTCAAAGGACGGACCGCAGCCGAGGCAGCTCTGTCGTCATTCGACAAAGAGACCGCGACGATCAAAGACGGTTACGACAAGCGGCGTGGCGATGTGGGCGAAGAAACACGGCGCAAGCGCCGGGCTATCGACCAGACTCGCGATTCAGAGCTGCAGCGGCTGGACGAATCACTCAAGGTGATAGCGAATGGCGAAGCTTCGGATGTTCAAACGCTGGCCCAAGACAAACTTGTAAGGCTTCAACAAAATGGCGTTGAACCGGACAAGCTCAAGGAAGTAGATCGACAAGTTCAGGTTCAAGACGACGAAGTCAATCGTATCGAAAAGCTGCAGGGACTCGTCAGTGACTGGAAGGCGTGGAAGGAGCGGGCCGCAAAACGCGAGCCCAAGCTTCGGTCAGAGGTCGGCGATCTCGAAGTCGTCAAGATCAAGCAAGGCATCTCGCTTGAGGAGATCGTTCGCTACGAGAAGGACGCGATCCTTAAGTACGACAACGTGATGGAAGCGACCAAGAAGGAGATTGAACGGCTGCGAGCGGTGTTGCGCTCTTGCGACATGCTTCCCATACTTACTGCCCACGACATTCCGAGTTCGTTGCGGCCGTTCCCGGAGGCGATCAACGAGAGCGTTCTTGTGACGGTCGCGACGCTGGAGGCAAAGGCCGGTCAGTTGGTGGCTGGTTACCGTGATTCCATTCAGCGCCTTCGGTCCTCTATCGGACTGGTGCGGTCGGCGATGATGAACGCACACCACTCCGTGATTCGCGACTTCTACGATCAGACCGGAGCCGCCAAGAGCGACGACCCCTTGGTTTGGGTCAAGGACCTCTGGCAGTGGTTCGATATCCGGCACCAAGAGATGCGCCAGACCCTCGTGGAAACTGCCAAGAACACGGCGGGGCAGATCAGAAACTTCTACAACGAGCTGAAAGAGTTCAACCGGGAGGTTGGCCGTTTCAATGATTCGCTGCAAACGGGCTTGAAACGCAAGATCATGGTGGATGAGGCGGGCCGAAATCGATTCGACAAACTCACTGACCTTGATGTGGTCGTCACGTCGAGCCTGGCAGAAGAAAAGCTGTGGGGGCCGCTCGAAGCCTTCATTGATCATCTGGACTCACAGGCAGGACGTTTGCGTGACAACGACGTGCCTTCCGACGAATTTGTGGCGGCGCTAACCCGAGTTCTCAGTGCTTGGGGTAGTGACTCTAGTATGAAAGTCGAATTATCCAATCAGGTCAGGATTCGGGGTGAGGTCATTGAGAACAGCAATCGAAAGAAGTTCGCATCCGCAGCTGAATTTAAGAGCGTCTCGTCGAGTGGGTTGAGCTGCATCGTTTTGATGGCCGTGCTCTGTGGGTTCGTGCATATGGTGCGAGGCGATTCGAAAGCCATTGTGACGTGGGCGATCGATGAGACTGGTCGGTTGGACGCACGAAACATCCGGGGGATGCTTGACGTTCTGAAAGACAACAACATCCGACTCGTGACGGCCACACCGGAGTTACCCAAACGCTCAATGCAACAGTTCGACTGTCTTGTTCAGGTAACTGACGAACGGGAGGTGTTCGTTGCGAAGGTGCCTGACGCTACAACGCTGACAGAAAAATTCAGGGAGTTAACCGCAAATGTTTGAACAGATCGTTCACGCGCTACTGGCAGGGCAATTCATCTGTGAGTTCCGACACCCAGCACTGTACGAGTTCCTTCAAGATGCGGAGCAACGGGTTCGAGTGACTCAATGGGTTGAA
>VIKI01000322.1 GCA_008080595.1 Comamonadaceae bacterium
CATTGGAAGCTGCACACGGCTTCAGCGGGCGTGCGTATTGGCGACGGTGCACTGGGCCTGAAGTGGCAAGTGGCCGCCCCGCGGGTGATTGGCCTGATCCGCATCCCGGTGCTGCGGGTGAGCTTTCGCTTTGCTGGGGTGGATGAGGTGCAGCGCTACGCCTTTATGTCGCGCTTTGACTTGTGTATGCAGCGTGGGGGTGGGTGAAAGGTTTATAAGAAATAAGCTTCTAGACCAATGAATATGTGCGCAAGGCGCTATAAAAATAATAATTTTAGCAGCGCGGGTGGGGGAGTTTTTCGGGGTGGTGTAGGGCATTTCACCAAGAAGTTCAGTTCGCCAGCGGGCGTACTTGCACGCCAGCGCCGCTTGTAGCGGGGCGTTCATACAGGGTGATCAATTCGGCGCTGATGCCTTGTTGGATCAGAAAACTCTTGATCAACTCGACCAAATCGGTCGCATCGCCATATTGATCAATCTCTATCTTTTTGAGTTGAACTGTCCTGATGCGCTCCGTCATCAGGTCGAGCCGGGCTTTTGCCTCAGCCTTCAATTGCTTGGATGACTGTGAGATGGAGTCAGCGTTTGAAAATTTCACGGGGCTTGACAGGTTATGTGCCACATCCGTGGTTTGGTGAAACCAAAGCCTTTCCACACACCCATCTGAAGAGGTGGTGTAAAGAGAAATTTCATTCTCGCCAAGTACTTTAAAGACTTTTTCGGCATCATTTTTGGAGTACATACCGTATGGAATGGCTTTGAGATCGAGTTGTGTGGCAATGTCTGAAGCATCTATGCACACCTGTGATGTGTCCAGTGGCAGCCACAAGTCCACGCGTCGTTCGTTCAACTCCTGGGGGAGCAGAACGTGGAACTGCGGTGGGCTTTGCCAACCGGTATCGTTGGCGCTGTAGCTAAATCCATCGGGGTTCAAGCCTGGAATCACGCGTTTCAACAGCACCGATGTTTTATACAGTTTGCCATTGCGTAGGCCATTGGAATCGACCAATAAATCCAATCGAAGAATACGCTGGGTTGCTGTCACGTTCCTGAGGTCTCCCGTAGTTATCAATGCGACTATTTGCCCGATGAGGGTTTGTTCGCTGTCTCGCGACGATGTTTTTGGGGCTGGGAACGAAACGATGTTAGCTTGCTTCTGGGTCAACTCCACCTGGCACTGCAATTCGTTCAGCATGATGCCGGTGGGTGTGGACGGTTTAATGGTGTAGGACCTCCCTTCGCCATGGTGCATCAGGAATGAACTGATTGGCCACTTCCAATCTCTAGCCCAGGTTTCCAAGTAGGGGCACTCTCGCTTTGTTGACGAAGAGGCTGTAGTGCAGACCAGACGCAAGAATGAAGCTGGGAATCTGGGTGATAACGGTCTCATATCGTAGCTGCTGCCCCTCGGAAAACTGAGTCACTTTTTTGATGCGAAAGCTGAGTCCCAGTATTCTGGTCAGCGCATCGGTATTGGCCAGATCGCCATGAGCAATCAGTTGCTGTATCGCCGTTTTTAGGTCCTTTTCTTCTGCACGGGCTGAGCCTGCCATGGGCAGCCATGCTGCCAATAGAAGAAAGAGGCTTGTCAGATTACGGAGTCGGGCGTTCATACGGGGCAAAATCAGAGTTGAAATATCAGTGCAATGCCTGCGTCCAGTCTTCCAATAACAGCCCTTCTGGCACTCGTCCAAAAGCTTTGTCGCGCGTGACCAGGACTGCGCCCAACGCTTTGGCGTGCGCGGCAATCATCACGTCCATGCTGGCCAGTGTGACACCCTGAGCTTCGCATGTTGCACGCAGAATGCCGTACACCTTGGCCGTGTCCGATGTCCATGGCATGACCTCCACGCGAGCCAAAAACTCTTTGACCCTGGCCGTCAATCCAGCGGGGTGACCACGTTTGGCAACTCCATAAAGCAGTTCGGCCTCGGTGACTGCCGATATGGACACATTGTGCATCGGCACTTGCAGCAACCGCTGTATCACTGCGGCAATGTCGTTTTTGATGATGTGGCTGGCGATGTTGGTGTCCAGCAGGTAGCGCGTCATGCGGAGGTGTCCGCAAAGGGATCGCGCACGGACTCGTCCTGATTGCGGTCGGTTTCGGTCATGAAATCTGCCGGAACCTGGGTGTTTTTGCAGACCGCCAGGAATCCGTCCCAGCTATCGGGTCGGCGCGACAGCACAACATCACCGGTGACAGGGTCCCGGCGTATATAGACCTCACTGCAGTCAAAGCGAAACTCAAGCGGTAGACGCACCGCCTGGCTGCGGCCTGTGGTGAAGATTTTTGCGGCGTTGCCCATGTAAGTCTCCTTTAATGGATCACAACATTCAGTTGAATGAGGTTGGTATGTATCAAAGTATATGGCGTGCTGTGGCACATATCAAGCCATGACCGTTTGACTGTGGCGAATGGTCGCAGGGGCATGGATATATAAGAAATCAGCCTCTAGCGCTTTTTGAATAAGCGCAAGCAGCTATCAAAATGCAAGCGTTTTGCCCTGAACGTTTCGAACGTGACATGGGCTGCACCGAGGCGGATTGGCTGCGCTGGCTGCCCCAGGCGGTGGGTGAGGGGATCAGCGCTCCCAGGCAAAGC
>VIKI01000190.1 GCA_008080595.1 Comamonadaceae bacterium
ACCATGCGCACCACCGTGACCTATCTGTTTGACCCCCTGTGCGGCTGGTGCTATGGCGCAACACCTGATGCACGCCCTCCGAGCCCAAGGCGTACCGGCTTTGGTGCTCAAAGGCCAAGAAGGCAACCGCCTGTTCAACGGCAATGTGCTGTATGGCAGCTTTGACACGCGACTGGCTCAGTTGGGCCGTTGAACCACCGTGGTAGGCGGTTCACGCCACCGTGATGTCGTCCTGGTGGTTGGCGATGTGCAGGGTATGCGCCAGGGCATAGTCGGCATGGCTCAGTGCGCCGTAGGCGAAGTGTGGTTGCAATGTTCCAGTGTGGCGCTGAAATCTCTGCACCGCAGTGCGCAGCTGTGCCACGCCCGGCTTCCAGTTGGTCGTTTGTGGCAAGGCTGGCGCACCGGGAATCGGCTCGGTCAGGCCGTGGCTCATGCGCCCACGCAGCCGGAACACCGCAAACGCCGCCGAGCCGAGTGTGGACTGAAACAGCACGCTCTTGGGTTGTGGAAAACCATCCATGCTCATGTCAACGCTTTGCGCCATGTGCGCCAGCGTGGCCGAAATCGCCCAGGCATTGAGGCTGTGCACCTGGGTGGCGTTTTCCAGTCGATCCAGCCAGCGCAGCACGTCATCCAGCGACTGGACTTTGGGGGTATCGGCCATGGTGATTCCTGAAAAGAAAGCAAGGGGGGTCAAGAGAAAGTGTCGGCGCTGCATGCCGAAGATCATAGCCGCTCTGGGTTTTTTGTGGGTGTGAATGGTTTTGGCCTCTAGTGCATATGAATAAAGCGTAAGTAGCTATAAAATAAGAAGCAATATTAAAGAGTGGAGAAGCCGCAGACAAGTAGCAAAAAAGTGTCTTGGCTGCGATACTGGACAGCCTTCCTTTCAATACGCCATGCAAATCGATATTTCTCAATACCGCTTCAGTGAATTGGTTGATGTGCCTTCATTCACGCGCATGCTGGAGAGCTTTTTTCTTGCCACCGGTATTCCCAATGGTGTTGTGGATGTGGATGGCGAATTGTTGTCCATGTCGGCGGGGCTCAATGCCTGCACCCAGTTTCATCGTGTTCAGCCTGAAGCTGCTGAGCGTTGCCGTCAGAGCAATCTGACCATCATGCATGACTTGCGTGCCGGTTGTGTGGCTGGCGGGTTGTGCCGCAACGGGTTGATGGATTACGCCACGCCCGTGGTGATTGAGGGGCGGCAGTTGGCGACGCTGTTTTTGGGGCAGGTGCTGCATACGCCACCGGACATGGCGTTTTTTCGCCAGCAAGCGGCAGAGTTGGGTTGGGATGAGTCGGCTTACCTGGCTTCCATCGCTGCCATTCCGGTTGTGGATAAGGAACGTTTGCAAAAATTGATGGCCGTGATGGTTGAAATGGCGCACATGCTGGCTACCAGCGGTCTGGCGCGGTTACGGCAAAACGTGCTGGAACACAAGCTTGGTGAACAGTCTGAGCGACGCATTCAACTGGAGGATATTCTGGAGTCATCCCCGGTGGCCATAGGCTGGTCTGACGGAGGAGCCCGGATTGAGTACGTTAACCAACAGTTCACTCGTCTGTTTGGCTATACCTTGGCCGATTTGCCCGACTTGAAAGCCTGGTACCGGCAGGCTTACCCCGATGAGCGTTACCGCGAAACAGTCGTTCAGCCTTGGGTTCAAGCGCTGGCACTGGCGCGCCAGACCGGTGTGCAGCCGCCAGAACTGGAGACGGACATCATCTGCAAAAACGGTGATGTGCGCCGTATCGTTGTGCGACCGGCGTGGGTTGCTCGGCGTCAGTTGGTGAGTTTCACTGACATCACCGAGCGTTGGCAAAGTGAACAGCGCGAGCGGGCGCATGATGCCATGCTGGAAATGGTGGCACGTGGAGCGGCGTTGGGCAACATACTCAATGGCATCGTGCAGCAGATCGAAACGGAGGATACAACCGCACGCTGCAGCGTTTTGTTGCTGTCTGAGGACGGGAAACACCTGCTGACAGGTGCTGCACCCAGCCTGCCTGCGTTCTACAACGAGGCGATTCACGGCATTGAAATCGGCGTGGGGGTCGGCTCTTGTGGCACGGCTGCGTATCTTGGCCAACGGGTGATCGTTGAGGACATTCATCTCCATGATTACTGGAAACCTTATCTCTCTCTGGCGCAACAGGCCGGGTTGCGGGCCTGCTGGTCGGAGCCGATTCTTTCTTCGCGTGGTGTCGTGTTGGGTACTTTTGCCATCTACCATGCAGAGCCCAAAGCGCCGCAGCTGCAAGATCTTGAGCGTATTGCTTTTGCCTCCAACCTGGCGGCTATTGCCATTGAAAACCGGCGCACGCAAGAGGAATTGGAGCGCCGTGCCTATCTGGATTACCTGACAGGTTTAGCCAACCGGCGCTATTTCTTCGAGCAGGCGGAAAAAGAACTCGACCGGGTGCGGCGCTATGGCGGGGTCTTGTCGGTTCTGATGCTTGATATTGACCGCTTCAAGTTGGTCAACGATACCTACGGCCACAAGGTGGGTGACCTGGTACTGCAAAAGCTGGCAGAAGTTTGCCTTGCCTCCTTGCGTGACATCGACATCATTGGCCGGATTGGCGGCGAAGAGTTTGCCATCCTGTTGCCGCAAACCGCCAGTGAACAGGCCCTGCAAGCTGCCGAGCGACTGCGTGTGGCGATTGCTGGTGCCGAAATACCACAGCAAAGCGGCCTGCCACTGCATTTCACTGCCTCGTTTGGCGCAACCGTACTGGTCGACAAGGATGCCAGTATGGACATCCTGTTGAGCCAGGCAGATCAGGCGCTTTACCAAGCCAAGGCACAGGGGCGCAATCGGGTTTGTTTGTACCGGGCTCAGTAAGGCACTGTGGCTTACGGGGGATGATGTATTGGCCCGGCCCCAATGAAAAACGGCCCACATGGGCCGTTTTTTAAACTCAGTTTGAGTCGGGTTAAGACCCCCAGGGCGCTTAACCGCCTTTGTGGCAGCGCTTGCCAGGGTTTTTCTTGTTGTTGGTTGCCACGCCACGCTCTAAGCTGCGCTTTTGACCTTGTGGGGCAGTGAAACAAACGCCTTTGGGTGCAACGGGGCGGGGAGTAGCTTTACGGTCAGCTTCGGTACGGAATTCTTTGGCCATGAGGAGTCTCCAGTGAGGTGATAAAACCCGTAATTATCCCTGTTTTGTGCCATGCCAAAGCACAGGGTCAATCACGCCTTGTCGGATTCAGCCGTGGCACAGCACCAGGAGCGGCGGATTGGCTTGCTTGGGATGCCGGGCTTTGCCGTTACCATTGGCACTTGTTACCTCGTCCAAATTTGCCTTTCATGAGCACTGTTTTAGAGCCATTTGCTACCCCAATCACTCTTGAAGAAAAGCCAGCCCGGCTTGGGGATGTATTGGTAGGTCTGGGCAAACTGTCAGCCCGTGATCTGGAGCGGGCCATTTCGGCTCAAGGCGAAGCGGGCGGGGCATTGCCTGCTGTGCTGGTCAATCTGGGACTGGTGTCCGAGCTGGATGTGGCCCATGCACAAGCCAATATGCTTGGAATTCCCTTTGTCACCGTAGATGAATTTCCTGCCTTGGCCCCTGATATTGAAGGCTTGTCGGCAGATTTCTTGCGGGCTCACCATGTGTACCCCTTGCGTCTGGATGCCTCTGGTCTGACCGTGGCATTGGCTTGCCCCGATGATGCCTTTGTGATCAAGGCGCTGGGCTTGGCCACCGGTTTGACGATTCACCCCTGTGTGGCATTGGCCGCTGATATTGAGCGTGCCATGTCTGCGGGTGAAGAAGCCCCCAATGAAGTCGACGGCTTGGCTTTTGAAGCCGATGCGGGTGATTTTGTTGAACACCTGAAGGATTTGGCCAGCGAAGCCCCGGTGATACGCATGGTCAACCAGATCATTGGACGTGTCATTGATTTACGTGCCTCGGATATTCATCTTGAGCCCTTTGATGATGGCTTGCATGTGCGCTATCGGGTGGATGGTGTCATTGCCAGTGCCGATGTGGTGGCTCCGCAGCTCAGCGCAGCGGTCAATTCCCGCGTCAAGCTGATGGCGCACCTGGATATTGCCGAGCGCCGATTGCCGCAAGACGGGCGCATCAAAACGCGTGTCAAAGGCCGCGAACTTGACCTGCGTGTGTCCACCGTGCCCACGGTACACGGTGAGAGTTTGGTGATGCGGGTGCTGGACCGTTCCAGCGTGCGTTACAGCATGGAGTCCATCGGGTTTGCACCTGACAATCTGGAAAAGTTCAATCACTTGTTGGCAAGACCTCATGGCATTTTGCTGATTACCGGGCCCACGGGGTCAGGCAAGACCACCACGTTGTATACTGCTTTGTCCAAAATTGATGCGGATGCGCACAAGATCATCACTGTGGAAGAGCCGGTGGAATACCAGCTCGCAGGCATCAACCAGATTCAGGTGCACAGCCAGATTGGGCTGACTTTTGCCAATGCGCTGCGCTCCATCCTGCGGCAAGACCCCGACATCATCATGATCGGGGAAATGCGCGACAGTGAAACCGCGCAAATTGCGGTGCAATCGGCTTTGACTGGGCACCTGGTGCTCTCAACTTTACATACCAATACGGCTGCGGGGGCCATTGTCAGGCTGCAGGACATGGGAGTTGAGCCGTACCTGATCACCTCTTCTGTGAATGGCGTGTTATCGCAGCGGCTGGTGCGCCGCTTGTGTGACCACTGCAAACAAGCCTATGTGCCAGAGCCCAGTTTGCTCGACAGCAGTGGTTTGGCGCGTATGGGCTTGAGCGTGCCGCATTTGTACCGTCCAGTCGGGTGTGAGCACTGCCGTCAAACCGGCTATGTCGGCCGATCAGGTATCCATGAACTGTTGATGATTGATGATGTCATGCGCCGTGCCATTCTGGATGGGCTGGATGCCAGCGCCTTGCATGCCAAAGCTACAGCAGTGGGCATGCACACCCTGTATGAAGATGGGCTGATCAAGGTGGCTGCTGGCATCACCAGTCTGGATGAATTGCTCAGGGTTACTGAGGATCATACCGATGCCTGATTTTGTCTGGAAGGCCGCCCAAGCAGATGCCAAGATTGTTGAGGGTCGTCTTCAAGCCGCCAGCCACGCACAGGCCATGCAGCAGTTGCGCGCGCAAGGCTTGACACCGTTGCAACTCCATGAGGCAGGAGCCTCGTTGCCAGCGGCATCAAGCACCGCGTTACCAACAACCCAAGCAAGTACTGGCGGTGGTTGGTTCAGGTCAACCGATATCACCTCTGCCGATGTGCTGATCATGACCAGTGAGCTGTCGATCATGCTCAAGGCCGGTCTGTCGCTGGACAACGCCTTGCGGGTACTCATTGGCATGAGCGCCAAGCCGACCATGGTGAATCTGACGCAGAAGCTGCTGGACGATGTCAAAGGGGGGGCCGCGCTGAGTCGGGCACTGGGGCATCACCCGCAGCAGTTTGGTGATTTTTACATCAACATGGTGCGCTCTGGTGAAGCCAGTGGGCAACTCAGTGCTGTACTTGAGCGGCTGGTTGAGCACCTTGACCGACTGCGTGCGTTACGTGAAAGCGTGATTTCAGCCGCCATTTACCCGGCCATTTTGCTGATTGTGGCTGTTTTGTCGCTCATTGCCATGCTCGGGTTTGTGGTGCCACAGTTTGAAACGCTGTTCAAGGA
>VIKI01000191.1 GCA_008080595.1 Comamonadaceae bacterium
GTCACCGAGATCAAACGCCAGACTGCGGCCATGGCACATGCCTTGAACGTGGTGGGTTTGATGAACGTGCAGTTTGCCATTCAACACCTGGACGACCAGGACGTGATTTTTGTGTTGGAGGTGAATCCGCGTGCCTCACGCACCGTGCCGTTTGTCTCCAAGGCCACCGGCGTGCAACTGGCCAAGGTGGCGGCTCGCTGTATGGTGGGGCAAACCTTGGCCTCACAAGGTATCACCCGCGAGGCCAATCCCCCCTATTTCAGCGTCAAAGAAGCCGTCTTCCCGTTTGTCAAGTTCCCTGGTGTGGACACCATTTTGGGCCCTGAAATGAAGTCCACCGGTGAAGTCATGGGTGTTGGCAAGACCTTTGGTGAGGCATTTGTGAAATCACAAATGGGGGCTGGTTGCAAATTGCCGCGCCCCTTCACTGCCACGGGGGAACCCACTGGCAAAGTCTTTTTGTCCGTGAAAAATAGCGATAAAAACCGTGCCATCGAGGTGGCACGTGCGCTGGTAGCTATGAATTTTGCAGTTGTTGCGACCAAGGGAACCGCTGCTGCCATCAATGCGGCAGGTGTGCCTTGCGGCGTGGTGAACAAGGTCACAGAAGGCCGACCCCATATCGTGGACATGCTCAAAAACAATGAGATTGTGCTGGTGATCAACACGGTCGAAGAGCGTCGCAACGCCATTGCTGACTCGCGTCAAATTCGCACCTCTGCACTGCTGGCTCAGGTCACCACCTTCACCACCATTGCTGGTGCTGAAGCGGCGGTGGAGGGCATGCGCTACATGGATCAGCTTGATGTGATTTCGGTTCAGGAAATGCATGCGCAGTTGCTGAACGCCTGACCAAGGTGTTTTTTAGCTGAATCTGTCGTGTGAATCGCGGCATAATTCGCACTTGCCGCCGGACTTGAACGTTCGGCGGTTTTATTTTGTAGACCTATTTTTCCCGGAGCTTCACGTGGCGACACTTCCCATTACCAAACGCGGTGCCGACAAACTCAAGGCCGAGTTGCATCAACTCAAGGCGTTTGAGCGTCCGGCAGTCATCAATGCCATTGCTGAAGCGCGCGCCCAGGGTGACCTGAGCCGGATTCAGGAAATTGAAGGCAAATTGTCGGTAGCACAGATCATTGATCCGGCTGAACTCGATGCCGGTGGCCGGGTGGTGTTTGGCACGACGGTAGACCTCGAAGATGAAGAAACGGGTCAAAAAGTCACCTACCAAATTGTTGGAGAGGATGAGGCCGACCTCAAGCTCGGTTTGATCAACATCAACAGCCCGATTTCCCGTGCCTTGATTGGCAAAGAAGAGGGTGATGTGGCCGAAGTTCAGGCTCCTGGTGGCCTGCGCCGCTATGAGGTGGTGGCGGTTCGTTATTGCTGAACCCATGAAACTGGGGCTCAATGATCTGAGTGTATGGCTCGCCGCCCTCTGGTGGGGCGCATTGACGGCGGTGGCCTTTGGTGTCGTACCGATGTTGTTTGCCAACCTGCCCACCCCGGCCATGGCTGGGGCCATGGCCGCCAAATTGTTTTCCGCGCTCACCTGGCTGACGCTGATTTGTGGCCTTTTGTTGATGATGATTTTTAGATCAAATCAGCCCGTAAGCATTGAAAATAGAGCGCATCCAGCTATTGTTTTTGTAATGATGGGGATGCTGGCTGCACTCTTGACTGAATTTGCGATTGCGCCACGCATCATTGCTCGGCAGGATTTGCGTTTGTGGCACAGTGTGGGAAGCGCACTTTACGCACTCCAGTGGGTCTGCGCGACGGTGACTTTTAGAAAAATTTCCAGCAGAGCTTAAGGCATTCGGCAGGGGGCAGAATGCCTATTCTCCTGGGAGTCAACTTCAATCCTGATTGCGTTTTTTGATACTGACAGGCTTGCGTTTGGCAGCCCGTTTGATCTGGCCCCCAGTGGTGAGGCGCTGGTTGCCCAAGACCCGCAGGGTTTTGACTTCGGGGCGTTGACCACCGCGTTTGCTGAACTTGAGCACCTTGACATCCCTGGGTGCGGGCATGCGGTCTTCATCGATGGTCTTTTCGCGCTCGGGTTGCGGACGCCATAACACCAGCAATTTGCCAATGTGTTGAATGGGGGCTGCGTTGAGCTCGTCGGCCAGTGTTTGAAACATGGCCTCACGGGCGACACGATCATCTGAGAAAACACGAACTTTGATGAGGCCGTGTGCATTCAGGGCAGCATCGGCTTCTTTTTTAACAGCGGCAGTCAAGCCGTCGCCACCCACCATCACCACCGGGTCAAGGTGGTGGGCTTCGGCTCGGTGGACTTTACGTTGGGCAGGGGTCAGGAGTATTTGAGGCATGCCGCTATTATCGGTGAGACTTCCACTTTGTGGCCGGTCTCCATTGTTTCGCGTTTCGCAAATCAGATGGATTGCATCCAAACACGTCAGATCACATGAAATCAGCAGTTAAAAGCAGTAAAGTCAATCGAGCCTGGCTCAATGACCACGTCAATGACACCTATGTCAAATTGGCCCAGAAAGATGGCTACCGGGCGCGTGCGGCTTACAAGCTGCAAGAGATTGATGAAACCCTGCATGTGATCAAACCGGGTCAATTGGTGGTGGATCTGGGCTCTACACCGGGCGCATGGAGCCAGTATGTGCGGCGCAAGCTGTCGCCTAAATCTGCCACAGGTGGTGGGGCGGCAAGCGGTACGCTCAACGGGAAAATCGTTGCTCTGGACATATTGCCGATGGAACCCATTGAGGGTGTGCTGTTCATTCAGGGGGACATTCGGGAAGAGTCTGTACTGGCTGAATTGGCTGAAAAAATTCAAGGGGAAAAGGTCGATGTGGTGATCTCAGACATGGCCCCCAATCTGTCGGGCATCAGCTCAGCGGATGCTGCCAGAGTGGAGCACTTGGTGGAGTTGGCTCTTGAATTCGCGCATGATCATCTCAAACCAGAAGGTGTGTTGGTGGCCAAAGTTTTTCACGGAGGCAGTTACGACATCTTGGCCAAGCGGTTCAGGGAAACCTTCATGACGGTCAAACGCATCAAGCCGAAAGCTTCTCGTGACAGGTCATCAGAAACCTTTTTAATCGGCATGGGCTTGAAAAAAGGCTGAATTCCTTGCAAATGCTGTGGCTGAAGCGATCAGCGGGCTTAGCAGACAGATTTGAAAAGCCTAAAATTCGCCTCAACTTGTCATCTTTTGTGTTGCTTACCTGTCTCTATTGGAGTTTCGCTTGAACAATCCATGGTTTTCAAAAATTGCGGTCTGGCTGGTGATTGCGATGGTGCTTTTTACCGTCTTCAAACAGTTTGATACGCGTCCCACAACCGGGGCTGGTTATTTGGGCTACTCTGATTTTTTGGAGGAGGTGCGTGGTAAACGCATCAAGAGCGCCATCATTCAGGAGGGACAAAGCGGCACGGAGATTGTGGCCGTCACCAGTGATGACCGCAAGGTGCGTACCACCGCCACTTACCTTGATCGTGGTTTGGTGGGTGACCTGATTGCCAATGATGTCAAGTTTGATGTCCGCCCACGTGACGAAGGCTCACTGTTGATGACGCTCCTGGTAAGCTGGGGGCCGATGCTGTTGTTGATTGGGGTGTGGATTTATTTCATGCGCCAGATGCAGGGTGGAGGCAAAGGCGGCGCGTTCAGTTTTGGCAAAAGCAAAGCACGCTTACTGGATGAAAACACCAACACGGTCACCTTTGCCGACGTGGCTGGGTGTGATGAAGCCAAAGAAGAAGTCAAAGAAGTGGTGGACTTTCTCAAAGACCCCTCCAAATTCCAGAAGCTGGGTGGTCGTATTCCTCGGGGCTTGTTATTGGTCGGGCCACCTGGTACCGGTAAAACTTTGTTGGCCAAATCCATTGCGGGTGAAGCCAAAGTGCCCTTTTTCAGCATTTCCGGCTCTGATTTTGTGGAAATGTTTGTCGGTGTGGGGGCTTCGCGTGTGCGCGACATGTTTGAGAACGCCAAGAAAAATGCCCCATGCATCATCTTTATTGATGAAATTGACGCGGTGGGTCGTCAACGTGGTGCTGGTTTAGGTGGTGGCAACGATGAGCGTGAGCAAACCCTGAACCAGATGCTGGTGGAGATGGATGGGTTTGAAACCAACGTGGGTGTGATTGTGGTGGCTGCTACCAACCGCCCAGACATTCTGGATGCCGCTTTGCTGCGCCCAGGGCGATTTGACCGCCAGGTGTATGTGACCTTGCCGGACATTCGTGGCCGCGAGCAGATTTTGAATGTGCACATGCGCAAGGTGCCTTTGAGCCAGGACGTGAATGCGGCAGTGATTGCCCGCGGTACACCAGGCATGAGTGGTGCCGATCTGGCCAACTTGTGCAACGAAGCGGCTTTGATGGCCGCACGCAGAAATGCCCGCACGGTTGAGATGCAGGATTTTGAAAAAGCCAAAGACAAAATCCTGATGGGGCCGGAACGCAAGAGCATGGTCATGCCCGAAGAAGAGCGTCGCAACACGGCGTACCACGAGTCAGGCCACGCCTTGATTGGCAAACTGCTTCCCAAATGTGACCCGGTTCATAAAGTGACCATCATTCCGCGTGGACGTGCCCTGGGTGTGACGATGAGCCTGCCCGCGCAAGACCGTTACAGCTACGACAAAGACTTCATGCTCAATCAGATCAGCATGTTGTTTGGTGGCCGTATCGCTGAAGAAGTGTTCATGAACCAGATGACCACCGGTGCCAGCAATGACTTTGAACGTGCGACCCAAATCGCCCGTGACATGGTGATGCGTTATGGCATGACCGCCGCGCTGGGCCCGATGGTGTATGCCGAAAACGAAGGCGAAGTGTTTCTCGGTCGTTCGGTCACCAAAACCACCAACATGAGTGAAGAAACCATGCAAAAAGTGGACTCTGAGGTGCGCCGCATCATTGATGAGCAGTACGCCTTGGCGCGTCGTTTGATCGAGGAAAACAGCGACAAAATGCACACCATGGCCAAGGCTTTGCTTGAATGGGAAACCATTGACAGCGATCAGCTTGATGACATCATGGCTGGCAAATTGCCACGTCCACCCAAGGACTGGTCACCCCGAATTCCACCTGCTGGCTCAGACAATGGGTCTGGTGGTTCACCTGCAGTCCATGCAGAAGCCGCACCTCGTGCAGCTTAAAGCCACATCGATCAACGGGGCGTGAGCCCCGTTTTTTCTGATCTGATAGAAGACACATGATTTGGCGAACCAGTCGTTTTGAGATCGACCTGAGTTACCCCAGAGTCATGGGGATTGTGAATGTCACCCCCGATTCTTTTTCTGATGGCGGGCTTCACGGATCAACCGCTTCAGCCCTGCGTCACTGCGAACAACTCCTGCAGGAAGGGGTTGATATTCTGGACATTGGTGGTGAGTCATCTCGCCCAGGCGCTCAACCACTGGGTGTTGAAGATGAGCTGGCACGTGTGCTGCCGGTGGTTCGAGCTGCAGTCACCCTGGGTGTACCGGTCTCCGTAGACACCTACAAGCCACAGGTGATGCAAGCCGTGTTGGATCTGGGGGCTGACATCATCAATGACATTTGGGCCTTGCGCTGGCAAGACCCGTGTTATCCACTCCATGGCAAACAAGTCGTGGCCGCTCACAGCAGTTGTGGTGTCTGCTTGATGCATATGCATCTGGAGCCACAGACCATGCAAGTGCAGCCCATGCACGGCGATGTGGTGCCACAGGTGCTCACATTTTTAGAGCTTTCTGCGCTTGATTTACAAGCTCTAGGGGTTGAAAAGAGCAGAATTTTGTTAGACCCTGGCATTGGCTTTGGTAAAACGGTGGCACAGAACTTTGCTTTGCTGGCCCAGCAAGCTGAGTTGCTCAAGCTTGGTTATCCGTTGCTCGCAGGCTGGTCACGCAAATCGTCCTTGGCAGGAATGGGGATTCATCCAGAACAAGGCGAGGTATTGTCGGCACACCAACGGCTTATTCCGAGTGTGGCTGCGGCGTTATTGGCAGCCGAGCGAGGGGCTTCGGTGCTGCGGGTACACGATGTCAAGGAAACGGTGCAAGCCCTGCGTGTGCTGGCCGCCATACGATAATTCACCATCTATAGAAAGCCGTTCAAGGGAATACACATGACGAGACAATTTTTTGGCACCGATGGCATACGTGGCACGGTTGGGCAATCGCCGATTACGGCCGATTTTGTGCTCAAGCTGGCCCATGCTGTGGGGCGTGTTCTGAAGCGTACCGAGGCCAAACCCACGGTATTGATTGGTAAAGATACCCGCATTTCAGGCTATATGCTGGAGAGTGCGCTGGAGAGCGGTTTCAATTCCGCAGGTGTTGATGTGGTGCTGCTGGGGCCATTGCCAACCCCCGGGGTGGCCTATCTGACACGGGCACAACGTGCTTCTCTGGGCGTGGTGATCAGTGCCAGCCATAACCCGTTTGAAGACAACGGGATCAAGTTTTTCAGTGCACAAGGCACCAAATTACCCGATGTCTGGGAGCAGGATGTAGAAACGACCTTGCTCGAACCACCGGTGTGGGTGGATTCGGTCAATCTGGGGAAATCGCGTCGTCTGGACGATGCTGCCGGGCGCTACATTGAATTTTGCAAAAGCACTTTTGCCAACAACCTCACTCTCAAAGGCTTGCGCATTGTGGTGGATGCGGCCAATGGGGCAGCCTACAACATTGCGCCCAAGGTGTTTCACGAATTGG
>VIKI01000192.1 GCA_008080595.1 Comamonadaceae bacterium
GTGCCCCATTCGGGCGAGGGGGGTTGTGCGCCCAGGCCCAGAAAGCCCAAGGCCGCAGCATCCAGAATGGCCGCTGAAATGCCCAGTGAGGCTTGCACAATCAGCGGTGCGGTGCAGTTGGGCAGCACCTCGTTGAACATCAGCCGCCAATGGCCTGCACCGTTCATGCGGGCGGCAGTGACGTAGTCGCGGCTCATCTCGGTGATCACGGCAGCCCGGGTGATGCGCACGTAATGCGGCAACACCACAACAGCCACCGCCAGCATGGCGTTCATCAGTCCTGGGCCCAGAATCGCCACGATCACTATCGCCAGCAGCAGACTGGGCAGGGTCAGGATGATGTCCATCAGCCGCATCACCGCAATTTCAAACAGCCCACGGAAATAGCCTGCAGTCAGCCCCAGCACGGTGCCCAGCAACACGGACAAGGCCACCACGGCCAGGCCAATCGTCAGGGACAAGCGGGCACCATGGATCAGGCGCGACAAAATATCGCGGCCAATGGCATCGGTGCCGAGCCAGTGGGCACTGGAGCCCCCTGCTTGCCACGCTGGGGGAGTCAAAAACACGCTGGGATCGGTGTCGTTGGGAGAGTAGGGCGCAATCCAGGGGGCAAAAGCGGCCATCAGCAGCACCAGCAGCACGATGACCAGGCCCGCCACAGCCCCTTTGTTGGTTGAAAAATAGTCCCAGAACTCCCGCAAAGGGTGGGGCGGTACGAAATGGGGCGTGGGGTCGGCAAGCGTCGTCATGGGGTGGGCCTTCAGTGCCGGATGCGGGGGTTGATGATGCCGTAAGTCACGTCCACCAGCAGGTTGACGATCATCACCATCGCGCCCAGCAGCAACATGCCGCCTTGCAAGACTGGGTAGTCACGTCGGCCAATGGCTTCGATCATCCACTTGCCCACGCCGGGCCAGGAAAAAATGGTCTCGGTCAGAATGGCTCCGGTGAAGAGTACGCCGACCTGCAGGCCAATCACGGTGATGACAGGAATGAGTGCATTGCGCAGGGCGTGCAACGCGACCACCCGAAAGTTGGACAAGCCCTTGGCCCGGGCGGTGCGGATGTAGTCTTCGCCCAACACTTCCAGCATGGCAGAGCGGGTCATGCGGGCAATGACGGCGAGCGGGTTGGTGCCCAGCACAATGGTGGGCAAGATCAGGTGGGTGAGTGCCGACCAGAAGGCATCTCTGTCACCTGCCAGCCAGGTGTCAATCAACAAAAATCCGGTGACGGGTTCAATGAAGTACTGCACCGCCATACGCCCGGAGACCGGGGTCAAGTCGAGTTGCACTGAAAACAGCAAAATCAGCAACAAACCCCACCAGAAGATGGGCATGGAGTAACCGGTGAGTGACACGCCCATCACGCCGTGATCGAGGATGGTGTTGCGTTTGACTGCGGCCAGGATGCCCGCCGGGATGCCAATGATCAGAGCAAAAAGAATGGCGCAGACGGCCAACTCGATGGTGGCGGGAAACAAGGCCAGAAATTCATTGAGCACCGGTTCATGGGTGATGATGGATTTGCCCAAATCACCCTGCAACACCCGGCTAATGTAGATGCCGTACTGCACCATGATCGGGCGATCCAGGCCATAGGCTTTGAGTAATTCGGCATGGCGGGTGGCATCAATGCCACGTTCACCCGCCAGGGTTTCAATCGGGTCCCCCGGCACCAGCCGGATCAGAAAGAAAGCCACCAAGGTCATGCCGATGAAGGTCGGCACAATCAGGCTCAAGCGGGTGAAGAGAAAACGCAGCATTTATGGCATGTAATTAATTTGTAATTTTCGGCATGATGCCACAAATAAAAAGCCGACTTGCGTCGGCTTTTTAAGTGATCGCTCTAAAAATTATTTCAGATGCTTGCCAATCAGGCCAGCCATTTCAAACATGGTCACCTGGGCTTTACCGAACACTGCCTTGAGTTTGGCATCGGCATTGATCATGCGCTTGTTCACTGCGTCTTGCAGTTTGTTGGCTTTGATGTAAACCCACATTTGTTTGACGACTTCAGTACGTGGCAGCGCTTTTGCGCCCACCACAGCGGCCAATGCGGCGCTGGGGGTCAGGGCTTTCATGAAGGCTGAATTAACTGCGCGTTTGGCTGCAGGGGCTTTGGCGGGGGCAACTTTTTTAGCCGGTGCAGCTGCCTTTGCAGGAGCCGCTTTTTTGGCCGGTGCTGCGGCTTTGGCTGGAGCTGCCTTCTTGGCAGGAGCAGCAGCCTTGACGGCTACTTTTTTGGCAGGAGCTGCAGCTTTGGCCGGAGCCGCTTTTTTAGCAGGTGCTGCTTTGGTGGCGGGGGCGGCTTTTTTAGCTGGAGCTTTGGTTGCAGTTGCCATATTCGGATGTCCTTTTCAAGTTGAGTGAATCGCCAGCTCTCACGGTCAGGCTGGTTGGGTCGAATGCTACTGGAGAAATTAGCGCTTTCCAAGGGGGAAGACGCGAATTTCGCATGGCAAGCAGATGTTTTGTGATGAGTATTTGATGGTTTTACAATTTTTTCTCAATTCAACCCCCAAAAGGAATATTCATGACTTCAAGTTTTGCCACCTGTGACCTGTGTGATGCCCATAAAAATGATGCGCCTGCGCAGTTTCGGGTGCTGCCCCCGGTGTTCAAAGACTTTGGTGCACGTCGTGTGTTTTGTGGTCCGGTGGTCACGGTCAAATGTTTTGAAGACAACACCCTGGTGAAAGCAGCGGTTGATTCATGCGGGTTTGGCTGGTGGTGGATGGTGCGGGCTCCTTGCGCCGTGCGTTGCTGGGTGGCAATCTGGGCGCAGCCGCAGCCAAAAATGGCTGGGCTGGTGTGGTGATTGATGGTTGTGTGCGTGATGTGGCTGAACTTGCGCCGCTGGATGTCGGCATTCGTGCCCTGGCCAGCATGCCGTTGCCGACCGAGAAAAAAAAACCAGGGCTTGAAAGACTTGCCGGTGCAAATTCAGGGTGTGTGGGTGAATCCGGGCGACTGGTTGTATGCCGATGCCGATGGCATGGTGATCAGTGCCAGCAAACTGGCTTAGTGACTTGACTGAGTTGTGCTGCGCCCGGGCAGGGTGGCCAACACCACACCCGCCAGGCACAGGCCAAAGGCCAACACCTGCAAGCTGCTCAGGCGTTCTCCCAGCACAAGCACCCCAACCAGTGCCGCTGAAATCGGCAGCATCACGGTGAATACGCCGGCACGGGATGCCGGTACGGTTTTCAGTCCGGTCATCCATAACCACACCGTCCAGATGCTGGCTGCCAGCGCGTAAAACACCAGCAGCAGCCACATGCCAGGTTGGATCGTTGTCAAGTCAAAAGTCCATGCGGAATACAGTCCAAACGGTGTCATCAACGCCAGGCCCCACAGATTGATCAAGGCGGTGATGCGCTTGGGGGACACACTGCCGGTCAGTTTCTTGCCAATCACCGCATACGAGGCTTCACACACCACGGCGCCGAACACCAGCAAATTCCCGAGCCAGGCGTTTTTATGTGAAAAATCAGTCTCTGATGCTTGTGAAACATGCGCAGATAGCTCTTGTTTTGATAGCGAAAACAAGGCAATCCCTGTGACTGCCAGGCCAATCGCAGCCCAAACCCTCGGGCCAATTCGCTCACGCAAGAACAGCCAGCTCAGTAACGCGACCATGGTGGGAATGGCTGCCATGATGACCCCGGCCGACACCGCCGTGGTCAAACTTACGCCAAACAGCATACACACGGTGAACAAAAAATTGCCCAGAAATGACTCGAGAAAAATCAACCCTTGGGTGGCGCGGCTCAGGGGTGCTTCGTCAAGTGGCTTGCGCAGCCAGTGTGGCATGGCCAATGCCCCGATGCCAAAACGCAACCACGCCAGCAAAAATACCGGCATGGCCGCCACCAGCGGCTTGCTCAAGGCCACATAGCTGCCAACCAGCGACATGCTCAATGCCAATAGAAAGTAGGCCAACCAAAGGGGTGGGGCGTGTGTGACTGGGGGTGTCGTGGAGTTCAAGATGCTGAGTTTTCAGAGGAAAAAGACCCGCATCATGCCTCAAACTCGAACAGTTCATGCGGAGTGCAACTGGCTCCCATCATGTGCTCGAAACTGGCGCAGTGTCGGGGGCCATGTGGCGTTACCATGAGATTCATCGATCACTCGCAGACATACCATGACGTTTGGACATTTTGCCTATGCCAACCACAGCAGCCGTTTTCTGGCTGCGCCCGAACTTGACAAGCAGCCTTTTGCCGTGGCGGGTGTGCCTTTTGATGGGGCCGTGACGCATCGCCCTGGTGCACGTTTTGGCCCCCATGAGATTCGCCGCGCCAGCCTGATGCTGTGTGATGGCATTCACCCGCACTTTGATGTCACGCCCTTGGGGCTGCTGGGCGATGCCTATGACATGCGCTTGCCAAATGCCTCTCCCTTGAGTGAGGTCCGCGCGCACATCCAGCACCAAGCTGCGCTGCTGATGGCGCAGCACCACTGCGTGTTTTTGGGTGGTGACCATTCGGTGACGCTGCCGTTGTTGCGGGCAGCGCATGCCCAGCATGGTGAACTGGCTTTGGTTCACTTTGATGCCCATTGCGACACCTGGGTGGATCATTTTGGCGAGCCTTCGGGTCATGGAACCTGGACTTATGAGGCCATTGCCGAAGGACTGGTCAGCCCAATGCACACGGTGCAAATTGGTTTGCGTTCCAGCGGTGAGCGGGCTGCCCGTGAGTATGTGCAAGACCAGGGCGGCCTGATTTTTACCGCCCGGCAGTTGCGCGGACTCGATGGTGCGGCGCTGCAACCGGTGATTGCCGAGATTGTGTCGCGTCTGCAAGGCCGCCCCTGTTACATCACCGTGGACATTGACTGTCTTGACCCGGCCTTTGCACCAGGCACGGGCACGCCTGAGCCCGGTGGTTTGAGTAGTTCACAGGTGCTGACTTTGCTGGAAGAGTTGTCGGTGTTGGACTGTATTGGCATGGACTGCGTGGAAGTGGCTCCGGCCTA
Source organism: Comamonadaceae bacterium (assembly GCA_008080595.1). GTDB lineage: Bacteria > Pseudomonadota > Gammaproteobacteria > Burkholderiales > Burkholderiaceae_C > Rhodoferax. The sequence goes on from VIKI01000192.1 coordinate 4,986, forward strand.
TGACCACGCCGAACTCACCAGTACGGCGGCGGCCACGCTGGTCTGGACTTACTTGTGTGGCCAAGTGGCCAAACGCCGTTGAGGGATGTGTATGCTGCTGGACTCTGACACCCAACTTAACCAGAACAGCTATTACGAAGCCAGTGTCAGTCGCCCCCCCGCGCTGCCACCGTTGCAAGGTGAGGTGAATGCCGATGTGCTGGTGGTGGGCGCAGGTTTTGCGGGCCTGTCGGCCGCCATTGAGCTGGCGAAACGAGGCTACCAAGTGGTGCTGCTGATGCAGTCGGTTGATCTGATTGATCAGCGGATACGTGAATTTGACATCGACTGTGATTGGGTCAAAGGCTACATGTATGTGGCTGACTCACCACGCAAGGCCCGTGCCCTGGAGGCTGATTGCCAGGCCATGCAGCGCGACTATGGGTTCAGCCATGAGTTTGTCACCGGTACGCAAGTGCAGAACTACATTCAAAGCCCACGCTACTGCGCGGCTGCGTTTGAAACTAATTCTGGCCATTTGCACCCACTGAAGTTCGGCTTGGGTTTGGCACGGGCTGCACAGTCCCTTGGCGTGCGTATTTTTGAAAATTCAGCGGTGACCGGCTTGACTCGGGGGGCAGTCGTGCATGCCCGCACCGCACAAGGTGTGGTGCATGCCCAATTTGCGGTGCTGGCTGGCAACTGCACTTTGCCCGAATACGGCCCCCAGGTGGCCCCAGAACTCACTCCGCGCATCATGCCGGTGGGCACTTACATGATCAGCACCGCAGCCTTGTCCGCAGACTTGTGCCGCCAGCTGATTCCGAGCAATGCTGCCGCTTGTGACAATAATTTCGTGCTGGATTATTTTCGCTTCAGCGCTGATCACCGGATGTTGTTTGGTGGCCGTGTGAGTTACTCCACTCGCACCCCCGCCAATCTGAAAGCCGTGATGGCACAGCGCATGGGAGCGATTTTTCCGCAACTCAAAGATGTGCCGGTTGAACATGTTTGGGGTGGATTTGTGGACATCAGCATGAACCGTGCACCAGATTTTGGGCGGATCGGGGGTAACGTGATTTACTTGCAAGGCTTTAGTGGCCATGGTGTGGCCTTGACGGGGCTGGCGGGGCAGCTGGCTGCGCAGGCGTTGGCCGGGCAGGCTGAACGGTTTGATGTGTTTGCCAAGTTGCAACACCACAATTTTCCGGGCGGGGCTGTGCTGCGCACACCCAGCTTGGTGCTGGGCATGTTGTATCACCGACTAAAAGATCTGCTGTGAGCTTTTGTTCGAGCTTGCTATTTTCCAGCTCAGGTATCCAAGCATCAGGCCCACACAATCTGCGCCCCAATCTTGCCAATCCCCGTTTCTCCATCCAGTCATCCATTGGGCCACCTCGATGCCCACCCCCAGCAGTGCCAGGCCAAGCAACACGGTGTATGTGCGCTCAGGATACGCCTTCAGGCCAAGCAAGCCCAACGCCATGAATCCGATGGCGTGTTGGGCTTTGTCCCAAAAGTGCAGGCCTGACGGCACCTGGTCTGCAGGAATGAGCGACAGCCATAAGGTGAGCAAAACCAGTATCCAGAAGGACCAGCGCCAGAGTAAGTTAATCGTCATGGCCATCCGGGATAACTGCATCTGCAACCGCACCGACTGCCTTGGCCGTCACCTTGACACCTGTGGCGACGACCGTGACGGCTGCGTCAGCTACGGCGACCACGGCACAGGCTTGGAGCGACAGAATCAGGCTGACCATAGCGGTCAATTGCAGAACTGCCCGCACTGCTTTTGACAAGGCAGGATGTCGCGGCATACTCACGCCTTCTTGGGCTTTACAGCGGCCTCGGATTCAGAGGTAATGCTTGAGCCATCTTTCAGTGCTTGCTCAAACTCAGCCAGCTCTGCACCAAGACTGGCGTATTTTTTGGATTTGGCGCGGTTGTCGATCCACATGAGCGCAGCTGCTTCCAGGTCTTCTTTGAAGTGAGCCAGTGCTGATTCTTTGATGGCTTGGGTGGCCGTCTTGGCTGTGCTGGACCAGAGGTCTATCAGGTCTGACAGGCCATTGTCAAATTCGTCGAACGTTTCAAGGTGAATCCATTGGCCGCTTTGATCAAACATTTTTTCTTTCGTGGGTTGAATCCTCAAAGACAAAACCCCCAAGCATTTTCACACTTGGGGGTTGGATCATTTTGGCTCCTCGACCTGGGCTCGAACCAGGGACCTACGGATTAACAGTCCGGCGCTCTACCCGGATTAACAGTCCGGCGCTCTACCAACTGAGCTATCGAGGAATAAGACGTAAATTATAGACAGATTTTTTTGCCATTTTGAGCTGCTGATCGAGCAAAATGTTTAAAAACTTTTGCGTCTTCAAATTTTGAAAGGCTAAAAATATATGGCATAATTCTAGGCTTTCCTGATAAGGAAATAGGGCGGTTAGCTCAGGGGTAGAGCACAGCATTCACACTGCTGGGGTCGGAGGTTCGAAGCCTCCACCGCCCACCATCATTTCAGAAAAGGACTTGGCTTTTGCCCAGTCCTTTTTTTTCGTCCAGATTTCGCAGCTTGGGTCTTACGCTTGCGGGGGGAATGAGCCATGGCGCATGTGGATTGCGTGGTGATCGGTGCGGGGGTTGTGGGATTGGCTGTGGCGCGAAGCCTGGCGCTTGCGGCGCGCGAAGTTTTTGTGCTGGAAGCCGCTGGTGCCATCGGTACTGCAACCAGTTCGCGCAACAGTGAAGTTATCCATGCCGGGATCTACTACAAGCCTGAGTCACTGAAGGCCCAACTCTGTGTTGCGGGCAACAAGATGCTGTACGCCTACTGTGAAGCGCGTGGCATTGCGCATCGGCGTTGCGGAAAACTGATCGTCGCCAGCGGTCAACAGCAGGCCGACAAACTCGTGAGCATTGAAGCATCTGCCAGAAGCAATGGTGTTGCCGATTTGGTCTGGCTTGATCGGCACGCGGCTTTGCAATTGGAGCCTCAATTGGTTTGTGATGCGGCGTTGTTGTCTCCCAGCACCGGCATTGTGGACAGTCATGCGCTGATGCAGGCTTTCCAGGCGGATATTGAAAACTCTGGCGGAACGGTGGTGCTTCATAGTTCTTTGATGGGAGCCAAGCTTGCCCCCAGTGACATTGAATTGACCATGAAAGATGGCACACGTTTGACTTGCAAGGTGTTGGTGAATGCTGCTGGCTTATGGGCACCGGCTCTGGCTCATCATTTTTCAGGTTTATCCCCTGAACATATCCCAACAGCTTTTTATGCCAAAGGCAATTATTTCTCGCTGATGGGCAAAGCACCGTTCAGGCATCTGATTTACCCCATCCCAGAGGAAGCTGGCCTGGGTGTTCATTTGACTCTTGATTTGGGTGGCCAGGCCAAGTTTGGCCCTGATGTGCAGTGGGTCGATTCAGCCGACGACTTGGTTGTGGATGCGGCTCGCGCAGATGCGTTTTATGCCGAGGTACGCAAATACTGGCCAGCTTTGCAAGACGGTGCTTTGCAGCCGGCATTTGCGGGCATGCGTCCCAAAATCAGTGGCCCCAATGAAGCAGTGGCAGACTTTGTCATTCAAGGTGCAAGCGTACATGGGCACGCCGGGTTGATCAACCTTTTTGGCATTGAATCGCCCGGCTTGACCAGTTCATTGGCAATTGGAGAGGCTGTCTTGAAGCTTTTGAAACAACAATTTTCATTGTGAATATGCTGTTTGGCATCTCTGCGTTGGACACTGCTTACAGCGCAGGCCTATACTGAATAAATTGTCAATATCCAATTCCTGCAGGATATGTTTTCGTTCCCATCGTTCCGATCCTCGGAAATGCCGTGAGTACGGTCGTCATGCTGACAAGTTTGCGTCGGTATTTTTCTGGACAAGTCCGGCATGTGGTGGTCGGGCTTATTCTTGCCAACCTGTTTGTCATCGCCTTGGTCGCGGTGTCGCTGCATGCCAGCTACACGCAATACCTTGAACGGGCTGCGGTCATTTCGCGCAACACCAACCGCTTGGTGGCGCAGAGCATTCATGGCGAAATTGACCGGATCGACATGGCCCTTCTGGCGGTGCAAGACGAATACGCTCGGCTGCGTGCTGCTGGCCGGATGGATCAGCCGGGGCTGAAGAGTTTCCTGAAACACCAGCAAGAGCGCCTGCCCATGATTGACAGTTTGCGCATCGCAGATGCCCGGGGCAATGTGGTTGTTGGGGGGGATGAGGCCTCGACAAGCGGCATCACCATTGCAGATCGCGATTATTTCCTGGTCTTGAAGAAAAATCACTCGAATGTTGCCTCAAGTGGGCTGGTTATCTCCCCGCCGGTGCTTGGGCGGATCAGTGGCAAATGGGTGCTGATTTTCGCGCGCTCTCTCAGCCGTGCCGACGGGGGCTTTGATGGCATCATTTACGCACCGGTGACCATCGAATGGTTCAATCAAAAATTCGTTGAGCTTGAGGTTGGCCCTCGGGGGGCTGTGGTGTTGCGAGGCAATGCAAGCCGCGATTTCGACCTCTTGGCGCGCTACCCTCAGGCAGGCTTTGTCGGTCAGACAAAGGTGTCACCGCAGTTCACCGCCTTGATCACGGCGCATCCGAAATCAGGCACTTACGAGGCCAAGGCGGGGGCTGACAACATCAGGCGAATCTTTTCATACCAGGCGGTTGGCAACTACCCGTTGATCACTTTGGTCGGCCTCAGCACTGAAGACACGCTGGCGCAATGGTGGCCTGAAGTTGTCAAGCTTTCAGCGCTGGCGGCCGTCTTTACTCTCTTGACGGCATTGGGTGGCTGGCTGGTAGTGCGGGCCTGGAATGCGCGTGCGCAGGCTTATGAAAACATGCATGTCCTGAACGAGGAGTTGGTGCGCGACAACTCCGCACGCCGCCAGGCAGAAGCTGAAATCACCAGGCTGAATGCCGAGCTTGAACAAAGGGTCCGCGAGCGCACGGTTGAACTGGAAAACGCCAACAAAGGGCTTGAAGCTTTCTCGTATTCCGTCTCACACGATCTGCGTGCGCCGCTTCGGGCCATTGACGGTTTCTCTCGCATGCTGGAGGAAGATTATCAAGACAAGCTCGACACGGAAGGACTGCGCCTGCTCAATGTGGTTCGAACCAACACCGAGCGAATGGGGGTGCTGATTGATGACGTGCTTGAATTTTCGCGCATGGGACGACGCGACATGCAGGCCAGTGACTCGGTGGACATGAATCGGTTGGTTGGCGAGATCACCGAAGAGTTGCAGTCGGCAGCGGCTGGACCGGCCTTGCGCTTTGAAATTGCCGAACTCCCCTTGGCGCAAGGCGACAGCGCCATGATCCGCCAGGTTCTGGTCAATCTTCTGTCGAATGCTGTGAAGTTCACCCGCATGCAGCCGCAAGCCATCATCGTTGTTGGTGGGCAAGCGCAAGCTGGCGAGAACCTTTATTTTGTCAAAGACAACGGTGTTGGTTTTGACATGCAGTACGTGGAGAAACTGTTTGGCGTTTTCTCACGGCTGCATGCCACCGATGAATTCGAGGGCACCGGCATTGGCTTGGCCATTGTCAAACGCATCATCGAGCGCCATGGCGGGCGGGTATGGGCACAGGGGAATGTGGGCGAAGGGGCCACTTTCTATTTCACTTTGCCGCATGCAATGGGGTCGGAGCGGTAGTTGCGACTGGCCGGCTTGCGTGGAACGTGATGGGCACTGCGGTGGCCTGCTGGGCTCGGGCAGCGGCCAGCTCGGAGCGCGATTGTTTGGCCACCGCTGATTTCATCTTGCCCATGACATGCATTTCACACGGCTTGCAGTCAAAGCGCAGCGTCAGCTTTTCTTTGCCATTGATCAGTTGCAGCGGCTCGGCCCGCACCTGGCCTTGCACGCCAATCACCCCCTTGGCCTGCTTGGGGCACAGGCTCAAAGAAAAGCGCACGCAGTGTTTGGTGATCATCAGGCTGACCTCGCCGGTGGCTTCAATCGACTCATAGGCCGCATCGATCACTTTCACCCCATGGCGGGCGTAAAACGTGCGGGCGGCCCGGTTGAACACATTGGCCAGGTAGCTCAGCGTATCTTCAACGTAAGGCACTGGCGGCTCAACCGGCTGCGCCCGTGGCAGCCGGGGCAGGGCGCTGGTGCGGACAGATTCCAGCGCCAGCACCGCATCACGGCGCAGCTTGTTGAGCAGAGATGCGGGTAAAAATAAATGGTCAAATTCGGCTGTAGCGCTTGATCCATCTGCGCTAGCAGCTATAAAAATCGTATTACCCAAGCGGTTCAGCTGGCTGCGGATGTGGGCCAGGGCCTCGGCTTGATCCTGCGCCCGCTGGCGTTCACTTTTCGGCCAAGTCTGTTGCACCGTGGCGTTGTGGCCGTCTTCGTCGGTCAGCGTCAGCTGCACCGTGTCCGCCTGCACGTTCAGGTGCGCCCACACGCTGATGCGCCGCTCACTGCTTTTTTTGTCCAGTGCGCGCAGCCAGCTCAGGTCGCGGTTGCGGTTCACCTCGACACCTTTGCGCAGGTCTTTCAGCGTGGCCAGGGCATCTTTGGGGAACACGCGCCACAGGCCTTTGCGGGCGCTGAGCAGTTCGGCGCGGTTGATGGCCAGGCCAACCAGTTCTTTTTGCAGGTCGTAATAACACAGGCCGTCACCGTTGTGTAACTCGGTGGTTTTGTGGCTGAGTTCCAGTTCGACCCAGTTGGGGCCGAGCTGGGTGACATAGCCAATCGCCTGACCGGGGTTTTTGGGGCTGTCAAACGCGCCAATGTCGTCCTGGCGGCCGTTGACAAAATAGTCGGTGAACTCGCGGTTGAAGTTTTGATTGGGGTCGGGCGTGAAGGTGAACGTGGTGTGGCCGCTGCTGGCGCGGGCCAGCGGGTTGTCGCTGTGCTGGCGTTCTTCAATCAACTCGTCGAGCAGCTTGCGGTAGTGCGCGGTGATGTTTTTCACATAGGCCATGTCTTTGTAGCGGCCCTCGATTTTGAAGCTGCGAATGCCCGCGTCCACCAGCGCGGCGATGTTGGCGCTCTGGTTGTTGTCTTTCATCGAGAGCACATGTTTGTCATGCGCCACAAAGCGGCCCTTGTCATCTACCACCTGGTAGGGCAGGCGGCAGGCCTGGCTGCATTCGCCCCGGTTGGCACTGCGCCCGGTGTGGGCGGCGCTGATGTAACACTGACCGCTGTAGGCTACACACAGCGCACCGTGCACAAAAAACTCCAGCGTGCTGCGTGTCGGGTCGGTGGCGGCGCGAATGGTGGCAATTTGTTCCAATGTCAGCTCACGTGCCAGCACCATCTGGTTCAGGCCCACATCCTGCAAAAAACGGGCTTTCTCGGGGCTGCGAATGTCGCACTGGGTGCTGGCGTGTAACTGGATCGGCGGCAGATCAAGCTCCAGCAGACCCATGTCTTGAATGATCAGCGCGTCCACCCCGGCATCGTACAGTTGCCAGACCAGCTGGCGGGCGGGTTCCAGCTCGTCGTCACGCAGGATGGTGTTCAGGGTGACAAAAATCCAGCTGCTGAAGCGGTGTGCGTGCTTGACAAGGCGGGCAATGTCTTCGACGCTGTTGTCGGCACTGGAGCGAGCGCCAAAGCCCGGCCCGCCAATGTAGACCGCATCGGCCCCGTGGTTGACGGCTTCGATGCCAATGTCGGCATCACGTGCCGGGGCCAGGAGTTCGAGTTGGTGGGGGAGGAGTGACATGGGTGGGATTATCCCAGCCAGCTATCAGCATTGCCCCAGAGGGGGTGAATTCGCTTGGTCAGTGTATGCAGGGGGCTGGGCAGGGAATGAAATACGGGGAGGGATGTTGCAATGCAAGACCTGACCAAATACTGTTCGGTTAGAAGAATTTGAAGTATATTTGTGCCACTCATTTTCTAGGAGAGT
>VIKI01000193.1:0-762 GCA_008080595.1 Comamonadaceae bacterium
CGCCTGCAACAAGCCGTGATCGACAACCAGAATGTGTTTGAGGTGCTGATGGACGCGGTGCGGGTGTGCAGCCTGGGCCAGATCACCCATGCGCTGTTTGAGGTGGGGGGGCAGTACCGGCGCAATATGTAGGCACAGGCTTCAGTTCCCTTGCGCAACGTGACATTGGCAGCGAGTCATACAATAAACATTAACAAATTCGTTAAGGAATACGGTATGACTTTACGCTCCAGTGACATCATTCCCATCAGTGAGGCGCGGGCCCGTCTTACCGAATTGGCAGAAGACGTGGTCGGCACCGGGGCCGAAAAGGTGCTCACCAAAAATGGCGCCAGCTATGTGGCGCTGGTCGATGCAAAGAAGCTCGATTACTACCATGCCCTGGAGCTTGAGCACGCAGGTTTGATTTTGCTGTCAGAGGCCGAAACCGCGCTCAACCAGGTGCTCGCCGGTCAGCGCATGTCACCAGCTGCGCTAGACCAGTTGCTGGCAGACTGATGCAGCGACCGGTCAACGCGCAGGTCAGCGCGGCTCCCAACTTGGCTGACAGCCTGCAAGCTGTGCAGGCCTTTATGGTGGCGCAAGACGCTACCAGCGCACCCACCCGGTTTGCCCAGCTCAAACGCGATTTGCGCGAGATGAAAATCCTGTTGGCCTGGTCTCCTGCCAGTGGCCGCCCAGCGCGCTTCTTGCATCCAAACTCGGCCCAGGCCAGCTTGCGCTTGGCAGCGGTGCAGCAGTTGGCGCAGTCGGCGGGCTTGC
>VIKI01000193.1:788-9304 GCA_008080595.1 Comamonadaceae bacterium
CGTGATCGGCTCTTACGTTGTCTTGTACGCCCATTCAGACACTGAAGTCGTTCTGCTCTCAATCAAGCACCACCGGCAACTCACGTACATCACCTTGCAATGAGCACAGCCATGCATGACCTTCCATGGTCATGGGCGGTGTGTTGCAGTGTCTGGATGCCGCAACGCGATGCAGCTTTGCGCTGGGGGTCAAGGTTGATCCGGTAGTTAATTGCTATTGTTTATGTAGCTGTTTGCGCATGATTTATAAGCGCTACAGGTCAAAATAATGATCAATTGTGACAACTCAACCTGCCCCGAACACCACCCCAACACCTGTGTGCGCCAGCGCACAGAGGCATTCATCACACTGACTTAAGCTGGCCTGTCAGGCCGCGTCAAGGGAACGCACTGGGCCGTCGAGCCTCACCGCGCAAATGGCTCTGACCACCGATTCCGGTTTGCGTCGGAATGACACCTGTCAGGGAGACCATGAATACCCAACCCAAAACTCCGACCACTCGACGCAAGAGACTTGAATGGCTGTTGCTGCTGGTCGCCCTGGCGCTGATCGGCATGCTGATGATTGACATGCTGCTCAGAGAAGATGCCCGCATTCGTAGCTCTGAGGGTGAGCGCCTGAATGTTCTGACCCACGTGATTGCCAGCGACATCCAGGAAAACCTGGCCGCCACCAACCGGGCACTGGCCGGGGTGATCAGGGACTACCTCAGCACGCCTGACGCTATTCCTTCGGCCACAGAAGTGTCACGCCGTCTGGTGGCATTGTCCGACACCATGCTGGGCATTCGCGGGGCATTGGTGCTGAATGCGCAGGGCATCACCACGGCGGCGCATCGGCCGGAATTCATCGGCCAGAATTTCAGCCAGCGCGACTATTTCAAGACCGTGCGGGATCAGCCCAGCCCCACCACGCTGTACTTGTCAGCCCCCTTTCTATCGGTTCAGAACGATCTGGTGGTAACCCTGGCGCGCATGGTGCCCGACCCGAACGGTGAATTTGCCGGTTTGGTGCTGGCCACGCTAGACCCAAAATACTTCACCAGTGTTTTCAAGTCCCTGGTGTATGCCCCTGATGTCTGGGCCTTTATGGACCATGGCGCGGGCCTCAAGCTGATGAATTTCCCGGAGAAGCCAGGCATCAATGGCATCAACGTGGCCCAGGCGGGCTCGCTGTTCAGCCGCCATCTGCAAAGCGGGCAGGTGGCGAGCTTGCTCTCGGGCGAGGTCTTTGCCACTGGCGAACAACGCTTGTTTGCCATGCGCAGCATGCAGCCCGCCGAACTGTTCATGGACAAGGCCTTGGTGATTGGTGTCAGCCGCCTCCTGTCTGCGATGACCGCGCCGGTACAACGCCAGGCTCTGACTGATGGCTTGTTTTACCTGGTGCTGGTCATGCTCTGCTGCAGCGGCTTGTACTGGCTGCAACGCTGGCGCACGCAAAAGGAGGCCCTCAATGCCGAGCGGGAGCACGACCGACACGAAGCCGACGAACGCCTGAAAGCCGCCCAGCGACAAGCCAGCCTGGGCAACTGGGCCTGGGACATCCGCCGCGATGTCCATACCTGGTCGGAAGAAGTGTTTCGCATTTATGGGCGTGATCCGGCCTTGCCCCCGGCGGCTTATCCAGAAGTGAAGCAGTACTTCACCCCGGCCAGCTGGGCCATGCTGGCCAGCGCCGTCGAGTCATCCCGGGTCACAGGTATCCCCTACGCGGTGGATGCTGAAGTGCTGCGCCCTGACGGCAGCCACCGCTGGGTCACGGCCCGAGGTGATGCCTTGCGCGATGGCGAGGGGGAAATCGTCGGCCTGCAAGGCACGGTGCAAGACATCACCGATAAAAAACAGCTTGATCTGGAGCTGGCTGAGCACCGCCACCACCTGGAGGCGCTGGTGCAAAGCCGCACCCAGGCGCTGGCTGGCGCACGCGATGTGGCAGAGCAGGCCAACCGCGGCAAAGCCGAGTTTCTGGCCAACATGAGCCATGAAATCCGCTCCCCGCTGAACGCCATTCTGGGTCTGGCTTACCTGCTGGAACAGGCCCATCTGGCGCATGATGCGCTCGACATGGTGCGCAAGATCAGAACCGCCGGGCGCTCACTGCTGGGCATCATCAATGACATTCTGGACGTGTCGAAAATTGAAGCCGGCCATCTGGTGATCGAGCAAGCCGCGTTTCGGCTGGATGACGTGATTGACAACCTGGCCGATGCCATGGGCCTGGCTGCGGGCAACAAAAACATCGAACTGGTGATCGGCCCCCTGCCCACTGGATTGTCAATGGTGAAGGGGGATGCCTTGCGGCTCGGCCAGGTGCTGAACAACCTGACCAGCAACGCCATCAAGTTCACCACAGCGGGCCGGGTGGTGCTGCACTGTGAGTTGTTGTCGCGCGACACCGAACGCATCATGCTGCGTTTCAGCGTGCAAGACACCGGCATTGGCATTGCGCCAGAGTTGCAACAAAAAGTGTTCACCGCCTTTACCCAGGCCGACAGTTCAACCACCCGCCGCTTTGGCGGTACCGGCCTGGGCTTGACGATTTGCCGCCAGCTGGTGCAGCTGATGGGCGGTGAAATTGGCTTGACCAGCACTCTGGGCCAGGGCAGCGAATTCTGGTTCACCGTGCCCCTGCAGCAGATTGCCAGCACCGAGTTTTCATCACCCGACATGGTTCGTGTGGATGTCTTGATCGCCGATGACAGCGATGTGGCCCTGCACGCCCTGAGTGCCATTGCCCAGGGGCTGGGCTGGCAGGTCAAGGCAGTGGATTCGGGGGCGCAGGTGCTAGCGCAAGTGTTGCAGCACAAGGGCGACAAGCTGCCCCATGTGGTGGTGCTGGACTGGCAAATGCCCGGCCTGGACGGGCTGGCCACGGCGCGTGCCATCCGCGAGGGTGTAGCGCAGGAAGAATGCCCCATCGTCATCATGGCCACCGCCTATTCAGTGGCCAGTCTGTCCAGCCAGCCTGGGGCTGACCTGGTGGATGCCATTTTGAACAAACCGGTGACCGCCTCCACACTCTACAACGCCGTGCTGGAGGCGCAGCACCGGCGCTCGGCCCACGCTGACCTGCCACGGGCCTTGTTGCAAACCCCCAACAACGAACTGATGGGTGTGCGGGTGTTGATCGTGGATGACAGCGACATCAACCGTGAAGTGGCCTTGCGCATCCTGCGCGAGCAAGGGGCCATCGTGACCCTGGCCGAAGACGGCAAGGCTGCGCTGGACTGGTTACTGGCCCACCCGCTGGACGTGGACCTGGTGCTGATGGACGTGCAAATGCCGGTGATGGACGGCATTGAAGCCACGCGCCAACTGCGCCAACTGCCGCAGTTCAACGACCTGCCCATCGTCGCCCTCACTGCGGGGGCTTTCAAATCGCAACAGGACGTGGCCCGTGCCGTTGGCATGAACGAATTCATCAGCAAACCTTTTGATGTGCCTGCCACCATTGCCCTGATTGCCCGCCTACGTCGCCCCTCCAGCACAGTTCACGCAGCGAACGACCCGGAGCAAGCCAACACGCCCGCAGGTGTACCGGGGCAAATGGACTCACCTTCAGTGGATCTGGCGGTGATGGATGTGGCTCAAGGCTTGTTGATCTGGAAAGATTTGCCGTCTTACCGGGACTATTTGCGCCGCTTTGTGAGCGCCTACGGTCAGGCCGTCGAGGTGATCAATACCTGTCTGGCCATGGATGACCAGGCCGGTGCGGCGGCCTTAGCACACAAACTCTCGGGCGTGGCGGCCAACCTGGCCTTGCCTGAAACACACCGCCTGGCGGGTGAGGCTGAGCGGGTTCTGGCCAAGGGCTACGACCCCACGCTGGTGCTGGCCCGCCTTGGCATGGCGCTGACACGGGTGGTGAGTGAAATTGCGCAGTTTGCCCCGCTCGCGCTGGCCGACACCCTGCCCGACACCCTTGAGGACAGCCCGCAGGTGCTCAAAACACGGCTGATCGACCTGCTGGCGGCGCTTGACACCGACAACCCGGCTCCGGCGATGCGGCTGCTGGCGCTCCTGGCCAAGCAGTTGCCAGCCCAGGCGCTCTCCGGCATCTCGGACAAAGTGCAGGGTTATGACTTTCGTGGCGCAGAAGCCGACACGCTTGAACTGGCCCGGGCCCACGGCCTGTCACTCAAGGATTAGCCCGTGAGCCTTCAAACCATTCTGATCGTGGACGATGAGCCGGCCAATCTGGCACTCATGCAGACCATTCTGGCCAACAGCTACCGCTTGGTGTTTGCCCGCAATGGTGTTGAGACACTGGCCGCCGTCACCAAACACCAGCCCGACCTGGTGTTGCTCGATGTGGGCCTGCCCGACATCAATGGCTATGACCTGTGCCGCAAGATCAAGCAGCTCGACACCGCACAGGGCTTACAGGTCATCTTTGTCACCAGCTTTACCGATTCGGCGCATGAAGAGGCGGGCTTTGCGGCCGGTGGTGCGGACTACATCAGCAAACCGGTGTTGCCGCAAATTGTCCGGGCGCGGGTCAGTGCCCACCTGTCCATGGTGCGTGCCACCGTGCTGGAGCAAAGCTACCGCGATGCCATTTTGATGCTCGGCCAGGCCGGCCACTACAACGACACCGATACCGGGGCCCACATCTGGCGCATGGCCGCCTACGCCCGTTTGCTGGCACAAGCCTGTGGCTGGGATACTGATCGCTGTACCCAGCTGGAATTGGCCGCCCCAATGCACGACACCGGCAAAATCGGCATACCCCAAGACATTTTGCGCAAACCCGCTGCGCTGGACGCGCAGGAATGGGTCATCATGAAAACCCATCCGCAGATCGGCTGTGACATCTTGAGCATGAGCACGGCGCCCATTTTCAAACTGGCTGCCGAGGTGGCCCTGCATCACCATGAAAAATGGGATGGCACCGGTTACCCCGGTGGCTTGAAGGGAGAAGAGATTCCCAAATCTGCCCGCATCGTGGCCGTGGCCGATGTGTTTGATGCCCTCAGCATGAAACGCCCCTACAAAGAGCCATGGCCTGCCGCCAAAATTCTGGACTACATCCAGGCCGGAGCCGGAGCCCACTTTGAGCCCACCCTGGTACAGATTTTTTCCGACATTCAGCCGCAGTTTCTTGATATTCAGGCCTTGTGGTCAAAGGTGGAAAACCGTCAGAGCTTGCGTTGGCCTGCGGTGAACGCCCTTCTCCCGTAAGCGGGAGAAGGGTTGGGGATGAGGGGTGCTGAGATATCAAACTCAGTACCGAAGCAGTATGTGATTTGAAAGATATTTGCCCAAACTCGGCCCAGGCCAAAGCGCAATAAGTCCGTGACTATTTCGGATAGCCACCAGGGAACATTTCGTTGAGTTTGGCCCCGGTTTCATAGTTGCCGATGATGTCCCCCGTGCGATGGGCTTCAAGCAGTTCTGCCTGAACCTGAGCCCGGGTCTTTCCTTGAGATGCCTGCGCAACCAGAATGCTGTTGGGGAGCGGCTCTTTGACTTTGGTTTCGATTTCATGGCTGGCAATGATGTCGCCCGCGTGGGGTGTTTGGGCATCAGCGGCCAAAACGTTGCCAGGCCTCATCTGTGCGAACTATAAAATTTCTGTTTTAGAAGATAAACTATTCAAAAAGCAAATATTGGTTTCTTAATTCGCAATAATTCAGGTTCTGAAACGTAAATCTCAAACACCATGGATCGATTGATGACGATGCGCGTGTTCCAGCGCGTGGCCGACGGCGGCAGCTTTTCTGGGGCCGCCCGCGAACTGGACATGTCGCCCACTGCGGTGACCCGCTTTGTGGCGGATCTGGAAAGCCATTTGGGAACGCGCCTGTTGCAACGCTCCACCCGCCGTGTCACGCTGACGGATGCGGGGCAGGCCTACCTCCAGCGGGTTCGCCTCATCCTGCAAGACATCGAGGAAACAGATGCCCTGGTCAGCGCTCAGACACAAGACATGCGTGGTGTGCTGCGCATCCAGTCACCTTCCATCCCCGCAGTGCACCTTCTGGCACCTCTGGTCGCGCCATTTCGCGCTTTGCATCCGGGGGTGATCCTGGATATCAGCGTGGATGATTTGAACGAACCACGTGTCGAAGACTATGACATCACCTTGATTCCCGCCGATGGAAGGTTCGATGCGAACGTCATCGCGCGGCCCGTTGTCCAGTCTTTTTGCATCTTGGTGGCATCCCCTGCCTACGCGCAATTACGCCCCTTGCCGACCTCGGTGAAGGCGCTGCAAGAACACGACGGCCTTCACTTGAAAAAGCCTGGCATAAGGTCTGCCGTATGGAGCTTGAGCCGATGGGATGATCCAGATGTTATTGAAGAAGTGTCCGTTCCCATGAGGATGACCTCCAATCATCTGGATACTTTGTTGCGTTGCACTTTGGATGGCGGCGGCATCTCAGCCATGCCCATTGAGTTGGTCGCCCCTTACTTGTCTTCGGGGCAACTGTTAAGGGTGCTGCCTCAGTGGTGCATGGGACAGTACGCGGTCTATGCCGCAATGCCAAGCCGTCGGTTCGTCCCCCACCGCACACGGGTGTTCCTTGATTACCTGATCGAGCAGACCCGCATCTTGGTGAACAATGTGCAAAAGGGCTGTTGCGAAGTCAGCCATCTTCCGGTGAAGGTGCTCACTGAATCTCGTCGCGTGACTGCCACCGTCAACAAGCTCGCGCCCGGCGGCCGCGTAGAAGGCTTTGTTGGGCTTCACAAATCCACCGAGTAAGGCCCACAGCCCGTGGTTTGCGCCACCATGCTGGAGCCAAGCTGCCGCGATGCCATTTTGATGCTCGGCCAGGTTGGCCACTAAGCCGCAGTTTCTTGACATTCAGGCTTTGTGGTCAAAGGTGGAAAACCGTCAGAGCTTGCGTTTGCCGCCCAACTGTGACAGGCCAGTGGAGCCATGACGGGGAGGATCGTCGTTAAGAAATTTTTAGTGTTTTTCTAAGCGATTTTTAGCAACGGCCCCGAGGTGAAATTCCTAAACTTCTTTTCATGATCGCTGATGCATTGGGCATCTTTGATCAACAACGAAACAGGGCCGTTGCGCCCGGAAAGAAGCACCACCATGAAATTTGATTCCCGTGAAATTCAGGCCGTTGCCGCCACTCACCCCTCGCGTTTTGATCTGTATGCGGACATCCACAAGGCCATGCGTGCCCTGATGAGCGACACCCTGCTGGCGGTCGGTCGTATGGATCCAGATGACACTGCGGAACTTGGCTCGGTCAGTGGTCGTGTGCTGGAACTGCTGGATTTTTGCGCTGCCCATGTGCGCCATGAAAACGAGTTTGTCCACCCGGCCATCGAAGCACGGGCCCCTGGTGCCAGCGCCGCACTGGCCCATGAGCATGAGAGTCATGTGCAGGACATTGCCCACCTGCAGGCTACCGTCGCCACCCTGTGCCGCTTGAGTGGTGGTCAGGAAGCGGCCAGCACCGCACGGGCGCTGTACCGCGAGCTGGCGCTGTTTGTCGGCCAGAACTTCACTCACATGCACGTGGAGGAAACTACCCACAACACCATCCTGTGGGCCCGTTACACCGATGCGGAGCTGCTGGAACTGCACACACGCCTGGTGAGCAGCATCGCGCCAGCCGACATGATGTACACCCTGCGCTGGATGGTGCCAGCCCAAAACCCGGCCGAACGCACCGCGCTGTTAAGCGACATGCAGGCCCACGCCCCGGCACCGGTGTTGGAGGCCGCCCTGGCGCAGGTGCGCCCGTTCCTGAGCGACCCGGACTGGGCCAAACTCGCCCGCAGCCTGGGGCTGGCACCGGTCGCGGGCTTGGTCACTGCCTGAAACGCCGGTGCGGCCACCTTCAGGCCATGTCCACCAGTTCCAGTGGGCGTTGCACCAGCAGCCGGAAGCGTCCACGCCCGGTTTTCTGCGTCTGTATCTGCGCACCGTGTTCGACCAAACGACGCTGCAGTAACAGCAGGCGGGCATCCAGGTTGTCCGTCACATCCGGCAGGCCCAGCGCCGGGTCGAGCCGCAGTTCGCGGTTGGAAAACTCGGTGCGGCCCTGCTGCACATAGTCCGACACCAGCTTCCAGAAAATCGCCCCGGCCACCCCTTTGATCAGGTAGGTTTCGTTGATGAAGATGCTGTCGTTGGTGCGGAAATGCCGCACCTGCAGGGGGGTTCCACTGGGTGTCGGGGTGGGTGTCGGCGGCAACTCGGCTTGCGCTGCTTCGGTGGCCGACTGCATCAACTGAATGGCCGCGCCAAGGTGGCCCGCCACTGCCACCAGCACATCTTCGTCCTCAAAACTGAACTGAAGGTCTAGCGGGCTCTCTACAAATAACACCCCCAGCAGGTTCCCGGCCGACAGCACCGGCACCGCCAGTTGGCTGTGCGGCTCGCTCAGGCCGGGGTAGGGAATGTCGGTCTCCAGGGTCAGACCGGGCAAGTCGGCACACAGGCTGCTGCGCACCGCCTGGCTGTAGCGGTAGGCATTGGTCATGTGCATGATGCGCACCGGCGTGCGCTCACGCGCGGCCACGCCAATCACGCCGTCTCCCAT
>VIKI01000194.1 GCA_008080595.1 Comamonadaceae bacterium
CAGGGATGACAGCGTGCCGGAGGCTCCGCCAAACTCGCCCATCAGCACCCGGGGCTTGAGCTGGCTCAGGCGCTCGCGCTGGCGCTCAATACCGGCCAGGATGCTGGCCATCTTGTAGCCAAAGGTGATGGGTGTCGCCTGCTGCAGGTTGCTGCGGCCAATGATGGGGGTGTCGCGGTATTTTTGGGCCAGGGCGGCCAGGGCATCGGAGATGTCGGCCAGGTCCTGCTCGACCAGCGCCAGGCCTTCGCGCATTTGCAGCACGGCGGCGGTATCGGTGATGTCTTGCGTGGTGGCCCCCCAGTGGCAGTACTCGCCCAGGCCGTCGCGGCAGTTGGCGTTGATCTGGTTCACCACGGCGATGATGGGGTAGCCAATCTGCTCGGTCTTGGCTTTGAGCTTGTCCCAGTCGATCATCGACAGCTCGCAGTGTTGGACGATTTCGTCGGCCGCGTCCTTGGGGATGATGCCCAACGCGCCTTGCACTTTGGCCAGAGCGCGTTCGATGTCGAGGTATTTGGCGGTGCGGTTTTCGTCCGACCAGACCTGGCGCATGCGTGCATCGCTGAACATGTCGCCAAAAATCCGGGAATCAATAATGGTGGAGGCCATGGGGGTTCACCTGTCAGAAAAGTTAAAAAGATTGGCTGGCGAGAGCCAGGATTCGTTCGGCGCGCAGCAGCACCGGTTTGTCAACCATCTTGCCGTCGACCTGAATGACACCTGCCCCGTTGGACTGCTGCCATTGGGTGACAACACGCTGCGCCCAGGCGAGTGCTGCAGCGTCGGGCGTGAAGGCCTCGCGCACCACGGCCACCTGGGTCGGGTGGATACACATCTTGGCCCCAAAGCCCAGGGTACGGGCGTGGGCCAGGTCACGCTGCACCTGGCCTGCGTCCAGCTCGGGTGTGACCCCGGCCACCGGGGGCGGCAGCTTGGCAGCACGTGAGGCCATGGCAATCGTCAGAGCGGCTGCATCCAGCGCAAAGCCGGGGCCGGGCAAGTCCAGATCAAGCAGGTAGTCCAGCGAGCCAAAGGCCAGCCGGTCCACCTGCTGGGCTTGCGCGATGGCGTTGGCAGCCAGCACGCCGCGCACGGTCTCAATCAGCGGCAGCACGCTGGAGCCTGCGGGCATGTCGGCCAAGACCTGCGCCACTTGCTTTGGCGACTCACATTTTGAGAGCATGCTGCGCTTGATAGACGTGCGCTGCAGGTATAAAACATCATCAACATGGAAGGGGCTGGTGACGTCGTTGATACGCACCAACAAGCGGTCCACATCCTTGCTCGCCAAGGTTGCTACCCAACTGGCGATGGATTCGCGTGCATGGGCTTTGTCGGTGGCTGCAACAGCATCTTCCAGGTCCAGAATCACCCGGTCTGCGCCGCTGGCCAGGGCTTTGGCAAAACGCTCGGGCCGGTTGCCCGGCACAAACAGGTAGGTCAGGGGCTGCTGGGCGTTCATGGCGTTCACACGGCCCCTTGTGTGTGCAAGGCGGCGATTTGCTCAGTGCTGTAACCCAGCGTGGCCAAGATGCCATCGGTGTGCTGGCCCAGGGCGGGCACCGCCTCCATGCGCGGTGCACCCTTGCTCCAGGAACCCGGCGGCAGCAGGGCGGGCACGCTGCCCACCGAGGTGTCCACCGAAGTCCAGCGGGCACGTGCTTGAAGCTGCGGGTGGGCCCAGACCTCGGCCATGGTGTTGACCTGGGCGTTGGCAATTTGCGCGGCTTCCAGGCGCTGCACCACCTGGGCCGCCGTCAGGCTGGAGAAGGCCTGCTCGATCAGGGCATACAGCGTGCTGCGTTGGGCCACGCGCTTGGGGTTGCTGGCAAAACGCTCGTCGCTGGCCAACTCGGGTTGTTGCAACACCTGTTCGCAAAAGGCCTTCCATTCACGCTCGTTCTGCAGGCCGAGCATCACGGTTTTGCCGTCGCCGGCAGGGAAAGGACCGTAGGGGTAAATGGTGGCGTGGCTGGCTCCGGTGCGCTTGGGCGGAGCTGCGCCGTCCAGGCTGTAGTACAGCGGGTAGCCCATCCACTCGGTCAGCGCTTCGAGCATGGAGATGTCGATGTGCTGGCCTTCGCCGGTCTGCTCTCTGTGCATCAGCGCGGCCAGGATGTTGGTGTAGGCGTACATGCCCGCCGCAATGTCGGCAATCGACGGCCCGGCTTTTGAGGGTGTGTCTTCGGTGCCGGTGACGGACACAAAACCGGCCTCGCTCTGGATCAGCAGGTCGTAGGCCTTTTTGTCGCGGTAAGGGCCGTTGTCGCCGTAGCCGGAAATGTCGCACACGATGATGCCGGGCTTGGCCGCGCTCAAGGCTTCATACGACAGGCCCAGGCGGGCAGCGGCACCGGGGGCCAGGTTTTGCACCACCACATCGGCCTCTTCCGCAATGAGGCGTTGGAGGATTTTTTGCGCTTCGGGGTGCTTCACGTCGAGCGTCAGGCTTTCCTTGCTGCGATTGGTCCAGACAAAGTGCGACGCGATGCCGCGCACCCGGTTGTCATAACCCCGGGCAAAGTCGCCCACTCCAGGGCGCTCGATCTTGATGACGCGTGCGCCCAGGTCGGCCAGTTGGCGGGTGGCAAACGGCGCGGCAATGGCGTGCTCCAGGGTGACGACGGTGATGCCTTTGAGAGGTTGCATGCTGACTCCTTAGGCGATGACTGCGGTGGCATCCATGGTCAGCCAACCTTCATGGTCTTTAGCCCACAGATGAATGGTTTTGCCGTCAGCCGAGGGTTCGCCGCAGACAAAGAACGGGTGGATGTCAAACACCGGGCGCACGGCGCGGAATTCGTAGCTCAGCACCTGGGCCTCCGGCATCTGGTGGCGCAGCAAGTCCAGCAGCAGCGTGGCGACCATCGGGCCGTGCACGATCAGGCCGGGATAGCCTTCCACCTCGGTGACGTATTTGCGGTCGTAGTGGATGCGGTGGCCGTTGAAGGTGAGTGCCGAGTAGCGAAACAGCAGCACGTCGTCAGGCACCCATTTCTTTTCCCAGGTGGAGGTGACCGGGGCGGCCTTGGGCGGCGGGGCCACGTCGTCTGGCCGAGCCGCTTCGCGGTAGACGATGTCGTGGAACTCGGTGAGTGCGATGTCAGTTTCGCCTTCGCGGCGAATCTCGTGGCGCACTTTGACAAACACCAGCTTGCCGGTGCGGCCGGATTTCTCGGTCACATCCGCAATGGTGGAGGTACGCTCCAGGGTGTCGCCAATGCGCAAGGGCTGGTGGAAGCTGAACTGGCTACCGGCCCACATGCGTCGGGGCAGCGGCACCGGGGGCAAAAAGCCGCCGCGTTTGGCATGGCCGTCCGCGCCAATCTCGGACTGACGGTACAGCGGCAAGAAGTACAGCCAGTGCCACAGCGGTGGCAGCGGCGTGCCTGCTTGTGGCCGGGTGGCTTCGCGGTCAAAGGTGGCCGACAGCGCGGCGTAGGGGGTGGGGGTGGCCGTGTCGCAGACAGATTCGCTGCGGCCAATCCAGTCGGTGAGATTCATGGGTGTGTTTCCAGTATTAAAAAGGGAGCTGCTTGCGCATGATTCATAAGGGCTAGAGCACGATTTGTTACATCATTCCGAGTGTTCTGGGCAGCCAGATGGACAGCGGCGCCCAGTAGGTCACCAGCACCAGGAAGGCCAGCATGGTCAGCAGCCAGGGCCAGACGGCCACCGTGAGTTCGGTGATGCCCATCTTGGTGATGCCCGAGGCCACATACAGGTTCAGGCCGACCGGTGGGTGGCACATGCCGATTTCCATGTTCACCGTCATGATGATGCCGAAGTGGATCGGGTCAATGCCCAGCTTGATGGCAATCGGGAACAGGATCGGGGCAAGGATCAGGATGATGGAGGAGGGCTCCATGAAGTTGCCTGCCGCCAGCAGCAGGATGTTGGCGATCAGCAGGAACGAGATTTGCCCCAGCCCTTGCGACAGCATCCAGCCGGCCATTTCCTCGGGCACATGCTGGTAAGACATCAAGAACGAGAACAGTGCTGCGTTGGTGATGATGTAGAGCAGCATGGCGCTCATGTTGGCCGATGAAATCAGCACCTGGGTCACGTCCTTGAAGCGCATGTCTTTGTAGACAAAGATGGCAATCACAAAGGCATACACCGCCGCCACTGCTGCGGCCTCGGTGGGGGTGAAGATGCCGGAGTAGATGCCGCCCATCACCAGAACCACCAGCAACACACCCCAGATGGCTTCGCGCAGGGCGCGTCCGCGCTCGGCCCAGCTGGCTTTGCGTTGGCGCGGGTAGTTGTTTTTGCGGGCCACATACCATGTGGTGACACCGAGCAACAGGGCCAGCAGCAAACCGGGAATCACCCCGGCCATAAACAGCGCGCCAATCGACGAGTTGGTGGCCACGGCGTAGATGATCATGGCAATCGACGGGGGAATCAAAATGCCCAAGCCACCGGCGGTGGTGATCACACCAGCGCCAAACTTCATCGGGTAACCGGCCTTGACCATGGCGGGCAGCAGGATCGAGCCAATCGCCACCACGGTGGCGGGCGACGAGCCCGAGATGGCAGCAAACAAGGCGCAGGCCACCACCCCGGAGAGTCCCAGGCCACCGTAGAAGTGGCCGACCATTGACGTGGCAAAGTGGATCATGCGCCGGGCCACACCGCCGTGCGTCAGAAAGTTGCCCGCCAGGATGAAGAACGGAATTGCCATGATCTCGAACTTCTCGATGCCGGTGAACAGCTTGAGGGCCACGGATTCAATCGGCACCTGGGTGAACAGGTAGAGGAAGGACAGGACGGTCAGACCCAGCGAAATCGAAATCGGCATGCCGGTCAGCATCAGTGCGACCAGCAGAAACAAAATGACAGCGGTACTCATGGCTATTTGCTCCCTTTGGTGTTGCCGGGATGGGCGCTGTGCAACTCATGCGGGTGAAATTCATCGGTGATGTCGACCTCATCCAGACCATCCACATGGCTGTGATCGTGGTGCGGCAGCTCGCCGGTACGGGCAAAGGTGTAGGCGACCTGCAAAAACCGGAAACACATCAGGGCGGTGCCCAGCGGAATGGCCGAATAAACCACCCAGGTTTGCCACTCCAGATCGGGCGTGGTGGGGCCGGGAAACATGTTCTCGGTAGCTTGACCCAGCGCGTTCATGAAGGCATAGTGCGCACCGTTTTCCCAGACAAATTTAATGCCCAGGATGGCCACGATGAGGGTGAACACAGCCCCCGAGAGCAAGCCAAACAGCACAAAATTGCGGCGTTTTTTCTCACTGAGCCGGTTGATCAGCACGTCCACCCCAACGTGGATGCCGGTGCGCACGCCGTAGGCCGCGCCAAACTTGGCCATCCAGACGAACATGATGATGCACAGCTCCTGCGCCCAGGACATGTTGATTTGCAACGCCAGATCCTGGATCAGCGGGACGTTCCAGGAGGCCAGAAAGCGGTGCACCACGGCGGCAAAAATCACCAGCGTGGCCCCGGAGATGAGGAACGCAATCAGCAGTTCTTCGAGTCGGTCAAGAAACCCAAGCGGGCGATGGGCTGGGTCAGGCGTTATTTCGCGGAAGCGGCGCGGACTGAGTCGATGAAGGCTTTTCCGCCCACGCGGTCGGCCATTTCGGCATGCACCGGCAGCATGGCCTTGGCCCAGGCCTCCATTTCGGCAGCGGTGGGTGCATAGACAGTGGATTTGCCCGAGGTCTTGATGGCAGCCAGGGAGGCCGCTTCGTCTTTTTCAGCCACACTGTCGTTGTAGGTGGTGGCATCTTTGACGGCGGTCTCCAGCGTGCTGCGGATGTCAGCAGGCAGGCCATCCCAGAACTTTTTGTTGGCCACCACCACATAGTTGCTGATGGTGTGGTAGCTCAGGGTGACGTGTTTTTGCACTTCGTACTGCTTTTGCGTGTAGAGGTTGGACAAGGGGCCTTCGGTGCCATCCACCACGCCGGTTTGCAGGGCCTGGTAGACCTCGGAGAAAGCCAGACTTTGCGGTTGCGCACCGACCGACTTCATGATGGCGGCGTTCACCTTGCTGGAGTTGATGCGCATCTTCAGCCCCTTCATGTCCGCCGGGGTGTGGATCGGTTTGTTGGCGCTCATGACGCGAAAGCCGTTGTCCCAGTAGGCCAGGCCCGTCACGCCACGCGAGTCGAGTTTTTTCAGCAGGCCAGCGCCGCCCGGGCCGCGTGAAAAGCGGTGCACCGCATCAATGTCCTTGAAGATGTAGGGCAAGTCAAACACCTCAAACTCCTTCACACCCAAGGGGCCAAACTTGCCCGGCACCGGGGCCAGCATCTGCACCGAGCCGATCTGCAGGGCTTCCAACTCCTCTTTGTCCTTGAATAAGGTGCTGTTGGCAAATACTTCCACCTTGACCTTGCCCTTGGTGCGTTCTTCCACGATCTTCTTGAAGTATTCAGCCGCCTGGCCTTTGGGCGTGTCTACCGCAGCGACGTGGGAGAACTTGATGACGATCGGCGCTTGGGCCTGCGCCGTCAGGGGCGCGGACAGTGCGGCGCAGGTGAGAAGGCCGGTCAGTGCCTTGATGACTGTGTTGGAAGCCCGTGTTTTGGCCTTGAGGTTCATGATTTGTCTCCTGGTGTGATGAGTATTGCTTTGCACCCTTTCTGCGAGGGCTGCATGGCATGGGGCGAATGATCGAACAAGCCAGACTGTTTGTGAATTGCATATTTAATATGGATTGATCCACAATACGCATCAATTAAAAAGAGGATGACCCGATGGCGATGAACTTTGATTTGAATGATTTGATGGCTTTCAAGGCCGTGGCTGAGCTGGGCAGTTTTCGCAAGGCGGCCGAGTCGGTGCACATCTCGCAGCCGGCCTTCAGCCGTCGTATTGACAAACTGGAGCAGGCCTTGGGGGTGCGCCTGCTGGAGCGCACCACACGGCGGGTCAACCTGACCACCGTGGGGCGCGATTTTGAGCGCCAGCTGCGTCAGATACTCGATGCCCTCGACACCACCTTGCTAGGGATTCGCGGGGTGGCGGCCACCCGCATGGGGGAGGTGACGGTGGCCTGTGTGCCCTCGGCGGTGAACTATTTTTTGTCGCGTGTGATCACGCTCTACCACCAGCGTTTTCCGAAAATCCGGGTCAAGATCATTGATGACAGTGCCAATGAGGTGCTGATCGCCGTGGCCCGCGGCGAGGCTGACTTTGGCCTGAATTTCATGGGGGCACAAGAGAACGATGTGGAGTTTGAACCCCTGCTGGAAGAGCAGTTTGTGGCCGCTTGCCGTCGTGACCACCCGCTGGCCAGCAAGGCGCAGGTGCGCTGGGCCGAACTGGCCGAGTACGACTACATCACCGTTGGCAAGGCCTCGGGCAACCGGCTGCTGCTGGATCAGGCGCTGGCTGGTTTGCCGCTTCAGCCGCACAGCTTGTACGAAACCCAGCACGGCACCACCACGATTGGTTTGGTGGAGGCGGGTCTGGGGGTGGCGGTGGTTCCGGCCATGGCCATGCCGTCCAAAGACCACCCGTTGCTGGTGAGTGTGCCGCTGGTCGACCCGGTGGTGAAGCGCAAGATGGGGCTGATCCGGCGACGCTCCACGGTGTTGTCACCGGCGGCGCAACAGCTCTACAACTTGTGTGCGCAGATGCAGGTCATGGCCGATCCGGGCCAGTCGATCAGCGATCCAGTCCGCGTTTGAGTTCCTTGAGCAGCAACACCACCTGGTTGGATGCGTACTTGTAACTGCCATCCATGGCTTGTATGGCTTTTTCTTTCTGGTTGGTTTGTGCCAGGCCCACCACATTGGAGGCTTGAACGTGAAAGTATTTGTGTCGTGCAACCAGCACCGAAAACGCCGGGTATTTACCCAGGCGTTGGCCGCCGGGGCCGTGCAGCCATTTGCCCAGGTCACAGCGGTCGTCCAGGCAAATGATCTCGGGTTGCAGTGTTTCGGTGGAATTGCCATTGAGGTAGTTTTGCAGACGAAGTTTCCAGTTTTCATGCGCTGAAATGGCGGTATCGATGTCAATTTCTGACAGGATGGCTGCGGCGGCTTGTGCATCCAGGCCCATTTCAGTGACGGGACTAGCGGGCGCTGCGCTTGTTTTTTTGTCAGTGTCTTTGCTGCCCAATGAAAACAGTCGGCTGAAAAATCCCATGGCGAACCCCTTTTTTGATGAAAAGCAAATCGGTTTAAATATAAGGCCAGTGTGAAATTTGCTTGAATTTGTCGAATAGTACACAAATTGCGTTGATCATTGTCAAAATGATCAACGCAGTGAGACGACTCTTTCTGGGTTCAGTAGCTTGTGAGGATCCAGCGCCTGTTTGATGGTGCGCATCAGGCTCAAAGCGACGGGGGATTTGTAGTGCGCAAGATGCGCCACCTTGAGGCTGCCAATGCCATGTTCGGCAGAAATCGAGCCGCCAAAAGCCAGCACCGAGTCAAACACGATGCGGTTGACTTCGGGCTCATGCTCACGCAGAAACATGGCTGCATCGGTGCCTGCTGGCGCTTGCACGTTGTAGTGCAGGTTGCCATCACCCAGATGGCCAAAATTCACCAGCCGCACACCGGGAATGGCTGCCTGCAGTTGTGCGTCAGTGCGTTGCACAAAGGCCGCCATACTCGATATAGGCACTGAAATATCGTGCTTGATGTTGAGCCCTTCTTCGGCCTGGGCCAGGGGAATGCTTTCGCGTATGTGCCACAAGGTTTGGGCTTGTGCCAGGTTTTCAGCCAGCACCGCATCGGTGGCGTAACCCGTCTCCAGCGCGGCTTCCAGCATCTGTTCAAACTGGGCTCGGGCGTGGGCTTCGGTATCTTGCGTGGCACATTCCAGCAGCACACAAAACGGCGCATCCTGGTACAGCGGCACACGCAAATTGTCAAAGTGTTGGGCCACCAGGCTCAGGGCAAACTGGCCCATCATCTCAAACCCGGTCAGGCTGGGCCCCAGGTGTTGTTGCGCCAATCCGAGCAGCGCGACAGCCGCTTGGGTGGAGGGTACGGCCGCCCAGGCGGTGAGCTGAGCCTTGGGCAGCGGAAACAGTTTGAGGGTGGCGGCGGTGATGATGCCCAGCGTGCCTTCCGAGCCGATGTAGAGGTTTTTGAGGTCGTAGCCGGTGTTGTCTTTGCGCAGGCCGCTCAAGCCGTGCCAGATGTCGCCTTGGGGGGTGACCACTTCCAGCCCCAGACACAGTTCGCGGGCATTGCCAAAGCGCAGCACTTGTGTGCCGCCAGCATTGGTGCTCAGGTTGCCGCCGATAGTGCAAGAGCCTTCAGCGGCCAGGCTCAGGGGAAACCAGAAACCCGCCGCTTGGGCCTGCTCCTGAACGGTTTGCAGAACACAACCGGCCTCCACCGTCATCGTCAGGTTGGCCGCGTCGATGTGGCGCACCGTGT
>VIKI01000195.1 GCA_008080595.1 Comamonadaceae bacterium
GAATCATGCGCACTGACCAGAGTGTGGGGGGCTCCTGGTCGGGTGATTTGCGCCAAAAACTCAGGGCAAAAAAGACCAGACATCCCAGGAAAAGCAACAGCTTGCCCAAGCTGATCCAGACCATGGGCAGGCTGACCGAAGCGGCCACCAAACAAATCACGAAAAGTCGAAGGCCTGTGGCTGCGCGCGTCAAGGTGTACATAGGTTGAATGTGTTACCCGGTGACTTTACCGCATGCTCCTGCGCTCACTGGGTGCTGAACGAGTCATCTATGATCAGCCTCCTGCTTCACTTTTAAACATGTCATGCGTTTGTCCGTCATCGTCATCACTCACAACGAGCAAGCCAATATTGGGGACTGTCTGCAAGGGCTCGATTTTGCCGATGAGGTGATTGTGGTGGACTCCACCAGTACGGATCAAACCGCAGACATTGCGCGTGCTTGGGGCGCACAAGTTCATGTCACGCCGGATTGGCCGGGTTTTGGGCCGCAAAAAAATCGCGCACTGGCCTTGGCCCAAGGACAATGGGTGTTGTCATTGGATGCCGATGAGCGGGTCACCCCTGATTTACGCCGCGAGATACTGGGTGTTCTGGAGCAAACCCATGGGCCTGAGGTTTACCGGTTTCCAAGGCGCTCAAGTTACTGTGGGCAATTCATGTTGCACTCGGGCTGGTCGCCCGATTGGGTGGTGCGCCTGTTTCAACGCGGTTCGGCTCAATTTTCAGACGATCTGGTGCATGAAAAGCTGCTGGTGAAGGGCAAAATGGGTGAGTTGAAGTCGCCCTTGATGCATTTGAGTTTTCCTGACTTTGAATCGGTGCTGGACAAAGCCAACCGGTATTCGACGGCTGGGGCGGTGGCGATGCGTGCCAAAGGCCGCTGCGCCAGCTTATGGGGCGCCATCGGTCATGGTGTTTGGGCATTTTTCAGAACCTACGTGCTGCGCCGGGGTTTTCTGGATGGGCAACTGGGGCTGGCGCTGGCCATTTCCAACGCAGAAGGCACCTATTACCGCTACGCCAAAAGGTGGTTGATGTCGCGCCATGAAGCGGGGCAGTGAGATGCCATTGAAAACTTCTTTTGTGGTGCTCACCTACAACCGGGTCGATGCCTTGGTTGCCGTGCTGAATGCTTTGGCGCTTCAGTGTGATGAACACCATGAGATTGTGATTGCCGATGACGGCTCCAACGCGCAGTCCGTGGCGGCCTTGCGCCAGCAATTACCTAGGTTTCGCTGTGCAGTCAAACATGTCTGGCATCCAGATGTCGGATTTACGGCTTCGCGGGCCAGGAATCTGGGGGCCATGGCGAGCCATGCGGACTATCTGGTGTTTCTGGATGGCGACTGTGTGCCCAATACCCGGTTTGTCAAAGCCCATGAGGCACTGGCGGAGCCGGGTTGTTTTGTCAATGGCAATCGGGTGTTGTTGAGTGAACGGCTCAGCCAGCAGGTGTGTTCCGGGCAGGTGGATTTGATTCGGGCAAGTTATTGGGATGGGCTGCTTTGGCGAATCCGTGGCGACATCAATAAACTGGCGCATTGGGTGTATTGGCCGCAAGCGCCCGGCAGGTATGAGTCCCAGTTTCGTTGGAAACAAATCCGCAGCTGCAATTTTGCGCTGTGGAAAAGTGATTTTGAAGCGGTGAATGGCTTTGACGAATCGTTTCAGGGCTGGGGGCATGAAGATGCAGACTTGGTGCTGAGGCTGCATCACCAGGGTTTGCGTCGGAAAAACGGATTTTTCAGCACAGAGGTTTATCATCTATGGCATCGGCAGAACAGTCGTCATGCTGAAGATGTCAACCACCAGCGTGTGATTGACCGCAGCCAAACCACCATTGTGAGCGCCACCCAAGGTATCCGCGATAATTTGCATGCGGATGATGTCGTGATCACCTCCTTGAATTGAGCAACTGGCCAAGAGGCAAATCTATTCCATGAAGCGTTTTTTATCAAAATTTTGGCTGGCTTGTGTGCTGGTTTTATGTGCACAGGCCAGTTTGGCCCAATTCAGAATTGAAGTTTCCGGCATCGGACTCACCCAATTGCCGGTCACGGTTGCGCCTTTTCGTGGGCAAGAGGCCTTGAGCCAAAAAATTTCGGACATTGTGCTTGCCGATCTGGAGCGCAGTGGTCAGTTTCGGTCAGTTTTGGCGGCTACCGGAACGATGGATGAGAATTCCAAACCCGAGTTGTCTGCCTTGCGCCAGGCGGGTGCGGATGCACTTGCCGCAGGCAGTGTGAGCAAATTGGCGGATGGTCGGTTTGATGTTCGTTTCCGGCTTTGGGATGTGGTGAAAGGTCAAGACCAGGGGGGCGAGGGTTTTGCTGTGGCTGCGACAGATTTGCGCTTGGCAGCGCACCGTGTGGCGGACTACATTTACGAGAAACTGACCGGTGACAAAGGCGTTTTTTCCACCCGTATTGCCTATGTCACCAAGGCCGGGCAGCGTTATCAGCTGTGGGTTGCGGATGCGGATGGCGAGAATGCGCAATCTGCACTGGCCAGCCCGGAACCCATTATTTCCCCCGCTTGGTCACCTGATGGCAATCAATTGGCCTATGTATCGTTTGAATCACGCAAGCCGGTGATTTATGTTCACAGCGTGAGCACGGGTAAACGCAGGTTGATTGCCAACTTCAAGGGTTCCAACAGTGCGCCAGCCTGGTCGCCAGATGGCAAAACCCTGGCCGTGACCTTGAGCCGTGATGGGGGTTCCCAGTTGTTTTTACTGAGTGCCATGGGGGGTGAGCCAAGACGACTGATTCAGTCTGGCAGCATTGACACCGAACCTGCGTTTTCGCCTGATGGCCAGCATATTTTCTTTGTCAGTGACCGGGGCGGCTCGCCGCAAATTTACAAAGTTCCTGTCTCCGGTGGCGGTGTCGAGCGTGTCACCTTTTCCGGGTCGTACAACATCTCTCCTGTGCTCAGTTCAGATGGCCGGTGGATGGCTTATATTTCCCGTGTCGGCGGAGCTTTCAAACTGCATGTGATGCAGTTGACCAGTGGTGCAGTGACAGCGATCACCGATACCTTGGCAGATGAAAGCCCCAGCTTTTCTCCCAATGGCAAATTGCTGGTGTATGCCACGCAGCAACAAGGTCGGGAAGCTTTGATGACCAGTACGCTGGATGGCAAGGTCAAAGCACGCTTGAATGGACAAAGCGGTGATATTCGTGAACCGCATTGGGGCCCTTTTTTTAAACCGTAAGTTCTTGGAGTATGGAGATGATTGAGATGAAGAGTTTTTTTGTGACAGTTTGTGCTGCTGTTATGTTGGCAGCTTGCGGGACTTCGGTGCCGTTGAGTGATGTCAAAGTGGTGGATGCAACACCCAAGGTTGTGCAAAGTGCCGATACCAATGCCAATGCCGCAGGTGTGGGTAGCCGTGGTGTTGAGCCTGTGGATTTGAGCAAGAGCTCTGACTCTGCCAATGTCTCTTCCGAACCAAGAGTGGTTTATTTTGATTACGACAGTTTTGTGATCAAGCCAGAATTTCAATCTGTGATCGCCGCCAATGCCCGTTTGGCTAAAGCACAGCCCTCGCGCAAGCTGGCGATTGAAGGGCATACCGATGAATCCGGTGGCCGTGAATACAACTTGGCCTTGGGCCAAAAACGTGCTGATGCTGTGCGCAATGCGCTGGCTATTTTGGGCGTGCCTCAATCCCAAATGGAATCGGTCAGTTTTGGCAAGGAAAAACCAGCCGTAACGGGTTCGGATGAAGCGGCATACGCCAAGAATCGTCGCTCTGAAATTCGCTATCAATGAGTTGAATGCGAAAAATGCACTTGAATCTGAAGATTTTCGTTTTGCTGATGTGCGGTATTTGGGGTGCGACAGCATCCCAGGCCGCATTGTTTGAAGATGACGAAGCGCGCAAGGCGATTCTTGATTTGCGCCAGCGCGTGGAAACGATTCGTCAGGAAGCGGAACAATCGCGTAAATTTTCTGCCGATGAAAACGCTGCTTTGGGCAAAAGCTTGTTGGATTTGCAGAGGCAAATAGAGCTTTTGAAAACCGAGCTCTCAACGCAGCGTGGGGTCAATGAAAAACTGATGCGAGATTTGGCGGACACTCAACGCAGTCAAAAAGATTACGTTCAACTTGTGAATGACAGATTTACCAAGTTCGAACCGGTCAAGGTGCAAGTCGATGGCCTTGAATTTTTGGCCGAACAGGCAGAAAAGCGTGACTTTGAGAATGCCTTAGGCGTTTTCAGAAAAGGCGATTTTGTCACTGCGCAAAACTTGTTTGTGAGTTTTGTGGGGCGCTATCCGGTCAGTAAATATGTGTCATCTGCCTTGTTTTGGTTGGGCAACGCGCAATATGCCAGCCGGGATTACAAAGAGGCCATCATCAATTTCCGCGCCCTGATCGCGCGCGACCCGGATCATTTGCGCACGCCAGAAGCGGTACTTTCTGTGGCTAATTGTCAGCTGGAGCTCAAAGACAGCAAAGGTGCCCGCAAAACACTCACTGATCTGATCAAAGCCTACCCTCAGTCTGAGGCTGCGGTGGCGGCCAAAGAGCGTTTGACCACTTTGAAATGACAGATCGGCGATTTGGTGGCATTGAGCGTTTGTTTGGTGTAGCGGGGGCCGAGCGCATTTTTAATGCGCATGTGGCTATCGTCGGTATTGGTGGTGTGGGTTCATGGGTGGCAGAGTCACTGGCGCGCAGTGGCGTAGGTCAGTTGACCTTGATTGATTTTGATCAGGTGGCTGAGTCCAATATCAACCGCCAGATTCATGCCACCCAGGACAGTCTGGGCATGGCCAAGGTACACGCCATGTGCGCACGTATCCATTCATTTTTTCCAGAGTGTCAAGTGCATTGTGTCGAAGCATTTGCCGAGCCTGAGAATTGGCCCGATGTGTTGCCGATGGGTGTGCATGCGGTGGTGGATGCCTGCGATCAAGTCCGTGCCAAAACTGTCATGGCCGCATGGGCATTAAAAGCCAAATGCAGTTATGTCGCCGTAGGTGCGGCGGGAGGAAAGCGTCATGCACAAAGTGTGGCTGTTGCAGACTTGGCAGATGTCACGCATGATCCCTTGCTGGCCAAGGTTCGTTATCAGTTGCGCAAGGCGCATGCTGCTCCGCGCGAGGGCAAAAAAATGGGTGTCACTTGTGTGTTCAGCCGTGAATCAGTGGCCCCGCCGGATGCATCATGTGGTCTGCAAGGTGATGGTACGTTGAATTGTCACGGCTTTGGCTCTTTGGTCACTGTCACGTCGACCTTTGGGCAATGCGCTGCAGGAGTTATTTTGAATAATTTGGCGGCAAAGCTGGCTAGCTAGGTAAAAATTGGTTATAATTTAGGGCTTCCAAGGAATGTATTTCTGGAAGCGATGGGATGTTAGCTCAGCTGGTAGAGCAGCGGACTTTTAATCCGTTTGTCGTGGGTTCGATCCCCGCACATCCCACCAAAATTTCAAAAGGCCCACTCATGACTGAGTGGGCCTTTTCTATTTGTGTTGATGATTTTGTGCTTGATGGATCCGCGGTACAGCATGTAGGCTGCAAGCAGGTACAACACACTGGCAAAGATCCGTTTTAATTTTTTCACGGGTAAACGGTGGGCTGCGCCAGCACCCCAGGGCGCGGTCATCACACTGCAACTGGCAATAACCATCAAGCCAGGCAACCAGATGTAGCCGAGTGAGTAAGGGGGCAAGCCGACCAGATGAGCACCACTGACCGCGTACCCCAGTGCATTGGACAAGGCAATTGGGAAGCCTAAAGCGGCTGAAGTGGCCACCGCATTGTGAATGGCGATATTGCACCAGGTCATGAAAGGCACACTGATAAAACCACCGCCAGCACCGACCAAGCCAGATAAAAAACCAATCAAACCACCTGCACCGATCAATCCGGTAGAGCCAGGAAGCTGTCGACTGGCTGCTGGTTTTTTGTCAAGAAACATTTGGGTGGCTGAAAAACCTACAAAAAGTGCAAAAAGCAGCGCCAGCGATGAGCCTTTTAAAGCAGAAAAAACACCCAAACTGGCGATGGCTGCACCTAGCACGATGCCTGGGGCAAGAGATTTGACAACATCCCACCGTACTGCACCACGTTGATGGTGCGCCCGGACACTGGAAATAGAGGTAAACACAATGGTTGCCATGGATGTGGCAATGGCCATTTTGACCGCCAGTTCAGCAGCAACTCCTCTTGAAGACAAAAGGAAAGTGATGAAGGGCACCATGATCATGCCACCCCCAATGCCGAGTAAGCCAGCCAAAAAGCCGGAACACAATCCAAGCAGCGCCAGCTCAAGCAGTAAAAAAATGTCGAAGGGCATGGGAGTCAAAGAGGGGGGTGTCTGCAACGCCACCAGACCGTCATCCTGAACCGGGGTTCAGGTGGGCGAGGTCAGTGACTGTTTTGGGTTCATCTAACGCGAGATGATCACGCTAACAGCACGATGTTCCAAGCCCTGGCTCTATGAGCATTGGTTCAAGGAAATATAAAGCCCAATGAGCGTTGCAGACGCTGATGATTGTATGCCTCAATGGCTGAGTCATCCACAAAAATAGGGGCTAACGCAAACGCAGTGGATCCCGTCGCCGATCCGTGCTGGGTGTTGGTGCGCTTTCTTCCAACGCTGCGATGGCTTGAGGATCTGTCCATCTGAAAAATTGGCAAATTTCAGCGCGTTGGCGCATCGCATCGTCATAACCAAGCGCCATCAATTCCTGCGTATAACCTTTCTCAAACAACAGGTAGCTGGCCAGGGCAGAACCTTTGATGTCGGCGGCTTTAGAAGATACACCGACTCCGCCCAACAGTGTGCGCACCGCAGGGGGCAGTTCATCTACATGGCGTGAGGCAATTTCGTCGAGCCGTTGTGAGGGGAAAATCAGCAGCAATTCCACCTGGCGCAAATTGCTGGCACTGCGCAATTCATGGGGTATCAGGTTCAAAGTTTGGTTGATGCGTTTGATACGTTCCACATCCACCGACAGGGCATCCAGAAAGATGTTGGACAGTGCGTGCCCTGCAATTTGCGCCAGCGTCGGGTAACTTCCCAGGTTGGGCAAGGCACCCTGCGTTTTGGGCTCGTGCATGCGGCCAGCGCCAATCACGCAAATACGCTGTGCACCCAGGTGGATGGCTGGAGCTACCGGGGCTGACTGGCGCATCGAGCCATCGCCAAAGAAAGCGGTTTGCCCTTCAAGCTGAAGCGCCTGGGCCGGAAATACAAACGGAATGGCGCTGGATGCCAGCAAATGCTGGTGGGTAATTTTGTCGCGCAGGCCACGGCGCTGGGAACGCACCCACGGTATCAAGCGTTTGTCACCCTGAAAAAAAGTGATGTGCTCGGGTAGGGCAGACGCTCCAGTGGCACCAGTTGTTTCAGCAGTTCCTGCAGCGGCGAGTTGTCCAGCAGAGATTTGGGTTTGAGTCTGCGCCACTTGGCGATCAACCAGCCCAAGGATAGCAGTGTCATCCACTTGGCCCCTGAGCGCAGCATGCTGACCGAATCAGCCCGGTACACCTGATGGGCTGAAAAATTTCGCCAAACCTTGCAAATCATGCGTACTGTGCTATCAAAATCATCGCAACCGCAGGCCAGTGCAGATGCATTGAGCGCACCTGCCGAAGTGCCACCAATGATGGGAAAAGGGTTGGGGTCTTGGGCAGCACCACAGGCCTGACGCAGATCGGCAATGGCTTCAAGCACCCCCATCTGGTAGGCGGCGCGGGCACCACCGCCGGTAAGCATCAGAGCTGTGTAAGAGGGTGTTTCTACCGGGAGTTCAGAAGGTGCAAACGCATCATGGGTCATGGATTCATTATCGGCAGCCGTATCGAGTTGGCTATCTGAAATGCCTACGGATCAACCCTATTGCGGGTAAACCCTGAATTACCCCAATCAATAAGGTCAAACTTATCTTGGCTAGACTCGGGGCATCTTAGGAGAAACAAATGGCCGTAGTTGAACAAGCAGTGATGGATGCCCTCAAGGGTGTGATCGACCCCAATACCGGGCGCGATTTTGTAACGAGCAAATGCATCAAAAATTTGACCGTGACAGACGATGATGTGGCTTTTGATGTCATCTTGGGTTACCCCGCCAAGAGCCAGATTCCAGGTTTTCGCAAAGAGCTGATTACGGCTGCCAAAACCGTAGCCGGTGTGGCCAATGTGTCGGTGAATGTCAGCAGCCAGATCACGGCCCATGCGGTACAGCGTGGCGTGGCTTTATTGCCCAAGGTGAAAAACATTGTGGCAGTGGCCTCTGGCAAAGGTGGTGTCGGCAAGAGCACCACCGCCGTGAATCTGGCGCTGGCCTTGGCTGCCGAGGGGGCCAATGTAGGCATTCTGGATGCCGACATCTATGGCCCCAGCATTCCGATGATGCTGGGCATTGAGGGCAAGCCGGAGAGTGTCGACGGTCAAACCATGGAGCCGATGGAAAACTATGGCGTGCAAGTCATGTCGATTGGTTTTTTGGTGGCGGCTGATGAGGCCATGATCTGGCGCGGCCCCATGGCGACTCAGGCGTTGGAGCAGTTGCTGCGCCAGACCAACTGGAAAGACCTGGATTATTTGATTGTCGACATGCCACCCGGCACGGGTGACATTCAGCTCACCCTGAGCCAGCGCGTCCCCATGACCGGCTCGGTGATTGTCACCACACCGCAAGACATTGCCTTGCTGGATGCCAAAAAAGGCATCAAGATGTTCGAGAAAGTGGGCGTGCCGATTTTGGGCATCGTGGAAAACATGGCGGTGCATGTGTGCAGCAATTGTGGCCATGTGGAACACATTTTTGGGGCAGATGGCGGCAAGAAGATGGCCGCCGAGTACCACATGGATTACCTGGGGGCCTTGCCGCTGAACATGCAAATCCGCCTGCAAGCCGACAGCGGCAAACCCACCGTGGTGTCTGACCCTGACAGCGAGGTGGCTGGCCTGTACAAAGCGGTGGCACGCAAGGTGGCGCTGGCGATTGCGGCCAAGAACAAAGACTTCTCCAGCAAGTTCCCGTCGATCAAGATTTCCAAGGAAACCTGAGCACACCAGCACAACTGGTGACCTTGACAGGGCAAGATAAACTCTATTAGCATCTACTTTCATGGATGTATATCCAAATGGAGCTTGATCATGCAAGTCGCTAAATGGGGCAATAGCCTGGCGGTGCGGTTGCCGGTGGCCTTGGTGCAAGAACTGGGTATTGCTGACGGTGACGAACTGGTGTTGCAACCCGCACCCAGAAAGGCCAATCAACCGGCCAGCGTCAGCATCACCCGCCAACCCAGTAAGCTGGAGCAATTGCAGGCCTTGCGAAAATTTCGTTCGCCTTGGCCTGCCGATTTTTCTTTTGATCGCGATGAGGCCAACGCACGGTGAGCATCTTCATTGACACCAATGTCCTCATCTATTGGGTAGACGACAGCACACGTGCAGACCTGGTCGAGCAATTGCTGGCTCAGGACAGCGTCATCAGCGTACAGGTACTCAATGAATTTGCCAATGTGCTGCGTAAAAAACGCGCCATGGCCTTGGCGGATATCCAAACGCTAAGCCGCACTCTGGTTGATGTTTGTTCCGTGCAGAGCTTAAGCATTCGCACACACCAGTTAGCGCTGATGTTGATGTTGCGCTACAACTTTTCAATGTATGACGCCAGCATTGTTGCCGCCGCAGGCCTGAGCGGTTGTACGCTTTTGTACAGCGAAGATATGCAGGATGGACTTAATGTCAAATTCCCTGACTTTACTGATGCACACAGTTTGACCATCTGCAACCCGTTTCGTCTTGCCACCAGTTCTTTCCCCATTTTTGACCAGCCGTAACTCTGCATTTTGTCGAAAAAAACAATGAACTCAGAACGCTATCAACGCGGGCAAGCCACCCTCTCCAGCATTCACGGTCATGTCGGGGAAGGGGTGATGAAACAGCTGGCCGACATCGCCCCTGATTTCGCCCGGATGATCATCGAGTTTCCCTATGGCGATATCTACTCGCGTGGTGTCCTGTCGGCCAAGGAGCGCCAGATTGCCACCATTGCCTCATTGGCCACGCTGGGACATGCGCCCACCGAACTCAAAGCCCATATTCAAGGGGGGCTGAACGTGGGCTGCACGCGCCAGGAAATCGTTGAAATCCTGATGCAAATGGCGGTCTATGCCGGGTTTCCCGCAGCCCTGAATGGCTTGATGGTGGCCAAGGATTTGTTTGCCGAACTGGATCAGAAGCCGCCCTCAGATTGAATTTCCGCCAAGGTTGTCGGTGGGGCTGAAAAAAACGGTGGTTTGTGGTTGAAAATGCCACGACTCCTCTCAACCCATGACATGACAAGTACCTCCTCCCGTCAATCCAGTCGCAGTTCTGATGGCGCAAGGTTTTGGCGCAGAATCATCGTCATCGCCTTGGGGCTGGCTGCATTGAGTACTTACGTCGGGCTGGGCTTGTTTGTGCTCAAGCAATCCCATGACCGCGAGCTTGAGTTTGCCCACCACAGCCAGGAAAACTTTGCCAAAGTGCTGGAGGAGCATGCCCGAAGCAGCATTGAAAAAATCGACACCGTGCTCTTGGCCAGCCAGCTCAGGCTCAATGAGGCTTTTGCCGGTGAGTCGATGGATGTGGCATCTATCAATGCGGCGCTGGCCAAGTACCTGGGCCTGATCAGTGAGTCGCAAAGTCTGCGGGTTGCCGACAAAAATGGCCGGTTTATATTCGACTCTTCCGGCAGCATCTCCACCGCCACAATCGCTGACCGTGACTATTTTCTGCGCAACAAGGCCAACAGCCGTGCCTCATTGGTCATCTCGGAGCCCTTGTTTGCCCGCATCACCAACAACTGGGTCATCACCCTGAGTCGGCGCATCAATGGCCCGCAGGGTGAGTTTGCGGGCCTGGTTCAGGCGGCTGTTGGGGCCGATTTTTTTCAGAACTTTTATA
>VIKI01000196.1 GCA_008080595.1 Comamonadaceae bacterium
CTGGTACATGCGTTTCGGATAAGCTGCTTTGGGGCGGAAATGTTCAATGTCCGAGCCGTGTGAGTCCAAACAGTACATGCAGCGCTGGCGAGGCCCCATCATGGTTTGCAGCGTGTTGAACACGGCTTTGACTGACTTGGTTTGCCGGGCACTTTTCCAGTCTGCCGCGATGTTCAAGTTGCCATTTTTGTGTTTGTCATTGGCGGTCACTTGCCGCTTGTTCAAGTAGCTCTGTGCCGTCTTTGACAAAACAGCTCGTTGAATGCGCCGCATGGTTCACAACGCCTCGTCAGTGACGGCGAACAACTGGAGTTGTGTGGCTTTCGCCTGTTCCTCTTTGCTGAGTTTTGCACCGGCACGTTCTTTGGCCATCAGCTTGGCGTAGTCGGCACGCCCTTGTACTGCTCTCGGGGAGCGAGTGTTTTGCAAGCCAAATGCAGCAGTCAAAAGAATGGTGTCGGGTCGGGAGGATATGACTGTTTTGTATTCTTCGAGCGTCAGTGCACGCGGCGCAAGATCACCACCTGGTTCGGGCAGGACAAACAATCCGTTTTCATCTGCCGCTTGGCAAATGATGGGGCTGTGGGTGGTCACAAGAAAC
Source organism: Comamonadaceae bacterium (assembly GCA_008080595.1). Classification (GTDB taxonomy): domain Bacteria; phylum Pseudomonadota; class Gammaproteobacteria; order Burkholderiales; family Burkholderiaceae_C; genus Rhodoferax. The sequence goes on from VIKI01000196.1 coordinate 602, forward strand.
TGGACATTGGGAAAGTGATTCTTCAACCAGAAGCCAATTTCACGCTGCCATTCCGGGTGCAAGTGGGCGTCAATCTCGTCGATCATGACGACACCACCTTTGATGATTCTGAGCTTGCCATCGGTGCCGCGTTCAGTCAGCCCATCCACGCCATAGGCACTGATGAGGTGCCGAAGAATGTCCGCCAACAACGCCAAGGCCGCCCGATAACCGTCGCTCATGTCGCTCCAGGCCAGTTGCAGGCCCTGGCGATCTTTGAGCCACAAGCCATCTGAGTCCACACGGTCGACTGTGATCTGGTTGGGCATCAAGTCGTCACGCAGAATCTCCAACAGTAGATCGAGGTGGGCACTTTCCGTGGCCTTGCCTTCGAGCTTTTTGTGGCTCAGGTTGCGCAACCACTGATCGACTTCAAACAGAGACGCTGCTTCCTGAAACATGGTGACAAAGCGCTCTGTGGTGGCTCCCACCATCAGACGTGTGGCCTCCGGCGAGGCACCAAAAACTCGCCGGAACGGCCCGTAGCCACAGGAAAACCAGCCATGTGCATCGGTAGACCAAAGACCGCGGCGGGCAGTTTTCTGGGAGTCAATGACCTCAGCCGTGGTTTCCTTGCCCACATTTTTCAGAATGATCGTCGCCGGAAAATTCTTGTACGCGGTTTTGCCACCGCCAGAAAAATCGTCCACCCCTTTCTGGGGGGTAATTGTTAATTCGATGCGTCCTTCTTGCGCCTTTGCCCCTTCACGTATCCAGCGATGAAAGCTAGGCTGCAAGGCTCGGGCGGTGTCTCTGCCGGTCAAGGCAACGGCGATGGCTTTGAGCAAACTGCTCTTTCCAGAACCGTTGTCGCCCGTGAAAACCGTCCATCCGGCATAACTGCCATCTGGTATATCACTGAGTTCGATCTGGTCGATGTACATCAATAAGTCCGATCAAATGTCTGTTTTCGCCATGGTGCGGGTGGTTGTGGTCTTGAATCACCGTGCAAGGGACTGGGATTTCAAGTGCATGAGTGCGTATCGTACCTTGCCCCCTTTTGCAGGGTGATCGACATCACAGCCAAGTGGAGGCATTCGACCGAAGACTGCCTAAAAGTGTAGCTGCCTGCGCTTTGTTATCAATGACTAGAGGCCAATTTGATTGGTGTTCAGACGGGGAATCAAGGTCTGGGTTTAACCACCCCGCACCCCCAACACCTCCCCCCGGCATTCCCCAAACCCAATGCGAACCGCGCCCGGCGCTTCGCACCAGCCTTTGAGGATCACCGCATCACCATCGTGCAAAAAGCCGCGCTGCTCACCGTTGGGCAGTGTCACCGGCGCACGTCCAGCCTGGCTCAGTTCGATCATGGCACCTTGCTCGCCATCGGTGGGGCCGGAGATGGTGCCGCTGCCCAGCAGGTCGCCGCTTTGCAGGTTGCAGCCGCCCAGGGTGTGTTGCGCCACCATCTGGGCGAAGGTCCAGTACTGGTGTTTGAAACTGGTGTGGCTCAGGCGTGTGGGGGCTTGAGCGGTGGCGCGTTGCTGGCTGGTTTCCAGCAGCACGTCGAGCTGGATGTCGAGCACGCCGCTGGCGCGGTGAGTGGCATCGTCCAGATAGGGCAGGGGTTGTGGCTCATTGGCTGGACGGGTAAACGGCAGTCGGTACGGGGCCAGCGCCTCCAGGCTGACCACCCAGGGCGACACGGTGGTGCAGAAGTTTTTGCCTGAAAAGGGGCCGAGCGGCAGCATCTCCCAGAACTGGATGTCGCGTGCAGACCAGTCGTTGAGCAGGCACACGCCAAAGATGTGCTCGTCGGCTTGCGCCAGGGGAATCGGCTGGCCCAGCGGATTGCCGGGGCCGATGCAGATGCCCAGTTCGAGTTCGTAGTCGAGCCGGGCGCATGGTGGATGGAGGTGTAGAAGTCGGTGTAGTTGGCAATCTGTGCGGGCAGGGCGTATTCCACCGCGCTTTGCGGGAGCAGGCAGCGCAGTAACTCTGCCTGCACAGCAGGTGGGGAATCCGCGCGCAACAGGGCAAACAGGGCATGGCGCAGGGCCGTCCAGGCGCTCTGGCCCATGGCCATGAAGGCGTTCAGCGTGGGTTGGGCGCAGGCCAGGCAAGCTTGTTGCGCCAGGCCTTGCAGCAGGCCGGTTTGGCTCAGGGCGGTCAAATCCAGCACCTGGTCGCCAATGGCCACCGCACCGCGAAAGGCCTCATCGCTGGCGCTGCGGCGCAGCACGGCAAAGGGCAGGTTCTGGATCGGGAAATCTGTGCCGCCGGTGTTGGCGGATTCAAGCCAGCTTTTAACCAAGGGGTCGTGGGTGGGGTTGCGTTGCATCATGGGAAGGTATTCAGGCGTTCGTCAAAAATGGCCACCGCGCGGGTCCAGCCCGCCGAGGCAGCGCGAATCTTGTGCGGAAAGCATGAGATGTAAAACCCGGTGGGCGGCAGGGCTTCCAGGTTATGCAGTTTTTCCAGGTGGCAGTAGCCGATGTCACGCCCGGCCTTGTGGCCTTCCCAGATCAGGCTGGCATCGTGGCTTTCGTTGTACTTCTTGGCGGTGTGGACAAAGGGTGCGTCCCAGCTCCAGGCATCGGTGCCGGTCAGGCGCACACCGCGCTCCAGCAAATACATCGTTGCTTCGTAACCCATGCCGCAACCGGCAGAGAGAAAGTCCGGCTGGCCATAGCGCGATCCGGCGCGGGTGTTGACCAGCACAATCTCCAGCGGGCTCAGGGTGTGGTTGATGCGCTGCAACTCAGCTTGCACATCGGCAGCGGTGACCACATAGCCGTCGGGCAGGTGGGTGAAGTCGAGTTTCACACCGGGTTGAAAGCACCATTCCAGCGGCACGGCGTCAATGGTGATGGCGGGCTTTTTCTCACCCAACGCCTTGTCCATGCTGCTGTGAAAGTGGTAGGGCGCATCCAGGTGCGTGCCGTTGTGGGTAGACAGACTCACCAGCTCCACGGCCCAACCCTCACCATCGGGTAGGTCTTCTTTTTTCAGGCCCGGAAAGAAGGGCGCAATCTGGCTAACTGTGTTGTCGTGGGTGAAATATTCAATCTTCGGGCCCAGGCCGGGCGGGTCGGACGGCACGTCGTTTTCCAGATAGATCGATAGGTCAACAATTTTGCGGGGCATCTCAATGTCCTTGGTAGCTCAAAAAACGTTTTTCGGCTAGCCCTAAGCCGGTGTTGGTGACAAAGCCAATCAGGCCCAGCAGCATCACTCCGGCAAACAGCTCGCTGGAGCGAAACGAGCGTGCGGCCAGCAAAATGGCCTGACCGAGGCCGGGTTGCGAGGCGATCATTTCGCCCACCACGCTCACAATCAGCGACACGGTGAGGGACAGGCGCATGCCCGCCAGAATGTCTGGCAGGGCGTTGGGCAGGCCGAGCTTGACCACAAAGGCGCTGCGCGAGAGTTGCAGCGCCTGGCTCACTTCCTTGAGCCGCACATGCATGGCGGCAAAGCCGTGCACCGTGGCCAGCAGCACCGGCCACATGGCACCAAAGGCCACCACAAACAGCACCATGCCACTGCTCAGGCCAAAGATGGCAATCGCCAGCGGCAGCATGGCCGAGGCGGGCATGGGCCGCAGCAGCTCCAGCGTCGGTTGAATCCAGGCCCGCACCGTCTCCGAGCTGCCAATCAGCGCCCCCAAGCCGACACCCAGCGCGGTGGCCAAGCCCCAGCCCAGCGTCATGCGCAGCACGGTGGCGAGGGTGAAGTTCAGCAAGTCGCCCTGGATCAGTCCTTCCACCAGGCTGGCCACGGTGGACTCGGGCGTGGGCAAAAACACTTTGCTGATCCATTGCAGGTGGCTGGCCAGCCACCACAGCGCGATCAGCGCCAGCAGCACGGCGGCCGATTCGACCCAGGCTTTGAGTTTGGAGCTGGTGTTCATTGATGTCCTCCGGTATCACCCATACGCCGCGCCACGCAGCGTTGCAGCAGCAGGGCGGCGGTGTTGATCACATAGCCCACCAGCCCAATCCAGAACAACCAGGCCAGCATCAGCTCCGGGGCCAGGCTTTGTTGCGCAATCATCAGCGCGTAACCCATGCCGCTGGGGTTGGCCGCAATCTCCACCGTGACGGCCACCACCAGCGCAATCGCCACGCCCAGGCGCAGGGCGACAAACAGGCGCGGCAACACCGAGGGCAGCACGATTTTGATAGCCCGATCCCAAGCGCTCAAGTTGAGTGCCAGCGACACCTCCAAGAGGCGCGGCTCCACCTGCTGCACTGCAGCTTGTGTCAGCAGCAGCAGCGGCCAGAAAACAGCAAAGCCCACCACACAAATCTCCATGCGGAAACCGAAGCCAAACACCATCATCACCAGCGGAATCAGCGCCACCGAGGGCAGGGGCCGCAGCACCTCGATCGACAGGTAACTCATGTGTGCGATGCGCTTGGACAGGCCCAGCACCACACCCAGGCCGACACCACAAGCTAGGCCCAGCAGCAGCCCCATACCGGCACTGGCCAGGGTGAAGGCGGTGGCCTCCAGAATTGAAAACTCACCGGTGGAAAACAGCGCACCGACAAAGGCTTGCAGCGCTTTGCTGGGTGGTGCGATGGCATCGCTGCCCTGGCCCAGCGTGCGGGCGTACCACTCCAACGCGGCCAGCAGCAGCACCGGGAACACAAAAGGACGGATCAAACGCAGCATGGTTGATCCCGCTTCAGTGGTGGCCCAAAAAGCCATACAGCTCGCGGCGCAGGCGCAGGAACTCGGGGTGCTCCTTGGTCAGCAGCTGGTCACGCGGGCGCTCAATCTTCACCTCCACCATGGCGGCCAGGCTGGGTTTGTCGGGTGTGGGGTTGGCACGCAGGGCAATCACCCGGTCGCTCAGGTAGATGGCTTCTTCCAGGTCGTGGGTGACAAACAGCACCGTCAGGCCGGTGGTGCGCACCAGGCTGGAGAGCTCGTCTTGCAGGCTCTCGCGCGTCATGGCATCGAGTGCGCCAAAGGGCTCGTCCATCATCATCAGCTCGGGCTCTTGCGCCAGGCAGCGGGCAATTTGCACCCGCTGCTGCATGCCGCCCGACAACTGCGCCGGGAACTTGGCTGAGTGTGCCGTCAGCCCCACTGTTGCCAGCACTTTGGCGATGCGTGCTGGGCGATCCGCCTCGGGCACATGGGCGGCTTCCAGCGCCAGGGAGATGTTGCCCTGCACCGTGCGCCAGGGCAACAGGGCTCGGCCATAGTCCTGGAACACAAAGGCCACTTCGCGCGACGGCCCGGTGATGGGCTGGCCGTGGCGGCGTGCCGCGCCCGCGCTGGGTTTCACAAAGCCAGCCGCCGCACGCAGCAGCGTGGTTTTGCCGCAGCCCGAGGGGCCGATGATGCAGACAAATTCACCCCGCGCGACCGAGAAGCTGGTGGGCGAGAGAATTTCGCGCCCGCCCAGATGGATGGCGAGCTGGTCAAATTCGAGCAGGTCAGAAGTCATGAGATCAATTGTTGATATAAAAATAGCCTCTAGCGCTTATGGAATATGCGCAAGCAGCTATTGATAACGTAGCATTTATTTGGCAATGAGTGAAGCCGCTGCGGGGGCGGTTTTGAGCATGTCCTGGCCATTCATCATCTGAATCCAGCCCGCCAGTTGCCGATCTGTCACCACCGGGCCGGTGGGGGAGATTTGCATCTTGGCGGTGACCGGTGGCGGCAGGCGCAGGTATTTGCCCAATGCGGCGCGCACCTTGGCATCGTTTTTGGGTTGCAGCATGAAGGCCGCGCCTTCTTGCACCGCTTGCACAAAAGCTTTGGCTGCCCCCGGGTTGGCTTTGACCCAGTCGCGCTTGGCCACATGCACCACGGTGGGCATGCCTTCGGGCAGGAAGGTGGTGTAGTACGAGGCTACGTAGCCGCTGCCGCTGTCCAGAATCCGCGCCATGAACGGCCCGGCGGTGACCACTGCGTCAATCGAGCCGCCCTTGATCAGGTCGGCATGCTGCGGGAACGGGGCTTCAATAAAACTGACCTGGCGGTAATCCACACCGTTGGACTTGAGCCACTGGCGAAAGGTCACGTGCAGCAGTGCACCCAGGCCGGGTACGCCCACTTTTTTGCCAACAAAATCTTGCGCGTTGCGGATGTTGGAACCGGCGCGGGCCATGACCGACACGTCGGTGTAGGTTTTGGACAGCACGCCGCCACCGGCCAGCACTACATGATCCAGCCCGCCGTCGACCGACTGCAAAAACACGGTAGGGGTTGGGCCGCCAATTTGCAGTGAATCGGATTGGATGGCCGCTGGAATGGCCGAGCTTAAAGGGATGAATTTCAGCTCAACATCGAGCCCGTGTTTCTTGAACAGGCCTTCTTCGGCAGCGACAAACACCGAGGCAAAATCGCTGACGGCGGTGTAGCCAAAGCTGATTTTGCTGCTGGTCTGGGCCCGCAGGGGCAGGGCGGCGCAGGCGGCAAGGGTGGCGGCAGTGGTGATGAGTTGGCGGCGTTTCATGATTCTCCTTAAGGTGGGCGGCCTGTCGATGTTTGTTTGTGTTGATATTAGACACCCGTTCAAATAATTGAACATTCGTACAAACCCTAAGCCAGGTACACCAAAACCTGTAGCACAGCTTGTTAGGGTCTGGCGGTCTGGGAAGTGGGTGCGGGGCTTGTGAACTTGAGCGAAATCTGACTCAAACCTTCCCTCAGCCACTGGTGAGCCGGATCGTTCTGGTAGCGTCTGTGCCAGATCATGTACATCGGCATCTTCGGGCAGTCCAGCGGCACCGGTGCGCTGGCCAGGTCTTTGAACAGGTGCTGCTGCAACAAGCCGGGGGCGGTGGCCAGCAACTGGCTGCCGCGCATGAAGGCGGGCAGGGCTGCCATGCCCGGCACCATGACCCTGAACTGGCGTTGCACGCCCCGCCCCGCCAGCCATTGGTCCAGATCCAGTGCCCGTTTGGGCTCGTAGACCACGGTGATGTGTTCTGCCGCCAGGTAGTCGGCCAGGGTGTGCGGCGCATCCCGCTGGCTGGGGTCATAGAACACGCGGTAGCTGTCCTCAAACAGGCGCTTTTGCATCACGTCACCACCATCGGGCGGGCGTGGGCTGATGACCAGTTGGCAGTGCTCCTGGCGCAGCATCTCCAGGCTGGGGATGTTGGACGGAATCACCCGCAGCGTCACGCCCGGTGCTTGTTGCCGTAATTGCGCCATCAGCGGCGGTAGCAACACGTCACGCTGGAAGTCGTTGGCGGCAATGGTGAAGGTGC
>VIKI01000197.1 GCA_008080595.1 Comamonadaceae bacterium
AGAACAATGTGCCGCAACGGGCCGGGTCCATCGCCTGAACCTCGGGGCGCTTGTTGACTCCAATCATGCGCTCCCGGTTGCGCTCCAGCAACACCCCAGTGTTGTTAGCGATCAAGGTACTCAGAGTTTTAAGTTGCGCCTTCTCTTGATCCACAGCATTGCTGAAATCAGAATGAAGGGTGAACACCAGCATGCCAACAAGGGCCACCACCACCACCATTGCAAGTGCATAGAGATAGTTTTTCATGAAGATGGTGTCAGTTGAGGGTATCCCGAATTTTGTGTCATCTGGGCTTTGTTTCTAGGGTTTGGGCTTTCTTTCCTCAAGGCGGATGATAAGCTTGGTTGACCCTGTCTACCAGTTTTACGCCAGCCATCGATTATGGTTTGCTGAAGTTTGTCGCGGTTAACTTGCATGAATCCAGGCCGATTCCCCGGATGATGAAAGAAACTCAAAGGTGGAGGTGCTGTGGGTCCGCTCAGTGGCAGTAGCGCCCGGCTCATGACAAGAAGCAGTTTTTCGACACCACTTGGTCGTGGCAATCCAGCGTTGCTATAAATTAAATAGCCTCTAGCGCTTGATGATCAAGCGCTAGAGGCTAAATTCTTATAAATTTTCAAACCGGAGCAACGGCCTGCGCGTCAGGATGAAACCAGGCCAGTTGTTGATGCAGCTTGACCACTTCACCAATGATGGTCAGGCAAGGTGATTTCAGCTTGGCTTGTGCCACGCGCTCAGCCATGTTGGCCAAAGTGCCGGTGACAACCTTCTGGGTCGGCAAACTGCCGTCTTGCACCACGGCAATGGGCAATTCAGGCGAAGCACCATGGGCCACCAACTGGCGGCAAATTTCGGGCAAGCCACCCAAACCCATGTAAATCACCACGGTTTGATTCAACCTGACCAGGCTGGGCCAGTCCAGATCAGCCGTGCCGTCTTTCAGATGGCCGGTGACAAACATGCAGCATTGCGCGTAGTCACGGTGTGTCAGCGGAATGCCGGAGTAACTGGACACCCCAGAGGCCGCCGTCACGCCTGGTACCACCTCAAACGCCACGCCAGAGGCGGCCAGCGTCTGCATTTCTTCACCACCCCGGCCAAAGATGAACGGGTCACCACCTTTGAGGCGCACCACTTGTTTACCCTCGCGGGCCAACTTGACAATCAGCGCGTTGATCTGTTCCTGGCGTAAGGTGTGTTCGTTGCGCCGTTTGCCCGCATAAATGCGCTCAGCTGCGGGTGACACAAACTCAAGCACGCCCGGCGACACCAGGTTGTCATAGACGATGACATCGGCTTTTTGCAGCAGGCGCACCGCCCGCAGCGTCAGCAGCTCAGGGTCACCCGGACCAGCGCCTACCAGGTAAACGCGGCCAACCTCGGGAGAGAGGTGTTTGACATCAGCTTTCAATGTGTTGCTCCTTTGCTGCTGCAGCTGCCACATCCACCGCTGCCACAACTGGATGTCGTGACCGCACCGCCGCCACAGGCAGGATGGTTGCTGGGAATGAAGACAAAGTTGAATTCGCCCGGATTGAGTTCAACAAAATCCAGCACGGTGTTCAACAGCAAGTCTTGGGATTCGCCGTTGATGACCACGGCCACACCTTCAAGATCGAGCTTCATGTCTTCATCTTGCGGGTCGTCAAAACCCATGCCGTATTGCAGTTCGCCATCGGCATCTTTTTTGGCCGCAATACGCAAGGCCATTTCCACAGCACCGCTGTTTTGGGCTGCTTGCTGAATTTGTGCAGCCGCAGCGGGGGTCAAGTTAAACATGGGTGAACTCCTGTTGATCCATTAATGTTCGCCTTTGGTCTTGAGCAGACCAGCCAGGCGGTTACCTTGTTTTTGTGGGCCACCAATTGGGAACAGTGTATGCAAATGGTGGTTATTGCCCAACTCAGCGCCCCAGATTTGGGCAAAGTGCCAGATCATGGCTCGCACCTGGGCTTGTACCCGATGCTCTTCATAATAAGTGCGCAAATACGCAATAACTTGCCAATGGGCATCGGTCAGGGTCAGGTTCTCGGCTTCTGCCTGAACGCGGGCAAAGTCTTCACTCCAGTCGTCCAGGTTTTTCAAATAGCCCTCAGAATCCGTGGGGATCAATTGCCCGTTCACCACCACCTTGCGCTCGTGGCTGGCTACCCCTGCTTGTTTGGACTGCTTGACCTGGCGCACAAAGTTGACAAACTGCCCGGCCCATTCTGACCCTGCACCACTGCGAAGGTGGGCATAAGAGGCCAGCACATTGCGGTACACCAAGCCATCATGCTGGCCATCAATACCATGACCGCGCAACACCTTGTAGGCAAACTTGGCATCGGGCGGAATGTTTTCCAGACTGGAATAGTGAAACTCGTGGCCTTGCAGCGTTTGCGACTCAGACGTATCAGCCCAGGGCGCATCGGCAGTGGTTTGCAGGCGCACATAACCGCGCCCGACCGGGCGCTCATGCATCAACACGTCCACCTACATCAGCCCACCACATTCGGCATAGACCGGTAGGTTGGCTTCAATCGCCTCCCGAATCGCCTGGCGCAAAGCCTGGTTGGCTTGCAGTTCGGCCATGAAAACTTCAGGAAAACCGCCACCGATGAACAAGCCGTCCATCGCTGGCAATTGCGTGTCTTGCAAGGCGTTGATCGGCACCAATTCGGCCCCGGCGGCCTGCAAGGCCAGCAAATCGTCCGGGTAATAAAAGCCAAACGCCTTGTCTTGCACAATGCCCAAACGCAGCATGGGTTTTGACGGGCTTGGCTTGGGTGCTTCAGGGCGAGAAAACGACAAGGGTGTGGCGCTTTGCGCCAACTGCACGATGCGACCCAAATCCACTTGCCCAGCCACGCGCTGTCCAATGGTGCGCACATGGTGAGCTGCATCATCGGTTTCCTGATTGGGCATCAAGCCCAAATGGCGTTCAACCAAAGCCAGCTGCGGGTCATGGGCGATGGCCCCCAACACGCTGACATCGGTGTAATGCTCAATCACCGCGCGTAATTTGGCCTCGTGGCGGCTGCCGCCGAGCTGGTTCAGGATGACACCGGCAATACGGATGCGTTTGTCAAACGCCTGGTAACCCAAAATCAGCGGAGCAATGCCGCGTGTCATGCCGCGTGCGTCCAGCACCAGCACCACCGGCAAGTCCAGCAACTGGGCCAGCGCCGCGTTGCTGTTGCTGCCATCCAGGGCCAGGCCGTCGTACAAGCCCTTGTTGCCTTCTACCAGGCTGATGTCTGCCAGCGCGGCATGACGGGTGAAGCACGCCGTGATCTGCTCGGCGCTGGTCAGATACGGATCCAGATTAAAACAGGGCCGCTCGCTGGCTTGGGCCAGCCACATCGGGTCAATGTAGTCCGGCCCTTTTTTGAAAGCCTGCACGGTCAGCCCCTGAGCCGTCAAGGCGGCACACAAACCAATGCTGATCGTCGTTTTGCCAGAAGACTTGTGAGCTGCAGAGATCAGAAAGCGTGACATGAGGTGTGCTCACTCAGACCGCTGAGTGGGCTTGCTTTGCGCCCTGGGTCATCTCCATCGACACATCATCAAGCCGCTCGGGCAAAAAGCCGATGAGCTTGAGTGCCAGCATCACCATCAGCCCGGTGGCAGCGACACCGCCCAAGCCCAGCAGCCATTCCGGCAGGCTGGCCGCGTAATTGGCCGTGACACCATCAAAGAAACTGCTGCTCACCTGGTAGCCGGGGATCAACACCAAACCAAACGCCTGGCCGCCAATGATGGTGACATACATTTGGGCAAAGCCGCCCAAAATCACCAGGCCAGCGCTGGCCGCGACCCGGCCACGCAAGGCCCCAATCTGGGGGTGCAACAGCATCACCAAGGGCACCAAGCAGCCCAGCACGATCTGCCCCAACCAGAACAAGGTGGTGTAAATGCCCCCATCCAACAAGATGAAGCGTTCAAAATCGTGGTGCTTGGTGAAGTACATATTGGTCAGATGGTAGACCAACACAAAGTAGAAACCTGCCGCAATAAAAATCACCTGCAAACGCGCCAGGCGAGCCACCAGGGCATCACCCAAAGGTCGATCTCCCGTGTGGCAAGCCAGCATCAGTACCCAGATAAACACCGCCAGACCGTAGCTGAGAGAAATGGCAATGAACAGCGGGGCCAGCAAGGCTGAGTCATAAGCCTGGCGTGCCACCAAAAAACCAAAAATCGAACCGGTACCGGTGGTAAGGGCCATGCGCCAGACAAAGGCGAAAAAGCCAGCCAAGGGTGTGAAGTGGTTCATGCGCCGCTCCAGCATCGTCCACAGATAAGCCACCACAAAGCCGACAAAACCAGAATACAAAAAGATATTCATGGCAAAAATCGACTTGAAGTTCATGTGGGTCATGGCCACGATCAAGCGATCTGGCCGCCCCAAATCGAGCATCAACACCATCAGGCCACCGATCAGCAAGGCTATCGCCAACACCCCAGACAGGGGAGCCAAGGGTTTGAATTCAGTTTTGCCAAACACCGAGGCCATCGAGGCCACATTCAATGCCCCCGATGCCGCTACCACCAGAAACACGGCAAATACATGCGGCAAGCCCCAAACCACCTGATTGCTCATGCCGGTCACGATGTGGCCGTGATGCTCCATGAAGCCCACGGCCCCCAAGCCCAGCAGCAGCATGAAACCAAAGCCAACCAGCATGGCATTGAAGCCAAAACCGGTGTCTTTCAAAGGGCGCAAAACAAATTTCATGAGCAAAGTCTTTCTTCAACCTAGGTTTAAATGCCGCTGTACCGCACGCCGGTGTTCAAGTTGAGGTCTTCCCGGATTTGCCGTGACGGGTAACTGGCGACACGTTTCGCAATGTCGCTCTCGGGGTTGTTCAGGTCGCCAAAAAGAATGGCACCGTGGCCTGCGTCGGCACACGCGGTGACACAAGCAGGCATTTCGCCACGATCAACCTTGTGCACACACAGGGTGCAGCCTTCGACCGTACCCATACCGCGTGGTACATCGGTTTTTTGCTCATGCAGGGGCTCATGCACAAACGAGCGGGCTTTGTACGGGCAGGCCATCACGCAGTAGCGGCAACCAATACAAATGTGCTTGTCCACCAACACAATCCCGTCAGCCCGTTTGAAGGAGGCCCCGGTGGGGCACACATCCACACAGGGTGGCTCAGCACAATGCTGGCACATCATCGGCAGCGACTGGGTCTTGCCGGTGCGAATTTCCTTGATCTCGATCTTGCGAATCCACTGCGAATCGGTGGGCAGCTTGCCGCCTGAGAGACCGTTTTCAGTATTGCAGGCACTGACACAGGCGGTACAGCCGCTGGCGCATTGGCTGCTGTCAATCAACATGCCCCAGCGCACTTGTTTGCTGGCACCGGTTGCGGCAGTGAGCGGCGCGGCCTGGGCAATTTCAATCAGGCGAACGCCAGGAGCCAGCATCACACCCGCCAACCCGGCTGCTGCCACACCCAAAAAGCCACGGCGACTGGGTGTGCAAGAGTTCGTTGTGTTGGGAGTGGGCTTCATGGCTTGGCCTCTTTGACCGTGGGTTTGCTGGCATGGCACTCAAAACAATCGATCTTGACGGCCGCATACGTATGGCAGCTCTGGCAAAAATCACCGGCCGACGCATTGACACTTTGGGTGCTCTGGCTGGCATGGCATGACACACACTCTTTGAGCGAGTATTTGCCCGTGCGCACACCGCCCCGCAAAGTGTCGTCGCGCTGGTGTTTCAGCAGCTTCATGTGGTTGCGACGCATGAATGCCGACTCTTCCACACACTGCCCTCCCCTGGCCTTTTCTATCAGAGGTTGCAGTCCATGGGGCTTGCCAGCACCTTGCGCCGCAGCGGTCAGGCTGGCCGTCAAAACAAGCCCGACACAGGCTGCCTGCCACCATCGAGCGCATGTCATCCCAAGCATGGGTCAGTCTCCCAAGCCCATCTGGATGTAGCCCGTTGGGCAGACATCCGCGCAAATGTGGCAGCCAATACATTTGCTGTAGTCGGTGTCCACATAACGCCCGGTGGTGGCTTTGGCCTTGGGTACTTTGAACACCGCTGTTTGCGGGCAATACACCACACAGTTGTCACACTCAAAACACTGGCCACAACTCATGCAGCGTTTGGCCTCGGCTTGCGCCTGTGCCTCCAGCAAGGGCTGCAAACGCTCGTCAAAATTGTTCAGCGCTTCCTGTGCGGTCAAGGACACTATGCCGCGTTTGTTCCGGGGTACAAAGGGAAAATGCCCCAGAAACAACTCTTTGTGGGAGATCACATAGCGGTCTGAGCGATTGTCATAGTTGTGAATGGCGGCCGTGCTCTTGTCCGTGCCGCGGCAAACGCATGCACATCGATCTTGGGGCGTTTTTCCAGCGCCTCGCTGTGCAGGAAACGGTCAATGCCATCGGCCGCAATGGCCCCATGGCCAATGGCGGTGGTCAGCAAATGGGGACGCACCACATCACCACCGACAAAGAAACCGGCCTGCCCTTGTACCTGGTAATTCTTGTCAGAATTGATCGCGCCTTTGCCGTTGTTGAATTCTTCAAGACCAGTGAAGTCCACGGTTTGACCAATGGCCGAGACGATCAGATCGGCCGGAATGTCTTCTTCAGTGCCCTCAACGTTTTTGATCTCCAGGCGGCCCCCGACCATCTTGGCTTCGCAGCGCATGATGCGCAATGCCACGGCACGGCCATCTTCACCCCGGATCACCGCCACCGGAGCCATGCCGCCCCGAATGGTGATGCCCTCGGACAAGGCGTGCTCAACCTCGTGTTTGGAGGCTTGCATCTTGTCAATGGCAAAAACTGTGGTCAAAGTAACCTCGGCACCTTGCCGAACCGAAGCCTCAGCCACGTCATGTGCCACATGGCCGGCAATCGCGTGCTCCGGGCGATCTGACTCGTTGACCTTGTCGATATGACCCAGGCGACGTGCCACCGTGGCCACGTCAATCGAGGTGTCGCCGCCGCCAATCACCACCACCCGTTTGCCCACGTGGCGAAGACGGCCATCGTTGAACGCTTTCAGGAACGAAGTGGCCGTGACGCAGTTCGGCGCATCAGCCCCCTCCACTGCCAGAGCACGGCCAGCCTGTGCACCCAAGCCCAGGAAAACGGCATCAAAATCCTCACGAATTTGCGCCATGCTGATGTCGGTGCCAATGCGGCAATTCATGCGGGCGACCACACCCAAATCCAGAATGCGCCCAATTTCAGCGTCCAGCACATCCCTTGGTGTGCGAAAGCCGGGAATACCGTAACGCATCATGCCGCCCAACTCGGCCCGCTCATCAAAAATGGTGACCGAGTGACCTTTCAAGGCGAGTTGGTACGCAGCAGACATGCCTGCTGGGCCACCACCAATCACGGCCACGGTTTTTCCGGTAACTTGTTCTGGTTTCTTGAAAGCCAGCTTGTTCTTGATGGCGTAGTCACCCAGAAAGTGTTCGACCGAGTTGATACCGACAAAGTCTTCCACCTGGTTGCGGTTGCAGCCTGATTCACACGGTGCGGGGCAGACCCGGCCCATCACCGAAGGGAATGGGTTGGCTTCGGTCAGGCGGCGAAAGGCGTATTCTTGCCAGACCATGCCTGCTGGCGGTTTTTCAACCCCGCGCACGATGTTCAGGTAGCCGCGAATATCTTCACCGGCCGGGCAACTGCCTTGGCATGGGGGCGTGCTTTGGATGTAAGTCGGGCATTTGTGGGAGTGTCCGGCATCAAAAATTTGCGCCTGCCAGGTTTTGACTTTGGCCTCGCCGTCTTTGTATCGACGAAACGTTAAGGGTTTGACTTCGATGGCTTCGGGGGTCGCAGACATGTTGGAATCTCCTGGTATTTTGTGCTTTGAGGACTGAAAGAGGGGGCTACTTGTCGCCCAGACGAATAGCCTTGCTGACCAATTGGTGAACACCGCCCACCATGCTCATGTTGAATCCGTAATACGGCAGGACCTTGGTGAACTGGGCTTTACAAATGGCGCAAATCGTGGCCATGAAATTCACACCGTGGTCGTCCACCACATGTTTGAGGGACTCCATGCGGGGCAATGCACCCTTGACACGTAATTCCATCAAGTCATCGGTCAACAGGCCACCACCACCACCGCAGCAAAAGGTACTCTCGTGGATGGTTTCATGGGCCATGTCATGAAAATGATTCGCCACCGAGGTGATGATGCGCCGGGGAATGACAAACTGCCCACCGGGCATGTTGCCCATGCGCGAGCCACGCGCCACGTTGCACGAATCATGGAAAGTGATGACGCGGTTGTCATTGGCCTCTTTGTCAAACTGCAGCGCACCGCGTTGAATCAGGTCATCAGTCAGCTCACAAATGTGCTGGGGCACCGGGTAACGCTGATCCAGATAATCAAACGGGCCAATCAAGGTATTCCAGAAGCTGTAGGCCACCCGCCAGGCATGACCACACTCCCCTACCACAATGCGTTTGACACCGAGCTCCAGCGCAGCCTCTTTGACTCGCATGGAAATGTTGCGCATTTGTTCATAGTTACCAATGAACATGCCAAAGTTGCCGGCCTCAGAGGCATGTGAACTCAGCGTCCAGCTGATGCCAGCGGCGTGAAACACCTTGGCGTAACCAATCAGGCTCTCCACATGCGGTTCCGAGAAAAAGTCGGCTGAAGGCGTGATCAGCAGCACCTCAGCGCCCTTCACATCGATCGGGAACTTGACATCCACCCCAGTGTCGTCCTTGACATCTTCTTCAAGGCCTTCAAGCGTGTTGAGCAATGCCGGGCCGGGTAGCCCCAAGTTGTTGCCGATGCGGTGAACCTTGCCAATGATTTCATTGGAATACTTCTGTCCCAGGCCAACCGAGTCCATGATTTCACGGGCTGCCATGGTGACTTCGGCGGTATCAATGCCATACGGGCAAAACACCGAGCAGCGGCGGCACTCGGAACACTGGTTGAAGTAGCTGTACCACTCGTCCAACACCTCACGGGTGAGGTCAACCGCACCCACCAGTTTGGGGAAATATTTGCCAGCAAAAGTGAAATAGCGGCGGTAGATTTTGCGCATCAAATCCTGGCGCGCCACCGGCATGTTTTTGGGATCAGCCGAGCCCAAAAAGTAATGACATTTGTCTGAGCAAGCTCCGCAATGGACGCAGGCATCCATATAGACCTGCAACGAGCGGTATTTACCCAGCATTTCGCCCATTTTGGCGATCACTTTGTCTTGCCAGTCTTCCACCAAACCCTCGGGAAACCCCAAGGCTTTCTGGATAGGGCCGGCAGCCGGGAACGACTTGATATGCGACATGGCCCCGACTTGCACCAGGGGAATGACCGGATAACTCTTCAGTTTGGGGGTTTCAAATGCAGCGGTGGCCATGGTATGAATGCTTAGGCTTTTTTATCCAGAGCGGCGGCCCAAGCCGAAATGTGGCGAACTTCACGGGCGTTATCAACTTGGTTGCGGGTTGGACTGAAAAACAGGCCGGGTGCATGCAAGAGTTTGCTGATCGGAAAAATCATCATGAGAAGCGCCACCAGGCCCAAGTGCACCAGCAGCACCGGGTCTGCGGGCAAAGACTGCAGGTTCAAACGCATCAGCCCCAACACAAAGGCCTTGAGCGCCACAATGTCGGTATGGGCCACAAAACGCATGCCCAGCCCGCTCAGGCCAATGGCCAACAGCAGCACCAGCATCAGATGATCAGAAGGTGTGGAGATGTAGCGCACCCGATCCACCAGCCAGCGCCGAGCCCATAAGCCCGCCAGCGCGGCCACCATGGCAAAACCGGCATAGAGGCCAAAGGGTTGAACCAGCACCACTGGCCACCAAACTGGCTCCTGAAAGTAGCGCAGATGGCGCAACACCACCAGCAGCAGCGTCACATGGAACAACCAGCCAAAAATCCAGGTCCATTTGCTGGACTTGAACAGGCTCTCGAAAAAAACCACTTCCCGCGCCATACGCCAGCGCACACCTGCGACTGTGGTGGGCGCGGGTGTGGTGGGAATTTTTAAAGGCGCGGGAGTTTGTGCATAGATCCGAATTTTGCGAGCCACCCCAACAACGAAGATGATGGTGGCAAGGTAGAGCAACACCGCATAAACAATTGTCAACATGGACATGGTCTGGCCCGCAAGTTTGTTGATGTCAATTCAGCTCAGATACAGCCGGTGGGCTTGGGCAAGCCGGCAATCTTGCAAGCCTGTTTGGCCGGGCCATAGGGGAACAGGTCGTACAGGTACTTGCTGTTGCCTTTTTCTTCGCCAAATTTCTTGCCAATGGCCTTGGTCAACACACGCACTGCGGGTGCAATCTGGAACTCGTTGTAGTACTCGCGCAAGAAGTTGATCACTTCCCAGTGGTTGTCGGTCAAGGGTACTTTTTCTTCTTCTGCCAGGTGAACTGCGGCATCCGTGGTCCATTCGGCGAGGTTGATCAAATAGCCTTCTTCGTCAGTGTCATAGGTCTTGCCGTTGATTTCAAAGCTCATCTTGTGCTCCAGTTTGTGAATTGTTAAAAGGGGATGGCTTAAAGCCAGGAATGGGAGGTGTCGTATTTCTCGACCAGGTCAACAAATCCGCCGTAGTCCACCAGGTTGACACCCGGCATCAATTTGGCAGACATGCCGCGTGCGTCCAGGTCGGGTTGCAACACAAACACGCTCAAATTGGCGCAAGCTTGTGTCATACGCTCCTGAGCGGCGCTGCCCTGTGTAGCGGCATAAATACCGTCTTCGATCAGCAACAAGGCATGCCCTGGCTGGGCCATACGCAAGCAGGTATCGAGCGTGTTTTTCTCAAAAGGTGATTTGTTAATGATGTGCAGCATGTTCGTCTTTCTCTTTAAAAGCTCAGGATCACGTCCTGTTGCGCCATCAGTTCACCCATTTGCTTGGCATCGAGCACTTCCACCGGCACGAGCAAATCACTGGCAGTCATTCCGCGTTGAGTCAGAGAGTCCTGGTCAACGTAGAGTTTTTCAACGTCGTAACCATCCAAGGCCCGATAACTTGGCGAAAAGTTTTTGATACCAATCCCCTTGGTTTGCTGGCCCTTGGCAAGCTCATACACGCCATCGTCAATAAACACCAGGCTCACGTCCTGGTCAAAGGTCGCAGTGATCAACACCACTTCCAGGCTTTCAAGTGCGTAGATGGTGCCGTAGGGTGCCTTACGGTTGACAAACATGAATTTCTTCACTTTGGGGCCGCTGGCTGCAGTTGTTTCTTGTTCACTCATGGTGTGTTCTTCTTGAAGGGTTAATCACCAAAGGTCACCAGGCGGTCGGCCTTGATGCCACTGTCCACCAACTGGCCCAGGCCCGAGATGCGAAACCCGGGGGCCAACACTTCTTCTTTGATACCCCGACGCAAGGCCGCAGCCACACACACCACCAGATCCACCTTGTGCTCCGCAGCCAGGCTAGACCAGCGGTTCACCACATGACGGTCATCTTGCGGTGGCTCGGTCAGCCGGGTCGCGTTGTTGACCCCATCGTGGTAGAAAAACACACGTTGAATGGTGTGGCCTTTGCCCAGTGCCGCCACCACAAACTGGTAAGCGCTGTCAGACGCTTGGTGCGTGTAAGGGCCTTCGTTGACGAGGATGCCGAATTTCATGCTGAATCCAGGAAGAAGTTAAAAACGAATATGGGTCGAAGCGTTCAGGCTGGCACGTGAACCACGCCAGTCATCAATCAGGTACTTGGTGAAAGGCAAGTCGCATTTTTCAAAGAATGCGGGCCAGCC
>VIKI01000198.1:0-5900 GCA_008080595.1 Comamonadaceae bacterium
TACCAATACCAATACCAATACCAATACCAATACCAATACCAATACCAATACCAATACCAGCTTCCGCGCCAGCGTGGCCGACCACTATGCCCAAGCTGCACAGACAGCGGGTCACAAGGTGTGAGTGCTGGGCACACTGGAAGCTGGTGTGCGGCAGAATCAGGCCATCCAATCCTGCTTTCTATGGAGTGTTGACATGACCTCGATGATCAAGCGAATGGCCTGCTGGCTGGCATTTTTTGCATGTGTGATGTTGGTTGGCGGATGTCTGGTTGGGTTGACTGGCCATGGTGGCATGGCCTTGGCCGAGACCGTATTGATGCCTGCGGATGCTTCAAAAGCCAGCACCAGCGACAAGATAATAAGTGAACCTGATGTGGTGATGGTGGGGGCCTACCTCAACGATGTGCAGGCCATAGACCTCAAAAATCACAATTACATGGTTGATTTTTACCTGTGGTTTCGCTGGAAAAACCCGGATATCGACCCCTCCAGCTCCCTTGAATTTGTCAACCACTCGGAATCCTGGGGCACCATCATCACCAAGTCTTATGAAAAACCGGAGGTGTTGCCAGACGGGCAGTTGTATCAAGTCATCCATGTGGAGGGCCGGATGAGCCGCAAGCTTGACCTGCGCGACTACCCCTTTGACAAGCAGAGCATCAGCATCGAGATTGAAGATGCGGTTCGCGACACGTTTGGGCAAAAATATGTGGTTGACAGCATCAGTGTGAATCCGGCGCTCAAATTGCCCGGGTTCCAGTACAAACCACCCACGATGCAAAGTGATGACTACACCCATCCGACCAATTTTGGCGATACACGGGTGGCCCAGGGCAGCACCTATTCCCGCGTATCCATTGAGCTGCGGGTCACACGCCCCATCATCAATGCGATTGTGAAAAATGTGTTGCCCATTCTGCTGACCACCATCTGCTGCTCTTTCGTGTTTTTGCTCAGCCCGAAGTTGGTGGATTCACGTTTTCAGATTGCCATTTTTTCAATCTTCTCGATTGTGGCGCTGCAGATCACGGTGGGTGAAGATCTGCCCACCGTGGAGTATCTGACCTTGCTCGACACCCTCTATCTGTACGCTTATGTGTATTGCATTGCCGTCATTGCACTGCTGATCTACATCACCAAACTTGGCCATGAAACGGCAATGGATATGGCGGCCTCGGTCAAGGTAGACCGGTGGGGTGGCGGCTTGTTGTTAGGTTTTTATCTGATGGCCAGTGGCCTGGTGATTGCGTTTGCCTTGGTCAGGTGAAAGCCAGTCTGTTTCACTGCGGTGTTGTTTTGAGCATTTGCGCACCCCGACCACCCACCCGATCCAGCCGCATTGGTATATTCGCAGGCTTTTCCAAAACCATGAAAGTTGCCCTGTAGTGCTTAGCATCACCAACGCCAGCCTGACACGGGGCTCCACGGCCGTATTTGAAGGGCTGACGCTGCACCTGACCGAGGCGCGTATTGGCCTCATCGGCGACAACGGTGCCGGCAAAAGCAGCCTGCTGCGCATGGCCTGTGGGCTGGATGTGCCACAGACCGGCAGCGTCACCGTTCAGGGTCTGCCGGCGAACCGCATCAACACCCTGCACCCGAATCGGGTCGGCATGATGTTCCAGAACCCTGACGAGCAGATCATTTTTCCCACCGTGCAAGAAGAACTGGCGCTGGGCCTGACCAGCCAGAGCTTAAGCCGCCGCGAGGCGGTGGTGCAGGCGCGTGACTTTCTGGCTAGCCGCGGTTTGCAGACCTGGGCCGAGCGCGCCATCAGCAGCCTGAGCCACGGGCAGCGCCAACACGTCTGCTGGCTGGCTTTGCTGGTCACCGCACCGGCGCTGCTGCTGCTGGACGAACCCTATGCCAGCCTGGACTTGCCGGGCCAGGCGCTGCTGAATCGGGACATGGCCCAAGTTTCGCAACAGATTCTGCTGTCCACCCATTTGCTGGAGCACTTACACGGCTTTGATCGCGTGATCTGGCTGGCGCAGGGGCGGGTGCACGCCGATGGCCCGGCCGACGAGGTGTGTGCCCTGTACCGTGCCGACGTGGTCAGCCGCATTGCGGCCAACACGGCCAGTTTCACCTGAGCCACCATGGGTAGCCTGTACAGCGAACACCGAACCTGGCTGCACGCCGTGCCTGCGGGCTGGAAGCTGCTGTTTCTGCTGCTGTTGAGCACGGGTGTGTTTTGGCTCAGCAACCCGGCCTGGCTGGCTGCGGTCTGCCTGCTGTGCTGTGGGCTGTTTGCCTCTTTGGGGCGCGCCGTGGCCAGCGGGCGCAGGCTGTTGCTGTCGCTCTTGCTCGCTGTGGTGCTGGTGTTGGGTTTTCACGCGCTGATGCAGCAAACCATGGTGGGCTTGGTCAGTGTGCTGCGCCTGACCAGCGCCACGCTGATGAGTATTGCGCTGACCCTCACCACCCGCAGTGCCGACCTGCAAGATGTGATTGAGCGCATGCTGCAACCGCTTCAACACCTGGGTGTGCGCACCTCTCGCTTTGCCCTGCAACTGGCGCTGATGCTGCGTTTTGTGGAACATTTTTTTGTGGTCTGGAAGCGGCTGGATGACTCACACCGCCTGCGCACCGGCAAAGCCGGTGGGCTGCGCCTGCTGGCTCCGCTGACCATTCAGATGCTGCAAGCGGCCAAACGGGTGGCCGATACACTCGCAGTCCGTTTGGGCGATTAGCCCTCTGTTTCATTTTACTTTTGACACCATGCAACGCACTCACTCCCTAGCCCTTGTTTCCCTGTTTGGCGCACTCATGGCCGTGCTCGGTCTGATTCCGAAAATCGACCTGCCGCTGGGCGTGCCCATCACTCTGCAAACCCTGGGTGTGATGTTGGCCGGCTGCCTGCTTGGGCCCCGCTTGGCAGCGCAGGCATTGCTCTTGTTTCTGGCCGCTGTGGCCTTGGGCCTGCCGCTGCTCTCGGGCGGGCGTGGTGGTTTTGGCGTGTTTATGGCACCCTCGGCAGGCTACCTGCTGGCCTGGCCGGTGGGTGCTTTCGTCACCGGCCTGGTGATGCGGGCGCTGCCAGGCGGCACGCCGGCGCGGGTGGCAGGCAGTGCGTTTATCGCCTCTGCCCTGGGTGGTTTGCTGGTGGTGCATGTCTTTGGTGTGATCGGCTTGATGGGCATTGCCGGCATGAGCCTGCCCCAGGCCTTGCTGGGCACCAGTATTTTTGTGCCGGGTGACCTGATCAAATGTGCGCTGTGTGCTGCGGTTTGCCACACCGTGGCACGCGGCCTGCCGGAATGGCAGTTCGGCAAACAGCGCCTCCAATGACCGCGTTGGGCAGCGCTGCCCTGGTGCACAGCCCGCTGGAGCGCTGGAGCCGTGAGCGCGGTGCAGATGTCGCCATTCAGAGTGACCAAGAACAACTGAGCTTTGCCCAACTCGCCCAGGCCGTGCAGGCCCATGCCGACACCCTGACCCAGGCGCGAGCCCCAGCCACCGTCCTGCTGGATGCCAGCCAGCCACTGCTGCAGCGTCTGGTGGCATTTTTGGGCACCATCCGCAGTGGCCGCTGTGCGGC
Organism: Comamonadaceae bacterium; assembly: GCA_008080595.1. Lineage (GTDB taxonomy): Bacteria > Pseudomonadota > Gammaproteobacteria > Burkholderiales > Burkholderiaceae_C > Rhodoferax. The sequence goes on from VIKI01000198.1 coordinate 3,545, forward strand.
AGTGGCCGACCCGGCCTGGCCGCCCAGTGTGTTGCAGGCCATCCAAGCGGCACTGCCAAACACCTCCCATGAAGCCCCGGCCCCTGGCCCACACACGCCGTTTTACGTGGGTTTCACCTCGGGCAGCACCGGCCTGCCCAAGGGGTTTCGCCGCCATCATCAGTCCTGGACCGAGAGCTTTCAGTGCTGCCTGGACACTTTTGGCGAAGCCGCCCAGAGTTGCATCCTGGCCCCTGGGCGTGACTCGCACTCGCTGTTCCTCTTTGGCATGTTGCTGGGGCTGTGGACCGGCGCTGGCGTGGTGGTGCAAGAGCAGTTTTCAGCCCCCGCCGCGCTGGCTTGTCTGCAATCTGGCCGTACCCCCTGCCTGGTGGCAGTGCCCAGTCAACTGCTGCTGATGCTGGAGCTGGCCCAGCATCGCGGGCTCAACCCCATCATGGGTGTGCGCCTGATTTTGATCAGCGGCGCACGCTGGCCGCGCAGCCGCACCGATGCCTTACAAGCGCTGTTTCCACAGGCCCGCATCATTGAGTTTTACGGCGCGTCGGAGACCAGCTTCATCGCCTGGACCGAGTCCCAGACCGACCTGCCTGATGCTGTGGTGGGCACAGCGTTTGACACGGTAGAGCTGGACATTCGTGGAGCCAGTGCTGACAGCCCAGACGGCTTGATCTACGTGCGCAGCCCGATGCTGTTTATGGACTATGTGGGCCAGCAAAATGACCCCAGCGCCGCCTTGCGTGACGGTGACTGGGTGTGTGTGCGCGACCTGGGCCACATCGACGGACAAGGCCGACTGTGGGTGGCTGGCCGCCAGAGCCGTATGCTGGTCACGCAGGCTAAAAAACTGTTTCCCGAAGAGCTGGAGGCGGTGCTGGAGGCCCACCCGGCCATCGCCCGCGCCTCGGTCCACGGCCGGCCCGATGACCTGCGGGGGGTGCAGGTGGTGGCACTGTTGCAGTGGGCAGACCACAGCACGCCCCGACCCAGCGCACAGGAGCTCAACCATTGGTGTCGCCAGCGGCTGGAGGCCTACAAAATTCCCCGCCACTACTGGTTGTGTCAGGACTGGCAATACACCGCCAGCGGCAAAACCGACCATCTGGCGCTGGCCCACGCCCTGTTGCATACGCACAAGGCTGAGCCAAGCGAATGTTCTCCATGTCTGACACCGCTGCGTTAATCGCCAGTTGGGCGCGCAGCGCCGTAGCACCGCTGGGCGGTGCATTTCACACGCTGACGGCACACGACATTGCTGCTCCAGTGCTGCTGGCCTTGCTGCAACGGGCGGGCCTGTCACCGGACAACGTCGACGCGGTGGTGCTGGGCAACGCCCTGGGCGCTGGCGGCAATCCGGCACGCATGGTGGCGCTGGCCGCCGGGTTGCCGGACCGCTGTGCCGCGTTTTCTATCGACACCCAATGCTGCTCCGGGCTGGATGCGGTGGCCATGGCGGTCGGGCTGTTGACCAGTGGGCAGGCCGAGGTGGTGGTGGCCGGTGGTGCCGAGGCCTGGAGCCGCTCCCCCATCCGCCAGCACCGTCCGTTACACGCTGACGCAGCGGCTGTGCCCTTTGATCGTCCCGCCTTTGCGCCTGACCCCGCGCGCGATCCCGACCTGATACAAGCCGCTGCCGACTATGCCGCCGCCCAGGGCTTGAGCCGCCAGCAGCAAGACCTTTACGCCTGCGAAAGCCATGCCCGGGCGGTCCAGCACCGCGACCTGCTGACCGCAGAAATTGTGCCGGTGCGGGGCCTGGCGCACGACGCTTACCCCCGTCACTTGCGCCCCACAAGCGTGGCCCGTATGCCGGTTCAGGCGCAAGCGGCTACCGAGCGCGGTGATACCTGCGCTGTGAGCACACTGGCCGTCTCGGCGCGTGCCGATGGTGCGGCGCTGGTCTTGCTGATGACCCCCCAGGCGCCACAGCATCGAGCTGCACGATGCCTTCGCCGTGCAAGGCCTGGCCTACTGCCAAGCTTTGGGGCTAGAGACCACACAGATCAACCGATTCGGTGGTGGGGTGGCGCGCGGCCATCCGATTGGCGCTTCGGGTGCGATTGCGCTGGTGCGGGTGTTGGCCGATTTGCAAAGGCAGGCCTCAGCCGGGGCGCTGGGCCTGGCCAGTGTGGCCGGCGCTGGTGGTATCGGTGCGGCGGCGCTGGTGCGCTGGTGTTAGCCAAGTACCTTAAAAAATGCATCCAGCTCACAGCGGCTGGTGCGGGTCTGGTTCACCGCTGCGGTGTGGTCTTCATACCCCAAGGCCAGCCCACACACAATGTGCGAGTCATCCCCCAGCCCCAAGCTGCTGCGCACCAGCGCCGGGTAAGAGGCCAGTGCACCTATGGCACAACTG
>VIKI01000198.1:5951-10138 GCA_008080595.1 Comamonadaceae bacterium
TAAGCCCATACAGCGCCATGCCTAAGTCCATGTAGCCACCGCTGCCAAACACGCTGTCGATGTTGACCACCAGCGCCACCGGCGCATCAAAGAAACAAAAGTTGCGGGCAAACTGCGCATCACGCCCGGCGCGGTCGTCGCGCGTAATGCCCAGCGTGTCGTACAAGGCGCGTGCCGCCGCCACTTGCCGACGGCGCAAATACCCGGGCATCGGGTCAGGAAAATAGCTGTAATCCTCTTGCTGGGCCTGTCCACTCTGAAAGGCCTGCAAGAGTGACGCTGTTAACCCAGCCCGCACGGCACCACGCACTTGCACAAAACTTCCCGGCTGCAAATTGGCCCCGCTGGGCGCACACCGCGCTGCTGTCATCAACGGCAGCAACAGCGCATCGGGCACCGGCTGCGAGGTGAAGGCCCGCACGGATTTGCGCTGCTGGAGAAGCTGGGTAAAAGTGTCGAGGGTAGGCGCAGGAGGGTTCATGCTTGACTTGGGCTCGGTGTGGTGTGGGGTATTTTTCGATTGTCACCACAGCAACGGGATTTTTCAGGGTGATGGCGTGGTGTTCTCGCAAGGAGGTGTGAGTTGACTTGCTGGATTGACTTCAAGCCATTGAAAAACTTGCGTACAAAGCTCTTAAAAACGTAGCTATTCAGGCTACTTGGCCGCCTCAAACTGCGCCGCCACCGCCTCCAGCGAGTTCTTCACACGCTGCACGATGGCTGAGTTGCCGGCGGCGCTGAGTACCAGTTGCTCGGTGGCTCGGGTCATGCCGACGTAGAGCAGGCGCAGCTCTTCTTCCAGCGGCTCACCCATCCAGGGCATGCAGTCCAGGCCGGCGATGAAGACCCGTGGAAATTCCAGCCCCTTGGCGCTGTGCAGGGTGATGAGTTTGACACTGGGCGCAGTCCAGTCCAACGTGGTGAAGGCGGGGTTGTTCATGGATTGGCAGGGGATGCCGTGCTGCCGGATGGCCTGCTCGATCAAGTCCATGTGTTTTTTGATGCGGCACAACACGGCGATGTCGCCGGGCGAGCTGCCCTCAGTCACCGCAGTGGCGATGCGCTCGGCAATCAGCGCGGCCTCTTCGCGGCCATGGGCGGCGCTGATCAACACCGGCAGCGGCCCGCGCCGTCCGGCGCTGCTGGGGTGCACGGTTTGCATCTGGTCGTCGGATTCGGCTTTTTCGCTGACGATGCCTTGGGCGCACTGCATGGCCAGGGCCAGCACCTCGGCGGTGTTGCGGTAGTTCAGCCGGAAGATGCTGGTGCGCCGCCCACGGGCATCAATGCCAACGCTGGCAAAGTTGAACTTGCGGCGTTTCTTCTGGTAGATCGACTGGGCATCGTCGTACAAGACCAGCAGCGAGTTGCTGGACGGGGTCACCAGTTTGGCTGACATTTGCAGCCAGGGATCCTGAAAGTCGTGTGCCTCGTCAATCAGCAGGGCGGTGTATTGGCCGCAGGGTACCAGGCCGGTGTCCAGGGCACGTTGCACGATGGCGGCCAGCTCCTCGTAATACGCATCACCTTGGGCGGTGGGGCGGTCAAGCTGGTAGGCCTTGTGAGCATGTCCTGGCACCAGGCGTGAAAGGTGCGCACCACCACCCGCTCGTCCACCCCCCGTTCGCGCAGCATGGCATCTATACGCTGCGACAGGGCGCGGTTGTAGCAGAGCACCAGAATCGGCTGGTCGGGCCGCGCGGCTGCGGCCAACTGCTGCGCCCGAAAGATCAGGATCATGGTTTTGCCGGAACCCGCCACGCCGTGAATCACCCGGTGGCCTTCGCCCAGGGTGCGGGCGGCTTGCTCTTGCGTCAGGTCCATCACCTGCATCAGGTTGGGCAGCGCCAGCGGTTGGCCGCCCGCTTCAAAGTCCAGCGCCACCTGCGCGGACTGCATGCGGATTTCCGGGAACAGGTGCCAGCGCACACGGTCACGCTGCGGCAGGCTCAGGGCCTGGGGAGCCCACTCGGCGTACATGCCCCACAGGCGTTTTTCAAACTCGTAGGGGTCCAGTTCGTCGTCCAGGTCGTCGCGCAGCAGGGTTTTGTAGGCGGGGAACACCGGCTCCAGGTCGATGCCGTCCACCTGTTTGCGCCGGATGCTGCTCAGCACACAACCCCAGCCGTAGGGTACGCGGCATTTACCTTTGAAGGGGGTCTGGGTTTCGATCAGCGCCGGGTCGGCTTGCAGCACATGGTTCAGCTCCAGGGCGTAGTCGCGGGCCTGGCGCAAGGGGTGTTTGGTCTGGGTAATTTCGCCGTTCAGCAGCAGGTCAACCGTGTCTTTGGTGATGATCTGGTTTTGAATCGTGCCCCAAGCCCAGTGTTTGACTTCAAGAATCAGCAGTCCCCGGCGCGGGCTCAGGATCACAAAATCCGGCTGGCGTGCCTTGGGGCCGACCGGCACGTCGTGCCACACCATGTAGTCGTCCGACAGGCAGCGCTTGAGCTGGTGCAGGGTGTAGCGTTCGCCCGGGTTGGTGCAGCGCTTGTCAATGTGGGTGATCCCTTGGGGGAAGATGGCCATGGTCGGTTCCGTGTGTGTGACGGACGAATTTTGCCACGTGTTCCAAGGTAAATTGGCCTCTAGGCCCTATAGATAAAGCGCAAACAGCTATCAAAATAGAGTATTAAAACTTCAAGCCTGCCACACCCCAAACCCCGCTGAGCGCAGATCGATGCCGACCTCGATCTCCTTGTCCACCGCATCCTTGTAGCTCATCGGGTTGAAGCCTTCATACAGGTCGGGCAGCAGGCGCAGGCCGTATTTCTGCGCATAGCGGTTGGCCTGGATGCCGGCTTTGTGCTTGTCAAAGCGCAGGTCTGGGTCCAGGCCGGTCATACCCACGTAGACACAGGGTTTGCCAGTGATGTAGTCGGGGTTGTTCTTGCGAAAACGCGGCTCAAGGAGCACGTCTTTGGACAGTTCAATCACGTAGACGTGGTGGTGCTTGCGCCGGGGCATCAGACCGCCTTCAAATCCCGAATCAAGGACACCACTTTGGTGGTGATGATGTCCACCGCCGGTTTGTTGGCCCCATGTGGAAAGATCACATCGGCGTGGCGCTTGGTGGGCTCGATGAACTGCTTGTGCATGGGGCGCACCGTCTCCAGATACTGTTGGATCACGCTCTCGGTGCTGCGCCCGCGCTCGGAAATGTCGCGCTGCAGGCGGCGGATAAAGCGCACGTCGGCGGCGGTGTCGACAAAAATCTTCAGCGACATCATGTCGCGCAACTCGGCATCAAACAGGGCAAGCAAGCCCTCCACCACAATTACCGGCGCGGGTTGGAGGGGAATCGTCTGGCTGGCGCGGTTGTCCTGCGTGAAGTCGTAGCTGGGCATGTCAATCGGCTCACCACGGCGCAGCGCCTGCACCTGCTGCACCATCAAAGGCCAGTCAAACGCATGGGGGTGGTCGTAATTGGTTTTGCGCCGTTCTTCAGGCGACAAATGGGTCTGGTCGAGGTAGTAGTCATCCTGCATCACCACCGCCGCCATGTCCGGCCCGATGGAAGCCAGCACCTCGCGCGTGACGGTGGATTTGCCGCTGCCGCTGCCCCCCGCGACACCGATGACGAAGGGTTTGTAGTGAGGGGTTGCCATGCGAATTCTGTAGCCAGGTTTGTGAAGGACGTGATCTTACAAGTCGCCAGCGTGGTCAGTGCCGGTGCGCCGGAGGTTGGCGGGGGCCGCTTCGCGGTGTCCTGTCAAACCACGGGGGCTGGCAGGTTTGTTGCAAATATCTGATTGCGCCCACGGTGCTTGGCTTGATAGAGAGCCTTGTCGGCATCCTTGATCAACTCGTCCAGACTGCCATGGTCGGTGCGCTGTTGCACCCCCAGGCTGGCGGTCACTGCCAGAAGGCCCTGGTTCACAATGATCGGGTTGTTGACAAATTGCTGACGTATCCGCTCGGCAAACGCACAGGCCTGGATCAGCCCGGTTTCCGGTAATAGCAGCACAAATTCCTCACCACCCCAGCGCGCCAGCACATCACCGGTGCGGCAAGACTCGGACAGCAACCGCGCACTGTGCAGCAGCGCCTGGTCACCCACGGCATGGCCATGGTTGTCGTTGATGCGCTTGAAGTGATCCAGGTCGAGCATGATGACCGACAGCGGGCGGCCATTGCGCTCGGCGGTGTTCCACATCGGGTGGGCCCGGTCCAGAAAAGCCCGACGG
>VIKI01000198.1:10152-13575 GCA_008080595.1 Comamonadaceae bacterium
AGGGCCAACAGCGTGGCTTCCAGACTCACGCCGATTTCCAGCGCACGAAAGGTGACGGTGCTGAACTCCATCCAGCCCAACACGGTCAAGGTGGTCCCCACCGCCCCCAGAATACCGAAGCTGACCGCCCAAAGAAAATAGCGCCCAGAAGCTTGCCGCTGGATCACCGCGAACAACGCAAGCAGCAGCATCATCCCGTTGAACACCACTGCTAAGAAAGCAACCAGCACCGCCACCCCTCGATGGCTGTCCAGCGCTACCAACACGGCAAACGCAGCCATCGCCGTCAATGAAAACTGTGACATGAACCTGTGCATGCCGGGCAGGTGTGTTTTCAGCGCCAACAGTCGGCGTGCAAACAGCAAACCGCTGCTGCCAAACAGCACAATCAAACCTGCAGCGGCATAGCGTTGCACTACCGGCTGCCCCGGCCAAAACCAACTCAGGCCATGCCCGGTGTAGGCCAGGTTCATGCCGATCATGGCCATCAAATAGCTTGCGTAGTACAGATAAATGCGGTCTCTGAGGCCGACAAACAGCATGCCGTTGAAGGCCATCAAGGCGATCAGGAAACCATACAAAAACCCATAGCTGTAGTGCACCCACGTCCGTTCTTGCTCAGCCTGCGCAGGTGTGAGCAAGCGGATCGGCAGGATCAGCGGGTCGGCCGACTCAGCCCGCAGGTAAATGTCGCTCTGGCCTGGGGGGAACGCAATGGCCAACTCAAATCCAATACCAGGCTGCAAATCGGGTGCGTCCACCCTCTCATCCCCGGTCTTCCAGCTGGCCACCACACGCTGCTGCTGCATCAGAAAAACATCCAGGTGATCCAGCCAGGGGGTGCCCACGAGCAAATGCCGGGTCAAGGCCTGGGCCTGAGGGTTGTTCAGCTGCAAATGAACCCAGATCGGTTGTTTGGCAATACCCAGGCTCAGCACAGTCGGTCCACCAGGCTTGAATTGCTGCTGTATCTGCGGGGCTTGAATCGCTTCTATCCCCAAGGCAGGCCCCGACTCGAACCACACACGGGTGTATGACATCAACTGCCCCTGGGGCAGCGCAGTGAGCGACAAAGGTTGGGCGGCCAAAGGCATGGCCAACAAGACGGCAACAACGGTGGAGAGAAGCTTCAGGGCAAACAAGACAGGCATGAATCATCATAACCACGCCCAATGGCAGAGAAAACTTGAAATGCCGGGTATTTGCGCTATGGGTGGTGGGCGGGTTGCGGCGGCCTCGATAGGCAGGGGCACTCACATCTGCGCGGGTGCAGCGGCTTCGTCCATCCAGAACACCTCCCACTGGTGGCCGTCAAGGTCGGCAAAACCGTGCTGGTACATGTAGCCGTGGTCCTGCGGCGGGTTGGGGGTGGTGGCCCCGGCAGCCACGGCCTTGCGCACCACCTCTTCGACCTCGGCCCGGCTGTCAAGCGAAAGGGCGATCAGCACCTCGGTGCTTTGGTGTGCGTCGGCGATTGGCTTTTGGGTGAAGCCCTGAAAAAACGGCTCCACCAGCAGCATGGCGTAGAAGTTTTCACCGATCTCCAGGCACGCACCCTTGTCGTTGGTGAAGCGTGGGTTAAACGTGAGGCCCAGGGCCTTGAAGAAGGCCTGTGAACGGGCCATGTCTTTGATGGGCAGGTTGACGAAGATTTGTCGGAACATGATGAGCTCTCCTGGTGGGTGGTGGGGGAAACACAGGCTTTCTGACGGCTTGATGATCAGCGCATGCACGTAGACATGTCAGACCTTTCGCGGTGCAATAGGGACATGCTACGCACCGCACTGGCGTTTGGTGTGCGTGGTTTGAAATAGCTGCACTCGTGACAGGGTCTGAGTGATAAATTGGCCTCTGGCGCATATGAATCATGTGCAAGCAGCTATAAAAAACGAAGCATTCAAACCTGTACGATCAGGCCACCACAATGGAGAGAACCCATGGCCACCAACCCCAACCAAAAGCTTGCCGTGCTCATTGATGCCGACAACGCTCAGGCATCCGTCATCCAGGAACTGCTGGCCGAGGTGTCGCGCTACGGCACGGCCACCATCAAGCGGGCCTATGGCGACTGGACCACCACCAACCTCAAGGGCTGGAAAGACGTGTTACACACCATGGCCATTCAGCCGATTCAGCAGTTTGCCTACACCAGCGGCAAAAACGCCACCGACTCAGCCCTGATCATTGATGCCATGGACGTGTTGCACGCGGGCAGTGTGGACGGTTTTTGTCTGGTGAGCAGCGACAGCGACTTCACCCGCCTGGCCACCCGCATTCGCGAGGCCGGGCTGGTTGTCTACGGCTTTGGCGAACGCAAAACACCCGAGCCCTTTGTGGCGGCGTGCGACAAGTTCATCTACACCGAAATTTTTCGTACCGAGCCCGAAGAAGCCAAAACCGAGCCCGAAGAAGCCAAACCCGGCAAGGAGCCGGTGGCCGAGTTGCCCAAGCTCAAACCGATGATCCTGAACGCATTGAATGCCATTGCCCGCGAAGACGGCTGGACCACGCTGTCCGCCCTGGGCAGCCAGATCAACCGCAGCCACCCTTCATTCGACCCGCGCAACTACGGCGTGGCCAAACTGGGCGAACTGATCCGCCAGCAGGCGGCGTATCTGGAAGTCAAAGAGGTCAAGAGCGGCGAGGGGGATGCGGTGCAGACGCATTTGCATGTGCGGCGCAAGGCGGCAGCGTCTGCAAAAGCCGGGTAGCCCAGCGGTCAACTGGTCGAGCGGGAACGGGCAGTTGTTTTTGGCTTGATGCACGGCACCACAACGCCAAACGCATCCGCCAGACGCTGCGCTTGTTTGGCTGACTGCTCCAGGGCTTTTTGCAGCGCCTTGGGGGACGGTGTCAGACGGCTTGGCTGAGTTTTTGCAGTTTGTGCCATGGTGCGGGTTCCGTCACAGTGAGTTGGTTATCGAGTTTTGCGGCAACTGTGCGCGCATGCGGAGGTGTGGAATTATCAAACAGTGTCCATTCGTCTGCCAGCGGCATATAGAGGCTAAAGAAGTTACTCAGGCTTCGGCCAAAGCGCCGCCGAACCACATCGGCGGGCACAGCATGACCACCCAGTGACACGCGCAGCTTGACGCGACGCACCGCCAATTGGGCATTGGCCAGAGAAAAATAATAGATGACGATTGCATAACCCCGTTGCTTGAGGGTTGCCAAAAAAGAAGCAAACGTCCGGCTGGACAGCGTTGACTCAAACGCAAAATCAGCTTTGGCCTCACCCAACTGATGCAAACGCTTGAGCATGATGCGCCCTGCCTCAAACGCTACCGCGTCGGTATTGCGCCCGGACAAGCCGCGGGCAATGTAGTCCGCGTTGACAAAGTCTCAATGCCCAGCGCCGCAAGAATGGCATCGGCGTGGGTTGATTTGCCAGCGCCATTCGGGCCGGCAAAGATGACGACGCGA
>VIKI01000199.1:0-8987 GCA_008080595.1 Comamonadaceae bacterium
AAGCTCGAAGGCGGCAACCGCGGCCACCGTCCCACCGTCAAGGGCGGCTACTTCCCTGTGCCACCGGTTGACAGCACACAAGACATGCGTGCCGAAATGGTGCTCATCCTCGAATCCCTGGGCATCCCGGTTGAAGTGTTCCACCACGAAGTGGCAGGCGCTGGCCAGAACGAAATCGGCACCAAGTTCAGCACCCTGGTGGAACGCGCTGACTGGACTCAAGTTCTGAAATACGTGGTCTGGAACGTGGCCAATGCTTATGGCAAAACCGCCACCTTCATGCCCAAGCCCTACGCTGGTGACAACGGCTCTGGCATGCACGTGCACCAATCGGTCTGGAAAGATGGCAAAAACCTGTTTGCTGGCGACGGCTATGCTGGTTTGAGCGATTTCGCCCTGTACTACATCGGCGGCATCATCAAGCATGCTCGTGCCTTGAACGCCATCACCAACCCGGGTACCAACAGCTACAAGCGTCTGGTGCCTGGCTTTGAAGCTCCGGTGAAACTGGCGTACAGCTCACGCAACCGTTCTGCGTCGATCCGTATCCCCCACGTGGCCAACCCCAAAGGCCGTCGTATCGAGGCACGTTTCCCCGATCCGTCAGCCAATCCTTACCTGTGCTTCTCAGCTTTGCTGATGGCCGGTCTGGACGGCGTGGAAAACAAAATCCACCCAGGCGAAGCAGCCACCAAAGACTTGTACCACCTGCCACCGGAAGAAGACAAACTGATCCCCACCGTGTGTCACAGCCTGGATCAGGCGCTGGAATACCTCGACAACGATCGTGCCTTCCTGACCAAAGGCGGCGTGTTCTCTGACACCATGCTCGATGCCTACATCGAACTCAAAATGGGCGAAGTGCAACGCTTCCGCATGGCACCGCACCCGGTTGAGTACGACATGTACTACTCGCTGTAATCAGCGACTACAGGTTGTGCAACACAACCTGTAGGGTTGCAAAAGGGACGGCCTTGGCTGTCCCTTTTTTCTTGTGGGAAACTAGCTGGATGGTGATGATGGTACAAATGGGATTTCCGGTAGGTGTCACACCCGATTGAAAAGGCTAGGTATGACGATCAGATACATTTTTTGGACAATTTTGGGAGCTGTAACACTGTGTGTGACGGCCCAGGCGCAAGACCGCATTTACCGCTGTGGCAACGAATACACCAACAACGTGACACCCGCACAGGCCAAAGGCTGCAAATTGGTCGAGGGCGGCAATGTGACTGTGGTGCAGGGCATGCGCCCCAAGGCTGCAGCGCCCAAGACCGTGGATTCGCCAGGGGCGGCGGTGAATCCAGGTGCACGGGTGGCCACTGCCGAGCAAAAATCCCGTGACTCGGATGCCCGCCTGATCTTGCAATCCGAACTGACCAAGGCCGAGGCCCGGCAGGCCGAATTGCTCAAGGAGTACAGCAATGGCGCACCTGAAAAGCGTGGCGACGAAGTGCGTAACCACCAAAAATACCTTGATCGGGTGGCCGAACTCAAAGCCAGTCTGGCCCGCAACGAAAGTGACATGGCCGGTATCCGCCGTGAGCTTGAGCGTGTGCCTGCCAGCAGTACCGCTGCCCGTTAGCCGGTGCATGAAAGGACAGTTTTGAAGCGCTCTGTTGTGCCAAACCCCAAAGATACCAGCCCCATCGCGGTGCGTTTTCAGTCGTTCGATTTACTGGCCACACTGGTCGCGGTGGTGCAAAGCAATGGCAAGGTGGTGTTCGCCAATGCCGCCCTGGAGGATGCCCTGGGTATTTCTCGGCGCAGCATTGTCGGCTCTCATTTGCCCGATAGTTTTACCGAGCCCTCTCATCTGGAGACGGCATTGCAGGGGGCCGGCAGCAATGAGTTTGCCGCCCTGCGTTATGACGCAGGCTTGTTGCGGGTGGCACGTGAACCCCTGCCGGTGCATGTGATCGTGACGCTGACGGAGGCCCATGAAATCATTGTGGAGCTGCTGCCGCTGGAACAGCAGGCGCGGCAAGACCGTGAAGAGCGCCTGGCCGAGCAAGCCCAGTCCAACAAAGAGCTGATTCGCAACCTGGCCCATGAAATCAAAAACCCGCTGGGTGGCATCCGTGGTGCGGCGCAGTTGCTGGAGCTTGAAATGGCCCAGCCCGAACTCACCGAATACACCCAGGTCATCATCCACGAAGCAGACCGTCTGCAGTCACTGGTTGATCGCTTGTTGGCGCCACACCGCAAGCCCCATGTGGTGAGTGATGTGAACATCCATGAGGTGTGTGAGCGGGTGCGTTCGCTGATTCTGGCGGAGTTTCCCAAGGGCTTGAGTGTGGTGCGTGACTACGACACCTCTATCCCTGAGTTTCGGGGTGACCATGAGCAGTTGATTCAGGCCCTGATCAACATTGCCCACAATGCGGCCCAAGCCTTGTCGGAGCGCATTGCGCAAGGGGATGCTCAGCTGATTTTGCGTACCCGGGTGGCCCGCCAAACCACGTTTGGCAAACAGCGCTATCGGTTGGCATTGGAATTGCATGTGATTGACAACGGGCCTGGCGTGCCTGATGCGATCAAAGACCGAATTTTTTACCCGCTGGTGTCGGGTCGGGAAGGTGGTTCAGGGTTGGGGCTGACATTGGCGCAAACTTTTGTGCAGCAACACCATGGCTTGATCGAGTGTGACAGTGAGCCAGGCCGTACCGATTTCAAAATTCTGATACCTCTGCCCTGACTGCAGGCACGATCCAGGCACACACCACCGTGTGCAAGTCGTTCGGCAGGTGAGGGTTTAACCGAAGGCTACACAACGTGATGAAACCCATTTGGATCGTAGACGATGACCAGTCGATTCGCTTTGTGCTGGAAAAGGCGCTGCTGCGCGAGCAGTTGCCTACACGCAGTTTCACCAATGTCCGCGATGTGCTGATTGCGCTGGAAGACGAAGACAAAACCCCTCAGGTGCTGGTGAGCGACATTCGCATGCCGGGTGGCTCAGGGCTGGATTTGCTGGACAAGGTCAAGGCCAGATACCCCGGTTTGCCGGTGATCATCATGACCGCTTACTCCGACCTTGACAGCGCGGTGTCGGCTTTTCAGGGTGGCGCTTTTGAGTATTTGCCCAAACCGTTTGATTTGTCCAAGGCGGTGGAGTTGATTCGCCGCGCGGTGGAAGAAAGCCAGCGCGAGGAAGTCAGCGAAGAAGGCATGGCTGACACACCCGAAATGCTCGGCCAAGCCCCGGCCATGCAGGATGTGTTTCGTGCCATTGGCCGCCTGAGTCAAAGCAATGTCACGGTCATGATCACCGGTGAATCGGGTTCGGGCAAAGAGCTGGTGGCGCGTGCGCTGCACAAACACTCGCCGCGCGCCAATGGCCCGTTTGTGGCCATCAACACCGCAGCGATTCCGAAAGATTTGCTCGAATCCGAGTTGTTTGGTCATGAACGCGGGGCCTTCACCGGGGCCCAAACCATGCGCCGTGGCCGTTTTGAACAGGCCGATGGGGGCACTCTGTTTCTGGACGAAATTGGTGACATGCCGTTTGACCTGCAAACCCGTCTGCTGCGGGTCTTGTCAGACGGCCATTTCTACCGCGTGGGTGGGCACAGCGCCGTCAAAACCAATGTACGGGTGATTGCCGAAGACTTGTTTCACCGCCTGAACGTGATCCGTCTGCGCTTGCCTGCTTTGCGCGAGCGGCTTGAAGACATCCCAATGCTGACTCGGCATTTCCTGCAGCAAAGTGCCCGCCAGTTGGGTGTGGAGCCCAAACGCATTTCAGATACTGCGCTGCTGTGGCTGGGCAAATTTGCGTTTCCGGGCAATGTGCGCCAGTTGGAAAACATCTGTCACTGGCTGACCGTGATGGCCCCGGCGCAGGTGATTGAGGCCAAAGACTTACCCCCCGAAGTGGCGGTGGATGAAACTTTGGTCACTGCCAGCCCGGTCCCTGCTGCGGCTACTGCTGCCGCAGTGAACACTGTGGCGGTGCATGTGCCACAAGCCTGGGAGCAAGGCCTGACCGAAGAAGCCAATACCTTGCTGGCCACCGACCGCACCGATGTCTGGGATGTGCTGACGGCACGCTTTGAGTCCTGCCTGATTCATTCCGCCTTGGCCGCCACTCGGGGGAGACGGATTGAAGCGGCCCAAAAACTGGGTATTGGCCGCAACACCATCACACGCAAGATCCAAGAACTTGGTCTTGAGGAAAATTAGCCTCTAGCGCTTATGGAATAAGCGTAAATAGCTATTAAAACAATAGCAATCTTCAGGTCAACTCCAGTACCACCGGGGCATGGTCACTGGGCCGCTCATTGCGGCGCGGGGTTTTGTCAATCCAGCAAGCCTTGGCCTGCGCTTGCAGCGCCTGGCTGAGCAGAATGTGGTCAATCCGCATGCCCCGGTTGCGCTTGAAACCAAAGTCGCGGTAATCCCACCACGAGTAGCTTTTCGGCGCTTGGGGGAACAAGCGGTGCGCATCGGCCAAACCCACGGCGATCAGGGCATTCAATTCGTAGCGCTCCTCATCGGTGCAGTGAATCTGGTCACGCATGCCCTCCGGGTCCCAGACATCGGCATCGTCAAAGGTGATGTTGTAGTCGCCCATCAGCACCAGGTTGGGGTGCTTTACCAATTCGGTGCGCAGCCAGCTGCGCAGGCCTTGTAACCAGGCCAGTTTGTACTCAAATTTGTCGCTGCCGGGCTCCTGCCCGTTCGGGAAATACGCACCCACCACACGGATTGTGGACTGCACATCACCGGTTGGTGCTCCAAAATCCAGAGGAAACGTCCCGCTGATGACTCGCGCCATGTCATCGCTGAAACCCGGAATGTTGCGCACAATGTCGTGCGCTGGAGCGCGGCTGATCAGGGCCACGCCGTTGTAGGTTTTTTGGCCAAAACAGACCGACTCATACCCGGCAGCCTGGAACGCTGCATGGGGGAATTTGTCATCGGTCATTTTGAGCTCTTGCAAAGCCAGCACATCCACCGGGTTGGCGGCCAGCCAGTCCAGCACCTGGGGCAGGCGTACTGTGAGGGAGTTGATGTTCCAGGTGGCAAATTTCATGGGGCTCATCTTTCGTTCAATCGGTGTTCCAGGTGGGCGCGACCGCTTGGGCTGCTCATCAGCACCAGCACGGTACCGGCCTTGACCAGGTGCTCGTCAGCCGGGTTGAAAGTCCACTTGCCATGTTCGCGAATCGCCATCAGCAGGTAGTCGCGCGACTTGGGGGCCAGCTCCACCAAGGGCGTGGCTGGGCAGTGGGCAGGAACCGTCACCTCTTCCATCCGCAGCCCTTCGTCGGTGTGCAGCATTTCGTCCATGAAGGTGACCACATGCGGGCGCACCATGGCCGAGACGATGCGCATGCCACCGCTGAAGTCGGGCGAGATCACCTCGTCGGCCCCGGCGCGCCGGGCTTTTGCGGCATTGCTGATGTCGTGCAGGCGTGCCACCACCCGGGCTTTCGGGTTGAGCAGCTTGACCGACAGTGCCACCATCAGGTTGTGACTGTCATCCGAGGTCACGGCAAACACCCCGGCGGCGGACATCAGTCCGGCGGCACGCAGCGCATCGTCACTGGCTGCATCGTCATGCAGGTACAGGGCCTGGGGCTGATGCTCCAGCCACTCATCCAGCGCCGCGCGGCTGCTCTCAATGATCACCAGCTGGCGTTTGGTTTTGAGCAGTTCACTGGCCACATTGCTGCCCACACGGCCAATGCCGCAGACGATGTAATGTCCGCCGAGTTTGGCAATTTGTTTTTCCATGCGTTTCCTTTTCAGGCCGAGGTTGAGTTTGGAGTCGAGAAACACCGCCACAAAGGACGAGAACAAAAAGCTCATCGTGCCAATGCCCAGCACCGCAATCAGCACGGTAAACAGCCGCCCCATTGGGTGGGCGCTCAGGTCGACGGTCTCACCGTAGCCGATGGTCGCCACGGTGATGAAGGTCATGTAAAAGCCGTCAATCCAGCTGGTGGTGGGGCCACCAATGACCATGTAACCCAGGGTTCCGACCACGTGAATCAGCACCAGGGCCACAGTGCCATAGGCCAGGCCGGAAAAATGCGCCTCGCGCATGGCTTTGTCCAACAACTCGATTACCTGCTATTTTTAATAAAGAAAAATGCTTCTAGCGCTTGTTAATATTTCGCAAGCAGCTATCAAACATGCAGCAATTAAGGCAATCGGCCGCGCAATCATGCCCTGCCATATCAAACTCCTGAAGACTTTTGGTAGGTGACAAAACTGAAGTGGAGTCCAGTGGTGGACACCTGCCTGTCGCGGCTGATCTCCTGCCATTCGGGGCCGAATTGTGGCGCAAAAGCATCGCCCTCAAAGGACGCTTCGATGTCCGTCACCACGGCAGCGCTGGCCAGCGGCAGGGCCTGGGCGTAAATCTCGGCACCGCCAATCACCCAGGCCGTGCTGTCGGGTGGGCAGGCGGCACAAGCGGCCTCAATCGAGTGGGCGACCACAGCACCGTTTGCCGACCAACACGTCTGGCGTGTCACCACCACGTTGAGCCGCCCCGGCAGGGGGCGGAATTTGGGCGGCAGGGAATCCCAGGTTTTGCGCCCCATGATCACCGGGCAGCCCAGGGTGCTGCGTTTGAAATGCGCCATGTCTTCGGGCAGATGCCAGGGCAGGGTGTTGTTATGGCCAATCACGCCATTGGCGGCGCGGGCAAAAATGAGCTTGAGTTGCATGCTGAAACGCTGATGATTTTTAAGATGACGATTTTTTGCTGGGCTTGGATGTTGACGGCCTGCGTGGTGGCAGCAGCACCGCCGCAATTGCCGCCATCACACACAACACGGCCACAAAATCTTGCCAACCGGGGACTTCGCCCACAATCAGGGTGGCACTGAGTGTGCCAATCAATGGAATAGCCATGATGCTCATGGCACTGGTGGCGGGGGGTAAATGGCGCGCCATGCCGAACCAGATGATCTGAGCAAAACCATAGTTGATGAGTGCGCCATATACCAGGCTGCCCCACATCGGTGCGGAAAATTGCCAACCAGGCCAGGGCTCCAGCACCAGCGCCAACACCCAGAGGCAAAGGCTGGCCAGAATCAGCATCCACACGGTGAGCGTTTCCATGGGCATGCTCAAGTGGGCGCGGCGCATCATCAGTGTGCCTGCGGCCCATGACAGTGCAGCCAGTTCCATCCAGACAATGCCCAGTGGCTTGCCACTCAAGGCGGTGAGTTCATTGAAGGTCAGCAGCCCAATGGCCAGCGCCACCGCCAGTACCGCCAGGCCGATGCGAGGCGTGAGTTTTTCCTTGAAACACACAATGCCCAGCAGCACGGTCCAGATCGGCATGGTGAAGCCCAAAATGGCCGCTCGCCCGCTGGCCAGTTCTTTCACCCCCAAAATGGCCAGGGTATGCCAGCCCAGCACGTTGGGCAAGCCCAGTGTGACCACACTGCGCCACTCGGTGCCCTGCGGCCACATACGTACACCTTTGAAACGGTAGAAACAGAAGAGCCATAAGGCCCCAAACGACATGGTCAGGGCGCGAAAGTAAAGCGGCGACAGCTCGCGCAGGCTGTACTTCATCATGGGCCAGTTGATACCCCACATCAGCGTGAGGGCAACCAGGCCCCAGAGCTGGCGGCGGGTGATGTGGATGTGCATGGAGACGATTGTGCCGCTGAGTCAAAAGTCACTCAGGTCAGGTGGTTAAGCCGCTCGGTGGTGGCCAGCAAGCCCAGCAGCAGCACGATGACCAGTGGCATCACTGCTGACAAACCGGCCCAGGCGGCCAGTACCCCGCAAGCGGCAGGCACGACTGCGCCGCCCACATAGGACAGGCTCACCTGGCGACCAATCACGGTGGCGACCCGGTTGGCGGCAAAACGCCGGGCGGTTTCATGCATCATGGACGGGTAAATCGGTGCACAACCCAAGCCCATCAGGATCAGCCCACAGGCAGACAAGCCGCTGGGCAGCATGGGCAGGGCAAACACGCAAGCCCCAGCCAAGGCGATGCCAAGCCCCAAGCGGATGAGACGGCGGTTGCCCAGCCGGTTGGCCACCAGCCCCACGCCAAAGCGCCCGGCGGTGATGGAGCCAAAGAACAGCGACACCCACAAGCCGGCGCTGGCCGCACTCACGCCCCGGTCATTCACCAGCAGGCTGGCCGCCCACAGGCCGGTGGTGGCTTCGGCTGCCACGTAAAGTAAAAAACCCAGGGGGGCCAGCCAGGTCGCCAGCAGGGACTCGGGCTGGATGACCGGCGCGGCCTGCGCATGGGCTTCTCGGGGTGGGGTGGCATGCTCTTTTTGCCACAGCCCCAGCGTGGTCAGCAAGACCAGGGCCAGTGTCAGTTGCATCATGGCAATGTGCTGGTAGCCACTGTGCCAGCCCGCAGTGTGTGTCAGTGCCGCCCCCATGATCAGCGGCCCCAGTGTGGCGCCGATGCCCCAGCAGCCGTGCAACCAGTTCATGTGACGTGACGAATAGTGCGCCGCGACAAAATGGTTCAGCCCGGCATCCACCGCACCCGCACCCAGGCCCAGGGGCACGGCCAGCAGCAGCATCCAGCCAAAGCTGGGCAGCATTGAAAACCCCAGCAGTGCCAGGCCGGTCAGCATGCAACTGAGCGTGACCACCAGTCCCGTGCCCAGGCGGCGCAACAGCGCACCCGCAAACAGGGTGCACGTTCCCGAACTCACGGTCAACGCCATGGTGACCAGTCCCAGGGCTGCCAGGGGCTGGTTCAAGTCCAGATGCATGGCCGTCCAGGCCACGCCCAGCACACCGTCGGGCAAGCCCAGGCTGACAAAAGACAGGTAAATGATGGCCAGCAGCGCCAGATGCGCCAGCGGCAATTTCCTCATGTTCAAACCGCGACCGGGGCTTTGATGGCTGGGTGGCATTCGTAGCCCAGAACCTCAAAGTCTTCCAACTGGTAGTCGAAGATTGAGTCTGGCTTGCGTTTGATGCTGAGCGTAGGGTAGGCCAAGGGCGTGCGGCTGAGTTGCAGCGCCACCTGCTCGGCG
>VIKI01000199.1:9027-17213 GCA_008080595.1 Comamonadaceae bacterium
AGATGTGGCAGTCACCACCGGTCCAGATGAAGTCACCCACGTCCAGATCACATTGCTGCGCCACCATGTGGGTCAGCAGGGCGTAGCTGGCAATGTTGAACGGCACACCCAGAAAGATGTCGGCACTGCGCTGGTACAGCTGGCAGCTGAGTTTGCCGCGCCCGCCCGGTGTGGTGGGCGGGGCCACATAGAACTGGAAGAAGGCGTGGCAGGGCATCAGCGCCATTTTGTCGAGATCGGCCACGTTCCAGGCACTGACAATGATGCGGCGCGAGTCGGGGTTGGTTTTGAGGGTGTCGATGACCTGCTGGATCTGGTCAATGTGGCCACCATCGGGCTTGGGCCAGCTGCGCCATTGCACGCCATAGACCGGGCCCAGGTCACCATCGGCGCGGGCCCATTCGTCCCAGATGGTGCAGCCGCGTTCCTGCAGCCATTTCACATTGGAGTCACCGCGCAAAAACCACAGCAGCTCAACGATGATGGCGCGCAGGAATACCTTTTTGGTGGTCACCAGCGGAAAACCCTGGGTCAAATCGAAGCGCATCTGGTAACCAAACACGCTGGTGGTACCGGTGCCGGTGCGGTCAGGTTTGAACACACCGGTGGTTTGCACATGGCGTAAAAAATTTTCGTATTGGGAGGAGTTGGGTTCTGGATTTGGCATTGTCGTCTTTAGTATTCGCCCAGAAGGGCATCCAGGGCATCTTGAATATCCAACTGGCTGGAGTGAAGATTGGTCACGGGCCTGCCCAATCCACGTTTGGGAAAAGTCGCCATCATGGGTGTGTCCATCACCAAGTCTTGCCCGGCAATTGTGAAAACGGGGTGAATGTTGGCCAGCCGTCCAGGTATTACCGCTTCGACTCGTAAGGGTACGGCCACGAAAGTGTCAAGCATGACGAGAAAGCTGTTTTGCAGGTCAATGATGAAAGGCGTATGCACGCGCTCAGAGCGGTCTGGGTTGGTATAGACATCAAAACGGGCCATCAGGATTCCTTGCGGCCATCGCCAAGGCTTTTGCCAAATGTCCGGTATTTAGAGCCCCAAATACCATGTGTGGCCACTCGCTCGTTGTAGGCCGCAATGGCCTCCTTGTTGTCTTCGTTCCACTTGGCCCAGTAACGCCGCTTGACCTCATCGGCCAGTAAAGTATCCACCGTTTGGGACAGGTTCATGCCCATTTCACGGGCGGCTTCCAGCACCTTGGCGTTGAGCGACAGGTTGGTCGCCTTTTTGGTGGCATTGTCAAAATTCAGCATGATCTGACTCCATGAATGATGCGCACAGTATATGCGCATCATTCATGGGCAAGGTTCTCACAGGCTGCTTTATGGCGGCAATGGCCGCAAGTGCCAGGTTGGCGCGTGATCAGTCAGGAATCTCGGCTTCCACAAGCTGCGTGAGCAACACCAGGGATTCCTGCCAGCCCAGATAACAGGCCTCGGTGGGAATGACGCTTGGTATGCCTTCCTGAACGATGTGCAGTTCAGTACCACACAATACCGGTTTGAACGTGATCGTGGTGTGCATCTCACCGGGAAGGTTGGGGTCGTCGAACCTGTCGCTGTGGCGAATACGTTCATTCGGGACGAGTTCCAGGTACTCACCACCGAAGGAGTGAATGTGGCCTGTTGAGAGGTTGGCAAATGACATCTGGTAGCTGCCACCCGTGCGGGCATCAATGTGGTGGACTCTTCCGGTGAAGCCATGAGGCGGCAGCCATTTGCACATGGCATCAGCGTCAAGAAAAGCGCGATAGATGCGTTCAGCCGGAGCGCGGATGACGCGATGTAGGGTGACGGTTCCGGTGGTCATACGTGCCTGCTTTCGACAAATGTGTTGAAGATTGGAACGATGCTGCGACGAGCGTTCGAGCACATGCAGGTTAAGCCGAATGGGGAAACCCTTGGATTGAAGGGGTTTGTCTGAGTGTTTGGGGGGGGCTGCAAAAACCACGTATCACCGCGAACAAGCCACACATGATGTTTTGGGGCGAATTTACAGGCCGGAACTGGTGGAGGGTTTGGATGCGGAAGGTGACTGATCGACATGGTGAAACGGGTGACACGGTCAACCCAGAGTGGGGCAAAATCAGCCCTCAGAAAAATGTGCCTACAAATCGACCAACTCTATGAACACCGCCATTGATCCTCTCCATAGTGGACTCTCACAAATTGCTGGCTCAAAGCTGTTTCAGGGAGTCGATTTGGGTGTGATCGATGCTGAACTTCGCGAGAGTGGAAACCTTTGTATTGAAGCTGGAAAGGTCTTGCTGGACCCGAAACACGACAACGCCAACATCTACATCGTGCTGAGCGGGGAATTGCTGATCTGCCTGGAGCCACGCATTGTCAACCCCATCATCCGTATGGGTGTCGGGGACTGTGTTGGCGAGTTGTCCATCATTGATGCCAGCCTGCCATCAGCCTATGTGGTGTCGGCCATCGAGACGCATTTGCTGATCATCCCCAAACCCGTCTTGTGGCGAATGTTGGCGCTGCAACCCTTGATGGCGCTTAATCTTCTGCATGTGTTGTCACACCGCATTCGGGAAAACAATGTGGTGCTGCTGGGCAGTCTGGAGCTCCAGCGTGCCTACCGTAACAAGGCCGAAACCGATACCCTGACAGGGCTGCACAACCGAGCCTGGTTTGAAGATGTTTTTCCCAGACAGCTTGAACTGTGTGAACGGACCGGTCAGGCTGCTGCACTGCTGATGCTTGACATCGACCATTTCAAGAAGGTCAACGACCAGTATGGTCACCAAAGTGGTGATGTCGCTTTGCGCCACATTGGCATGCTGTTGCTGCGCAACCTGCGGTCAACTGACCTGTGCGCACGTTATGGCGGTGAGGAGATGATTGTCCTCATGCCTGGTACCGAAATTTCCCACGCCCGATTGACGGCAGAACGCCTGCGTGAGCAAATTGCCAATGCGGCGTTGATCCTGGACGATGGACGAGAAATCAAACTCAATATCTCAGGTGGGCTCGCCGAATGGCAGCCCGGCACGACACTTTCCAACCTGATCAGTGCTGCCGATCTCGCCCTCTATCAGGCCAAAAACGCTGGCCGCAACCAGATCGCCGTCAACGCACTGCCTCAAACCCTTGACGAATGCCAGACTTGATGTTTTTCCAGTTTTCATACGAGCAAAATTTGGACTGTTGTGAAGAAGCAAGGCTTTTTTGAGGCCGATAGGGTGCGCCAAGATTTTTCAGTAAATCGACCTATGGCGCTAGTAAATAAAGCGTAAGTAGCTCTAAAAAATATAACGTCTAAGTCGCAGGCAACGAACAAACCCCCTCACCCTGCCTCAACTCTCCAGCAGCACCTCGCCCCGCAACCCCGCCTGCAACACCACCGCTTGCCACTTCTCACTCTCGGCCATCAGCAGGTCGTGTAACTCACCGGGTGATGAGGTTTGCACCCGCGCCCCGTCGGCCTCCATGCGGGCGACGATCTCGGGGTCTTGCAGCACGGTGTTCAACGCGGTGTTGAGCTGGCGCACCACCGGAGCCGGGGTTTTGGCCGGGGCAAACAAGGCGTACCACTGGGTCAGTGCCACCCCTGGCACACCGGCTTCCAGCAGCGTGGGCAGCTCGGGCAGGGCCGGCAAGCGGCTGGCTCCGGCCACGGCCAGCGCCCTGAGCTTGCCGCTGCGCAGATAGGGTTGCGCGGTGAACAAGCTGGGGAACATCACCTGCACCAGGCCGCTGGCCACATCGGCAATGGCCGGGGCCGCCCCGGAAAAGTCCACCCGCTGCAACTGCGTGCCGGTTTGCAGCTTGAACAGCTCGGCGGCAAAGTGGGGAACCGTGCCCTCACCCGCTGAGGCGTAGCTCAAGCGGCTGGCAGAGCTGCGCAGCAGGCGCACCAGTTCTTCTACCGAGTGCACCGGCAGCTCAGCGGGCACCACCAGCAAGGTGGGGGAGTAACCAATCAGCCCAATCGGCGCAAAGTCGGCCACCGGGTCGTAGCGCAGCTTTTGCAGCGCCGGGTTGATGCCGTGGGTGGCGATGTAGCCAAACAGCAGGGTGTAGCCATCCGCCTGCGCGGCAGCCACGTATTCGCTGGCGATGGTGCCATTGGCCCCGGCCCGGTTGTCTACCACCACCGACTGCCCCAGCAAGGGGCCGAGCTTGCGTGTCAAGGTACGGGCCATGGTGTCGTTGCCGCCACCGGCGCTGGTGGGCACGATGATGTGCACTTCTTTTTGCGGGAACCGGCGGCGGCCCTGGGCGGTGGCCGCCTCGGGCGCGTCGATGCTGGCCGGGGGAAACACGTAGCCTGGCAGGTGCAGCACCCCTTGCATGATCTTGCGCACGGTGCGCACCAGGGCGGCGCTTTGCACGCTGGCCTGTGGCCCTTCTCCTTGCAGCGTGACCTCCACGTCAATCTGGCCCGCCGGGTGCAACACCACCAGCGCGTGCCGACCCGCCGCCATGGCCTGACCACTGGCCACCGTGCCGGGCAAGGCAAAGGCGGTGGCCACGCCAATCGCACCGGTCACGGCGTGGGAGGCATGGCACTTGTGTGGTGTGAAGTAGCGCGAAGTGATGCTGTGGGCGCTGTCGCCCGCGCTCACCAGCACCGGCTTGGGTACCACGCTGTTGGAGACATCACCCAGGCCCATGCGTTGGCCAGCTTGCAGCCGCAGCGCCTCGATGCGCGTCAGCAACGCGGTGTTGGCATCCAGCTCGGCTGGGCGTTCGCGCCCGCTCAGACCCAGGTCGGTGGCGCGCAGAATCATCAAGGGCATGGCGGCATCAATGCAGGTCAGCTTCAGGCCGTCGATCACGTCAATACGCTGGCCGGTGGGAAACAGCTGGCCGGTGACCGCACCCCAGGCATCCAGAAAGTTCAGCAGCACCGGGGCGGCGGTGCCCGCCACACCGTCGATGCGGGCATCACCCTCGTAAGTGACTTTGCCGCCTGGGGTACAGACGGTGATGTCGATGCGTGAGCCGGTGTTGACAGCATGTTGCCGCAGTTGGGCCGGGTGTCCACCGACTGATGGCCCACACCGACCTGGGCAAACAAATAGTCCAGGTCGCAGTCGGGCTGGCTGGATTTGGAGACGATGGCCACCTTGCTGTTGAGCGTGCTGCCGCCGCCCAGGCCATCAAGCTGCAGTGGGTCAGATGCGCCAATGGCTCCAATCAGCGCCTGGTTGCGGGCCTCATCACCTTCGGGCAACCAGTCACGCAGGAAGAATGGGCCACGCGAGGTACCGGCGCGCATCAGCACGCAGGGAATGGACAGGGTCATCTCAGTCGTCTCCCAAGGCCAGCGTACTCGGCTGACGCTTTTCCACCGCGTAGCGCAGCAGGGCTGCACTGCGGAAAATGCCGTGGGCAAACTTGCCGTAGGGCAGGGTGGCGAACAAGGCCATCACCACACCCAGATGCAGCGCCAGCAGCAGGGCCAGTGCCGGTGTGCCGCGTGCCAGCCACAAGCCCAGACCGGTGGCGCTGGTCAAAAACAGCAGCGCGATAAAGCCGTAGTCCATCGGCTTCTGGGCGGCATCACCGTGCAGGGGATGGCGTGTCAGCTTGAGTTTGAACAGTCCGGCCGTGCCCAGCAGCAGGCTGACACCACCGGACACGCCGAGCAGTTTGGGCAAGCTGGGCAGGTCATACGGCGCATGCCAGCCCAAGGCGTAGTGGTAGACCGTGGCCACACTGGTGGCGGCAAAACACAGCATGAAGCCGTAAAAGGTCAGGTGGTGGGCACGGCGGCGCGACAAGGTGTAGGCATCGTCTTCGTTGTGGCAACCGTCGCCGTGGCCGCCGTCCAGGTACTTGAGCGTGAGCACATCCTGCGTGGCTTGCAGCGCATCACCGCCCGCCATCGCCTGGCCCGAGGTGGCGGGGGATACGTCGCGCAGGAAACGCCTTATACCCAGCCCCAGGGCCAGCACCGCCCACAAGAAGACCGGTGCAAACAGGGACACCAGCAAGTTGTGCGGGAACAGCTTGGAAAAGTCACCCGCCGATGCTCCGCCCCACAGGCTGCCGTTAAGTGCCAGGGCCAGCAGCAAAAACAGCGCCAAGCCTGCGGCCAGCGCCAGTGACAGGGTCAAGCCATTGCGCTGGTAGAGCTTGCCCAAAGCAGCCGGCCAGGCGTAGGCCACATAGGTTTCGCCACGCACTTGCGCCATGGCCTGCGGCACGTTCACCGCAAAGGCATGGGGCGGCGCGTACTGGCAGGCGTGCAGGCAGGCCCCGCAGTTGTGGCACAGGTTGGCCAGGTAGTGCACGTCGGCGGCGCCAAATTCCAGCCGTCGCGTCATGGCCGGGAACACGGCGCAAAAGCCTTCGCAGTAGCGGCAGGCGTTGCAGATTTGCATTTGCCGCGCCACCTCCGTCACGGCGGGGGTGGCCGGTCCATGGCCTGCGGCGAGTTGCCGGGCATCCTGAATCAGGCTCTCAAGCACTTGCATGATGTGCTCCTGATTTGATAGCTGCTTGCGCAGACTGTACCCCGGCTATACGGCCAAAAGCCGTGCCAATCGACATGCCGACCCCCGCTGTGTAGCCTTTGCCCAGCACATTGCCGGCCATCATTTCGCCAGCCACAAACAGGTTGTCGCTGGGCACGTTGCCGAAGCGCACCGCTGCCGTGTCATCGGTCTTGAGACCCAGGTAGGTGAAGGTCACGCCGGGGCGCAGTGCGTAGGCGTAAAACGGTGCGGTGTCGATGGGCCTGGCCCAATGGGTTTTGGCTGGCGTGAGGCCTTGGGTGTGGCAGTTGTCCAGTGCGGTGTGGTCAAAGGTGCCGACTTGGCAGGCCTGGTTGTAGTTGTTGAGTGTTTGCATGAAGGTGGCGCTGTCCAGGCCGAGCTGGTTCGCCAGCGCTTGCAGCGTGTTGGCCTTGACCCCGGGAAACACCGGCGGCATGAATCGGCCAATGGCTTTGGCATCAATGATGGAATAGGCGGTTTGCCCCGGCTGCTGGGCCACCAGACGGCCCCAGATGGCGTAGCGCTTGGGCCAGAAGTCTTCGCCCTCGTCGTAAAAGCGCTGGGCATCGCGGTTCACCACCACGCCCAGTGACACGCAGTCAATGCGGGTGCAGATGCCGCCGTCATACAGCGGTGCACGCGCGTCAATCGCCACCATGTGGGCCTGCGTGGGGTCGCCAATGCTGTCGGCTCCGTGGTCGTTCAGCAGGTGGCGCAGCAGCACGCCCTGGTTGAATTGGGTGCCACGAATCAGAAAGTTGTCTGACGGGGTTTCGCCGCGCTCGTTGGTGCCCCAGGCTTCGCGCAGCCAGTCGCGGTTGGACTCAAAACCACCGGCGGCCAGCACACAGGCGCGGGCGGTGATGCGTTCGCTGGCGGTGCTGCCGTCCGGGCGCTGCACCTGCACATGGGCGGCAACAAAGTGGCCGTTCTCAATTTCCAGTCGGTTCACTGGCGCGTTGTAGCGCACCTGCACGCCCAGCCTCTCGGCGCTGCGGTAGTAGGCGTTGACCAGTGCCTTGCCGCCACCCATGAAAAAGGCGTTGGTACGGGCCGTGTGCAACGCGCCGGAGAGTGAGGGCTGAAAGTGCACGCCGTGGCTGCGCATCCAGGGTCTGCAAGTGCTGGAGTCACGGATCACCCGCCGGGCCAGTTGCTCGTTGGTCAGACCGCCGGTGACTTTGAGCAGGTCTTGCCAATACTCTTCTTCGGTGTAGGCATCGACCAGCACGTCTTGCGGCGCGTCGTGCATACAACGCAAGTTGCGAGTGTGGGCCGAGTTGCCGCCGCGCCATTCACGTGGGGCGGCTTCCAGCAACAGCACGCTGGCACCGGCTTCGCGGGCCATCAGGGCGGCGCACAGGGCGGCGTTGCCACCGCCGATCACCAGATCATCTACGGCAGCTTGTGGGTCAGAGGTAGGCATGGTGGGTCAAGCTCCCTGGCGTGCTGCCAGCACCCGGTCGACCATCACACCGGCCTGGCCGAGGTGATTCACCGGGTCGCACATGGCTTCGAGCTGGGCGCGGGTCACATGTGGGTTGATCTCGGGGTGCGCTTGCAGAATGTCGATCAGCGGGCGGTTCTCTTTCAAGGCCTGGCGGCACAGGTCGTAGACCAGATCGTGCGCGTATTCACGGCCAATGGTGGGGCCCAGGCCCATCATCACCGCCTCGGACATGACCAGGCCGTTGGTGATGTCCATGTTGGCGCGCAT
>VIKI01000200.1 GCA_008080595.1 Comamonadaceae bacterium
GGCCCCACGCTGACCAATGTGAATGACTTCCGGGCGATTCTGCTGACATGATGACCTGAGAGAATGGCCCTTTTCCCTGCGGCCCATTCCTCTCATGAAATTCATCATCCGAAGCTTCTTCAAAACCCTGCGCATCGTGCTTGGGCCCTTCATGCTGTTGTGGGAGTTTGTCAGCCGCCCCAAGGGTGTGGAGCGCACACCCGAGGCACAGCAAGTGGTGAACCAGCAGTGCCAAAGCCTGGTGCTGTACCAGTTTTCAACCTGCCCGTTTTGCATCAAGACCCGCCAGGCCATGCGCCGCTTGTCCCTGCCGATTGAGCGGCGTGATGCGCAGCATGACGCGCAAAACCGGGCCGCGCTGGAACAAGGCGGAGGCACGGTGAAAGTGCCCTGCCTGAAGATCACCGAGGCCGGGGGTCAAACCCGCTGGCTGTATGAATCGGGCGCCATCATCAGCTACTTGCAGCAGCGCTTTGCCACAGCGTAAAGTGTTGCCGGCCGGGTTCAGGTGGCGGTGTTGCGCACCCAGCTGGCGGGCAGTTGCCATTGCGACAGCCACAACGGCACGGTGTCAGCCGGCATGGCGTGGGCAATGGCATAACCCTGGCCAAATTCACAACCCAGTTCAATCAAGGCCAGCCCGTGGGCCTCAGTCTCCACCCCTTCCGCCAGCGGTCGGCGGGCAAAGTTGCGGGCCAGGTCCAACACACTGTTGACAATGGCTGCGTGTTGCGCGTCGTCCAGCATGCCGCGCACAAAACTCTGGTCAATTTTGATGGTGTGCGCTTGCAACTGCTTCAAGAAGGTGAGTGACGAATAGCCGGTGCCAAAGTCGTCCAGCGCACACTCAAACCCCATACGCTGTAATTGGTTCACCAGCACCGACACATGCGCCATGTTTTCCAGTGCCCCGGTTTCCAGAATCTCCAGCTCCAGCTGTTTGGCTTGAACCGTGGGCTGCGCGTTCAACTGGCGTTGCAGCCGGTCTGCAAAATCGGGGTCGTGGAGTTGCAGGCTGTCAATATTGACACTCACGGTGGTGAAAATGCCCAGCGCATTCCATTGGGCCAATTGCG
This sequence comes from Comamonadaceae bacterium, assembly GCA_008080595.1. Classification (GTDB taxonomy): domain Bacteria; phylum Pseudomonadota; class Gammaproteobacteria; order Burkholderiales; family Burkholderiaceae_C; genus Rhodoferax. Next base: position 1,077 of record VIKI01000200.1, read on the forward strand.
CCAGGGCGATGTCGATCACCCAATTGCCCAGGGTGATGGCCATGGGGTGTTGGTTCAGCGCAGGAATAAACAAGCCCGGCAACAACAATCCCAGGCTGGGATGCTGCCAACGAATCAGCGCCTCAAAGCCCAGCACCACGCCGCTGGACAAGTGGACTTTGGGCTGGTAGTGCAGCACAAACTCATTCTTCAGCAAGCCACGGCGAATTTCGTCGATGCGCATGAATTGGGCGCGGGTGGTTTCGTCGTTGATCGGGTCAAACAGGTGTGCGCGGTTTTTTCCGGCCAATTTGGCCAGGTACATGGCCTGATCCGCCTGACGCAGCAGTTGTTCTGCGTCGATTTTGTCAAGCTGCGGGAACAGCGTGATGCCCATGCTGGCCGTCACTTGCAGCATCAACCCGTGCAGGCTCATGGGGGCTGAAACTCTTTCCAGCAAGGCTTTGACCGGAGCCTCAAAAGCCTGCGGCTGATCCAGCGGGCTCAAAATCACAGCAAATTCATCCCCCCCGATATGGGCCAGATGCGCATGCGGGTGAATCAACTGCCGCAGCCTGCGGCTGATTTCCAGCACCAGTTGGTTGCCAACCTCGCTGCCATGTCGGTCATTGATGGCACTCAGGCCATCCAGATCGAGATAGGTGACGGCCAGCACATGGTGCGCATCGGTCGCAGCTCGCATGGCCTGCGTCAGGGTTTGGACAAACAGTTTGCGGTTGGGCAGTCCGGTCAGGGCATCGTGGTGGGTGATGTGATCCAGTTGTGCGCGGTGGGTTTTTTGCTCACTGATGTCCACACTGATACCCGCTACCCGCAGCGGCGCGTGGCGTTCATCACGTTGCATCACCCGCCCCAGGGTATGACACCAGACCCAATGCCCGTCCTTGTGGCGCAGGCGTAATTCAACCTCAAAACGGGGGGTGTCGCCACGCAGATGTCGATCCATTTGCAGTTGCTGTGCCGCGCGGTCATCCGGGTGCATCCACGACACATACATGGCATAGGCCCCAGACATCGGGCCACGGTTGTCATAGCCCAGCATGCGGGCAAAACGGTCGTCGTAGCGCACCGTCTGGCTGATCAGATCAAATTCCCAGGTGCCCGCTTGCACCGCGTCAATGGCGTTTTGCAGCCGCAAGCGCTCGGCCTCCAGGGCGCTGCGGGCGGCTTCACGTTCGGTCACATCGGTGAAGATGGCCATGGAACTGAGCCGGCCATCGAGTTCAATGGCCGTGTGCTCAATGCTGGCCAGAAAGTGGCTGCCATCCTGGCGGGTCACTGGAATAATCAGCGCCGCTCTTTTTTGCTGGAGGTGAGCCGTGCGCAACGCCAAGTCCACCTCGGCCCAGCATTGCGGCGGATGAATATCTTGGGGCCCCAAGGCCAGCAACTCCTCGCGGGTGTAACCCAGCATGTGGCAAAACCACGGGTTGACAAACACATACACCCGCGAGTCCGGGTCGACCACCGCCAAGCCGGCGGGCAATTCGTCAATGATTTTGCTCAATGTTTTTTCAAAGCGTGAGCCCGTGTGCTGCGCGTCAGTGGTGTGCTCCAGCAACAAACGCCAGCGAGCCTCGCTCTCGGCCAAGGCTTTTTCAGCACGCTGGCGTGCCAGTTTTTCGTGCATCAGTATCAAGGCTTGCGAAGACAAGGTCTGGTACATACCGAGCACGGTTTGAATCAGGGTGGCCGTGGCCCCTTGCATGTGTGCGTCAGCCTCGGCATGAGCAGCCTCGATACTTGCGCCCTGCTCAACCGCTTTGAGGGCCAGCGCCATGCGCTTGTCGTTGTCCAGAATGTGGTACGCCAGCCATTGGATCAGGTAGGAAAACAGGTCGTCCAGAACAGCTTGAAACGGCCGCTGGCCGGATTGCATCTCCACCATGTGGGCAAAAAACCGCTGGTGGGTTTCAATGTGCCGTGTCAACCAGTCGTCACCCGCCAACGCGGTTTGCCAAATGGCTTCTTCGGTACGGAAATGGTAGTCGGCATAGTCTCCCAGTTCGCCCAGAATGGCTTGCACTTCGGCCTCTGTGGCCCCCTGCACATGCTGCTGCGCCAGCCGGTTGATCAAATCCACCAGCTTGTGGTGCTGCTCGTCAATCAGGTCAATGCCGGTTTCAAGATTCGAGTTCCAGGGGAAGATTTCAAACATGGTCAGCCTGCGTCAAGTCAACTCTAAGTGCGCTTGAGTTTAGGCGGGTAACGCCTGCAAGTTAACTCAATGCCAAAAAATACCTCTGACGCTTATAAATAAAGCGCCAACAGCTACCAAAAATATAGCAAACACCTCATTCAAGGCAACCACATGCTCATGAGGCAGCCGCCGGCAGCCGCAGCACAAATTCGGCCCCGCCCTCAGGATGGTTGCGGGCGCTGAGTGTGCCGCCGTGGCGCTCGACAATGCCGTAGCTGATCGACAAGCCCAGCCCGGTGCCTTTAAGCCCAGCCCGGTGCCTTTGCCGACCGGTTTGGTGGTGAAGAAGGGCTCAAAAATTCTGGACAGGACTTCTGGCGCAATGCCGGGGCCGTTGTCGTGCAAGGAAATCACCACTCAGTCGGCCTCGCGGTGGGCGCAGATGCGCAGTTTGGGAGTGAGCCCGGCGGCCAGACCCGCTGGCTGTACGAGTCGGGGGCCATCATTGCGTATTTGCGGGAGCGTTTCGCGGCAGCGTGACGATGGCCGAACGGCCGGGTCGTCAGCTCTCGGCCGTGGCAGCTTGGCAGCGTGACCTGTCGGCCACCCGTGCCCGCTTATTGAACAACAACGGCCCAATGTCGAGGAGCACAATACGCGCCATGACCCAAAGCACCACCTCTATGTTTCAGGAGTTGACTGGCCTCTTTGAACCATCTGCTGTAGAACAGTTGCCGGATGGTCGCTTTCTGGTCGTTGAAGACGAAAAGCAGCACCCGTTGAGCCTGGTTGCCATCAACGCGGCTGGGGTCGTCACCCGCAAGGCGCTGAGCCCAGGGCTCTTCGAATCTGGAGATGACTTCTGGAAGCTTGATGATCTCGAAGGCTTAACAATTGATCAGTCTGGGCATCTCTATGCCCTCACGTCGCATTCGCTCGATGGCGACGGACACGAGAAAAAATCACGCGCCAGACTGGTGAGGTTTCGCATTGAAGGAAACCGCGTGGTCGAGCCCAAGGTCGTCTCCGGGCTCAAGCGCGCTTTGACGGCAACACATCCCGTACTGGCTACAGCGGCGGAGATTCAAGATGTGAAAGTGGGGGGCGGACTCAACATCGAGGCACTGCAAATGAGCCCAGATCAGCAGCGATTGCTGATTGGTTTTCGCAGTCCACTTATGGGCCACAAAGCCATCATCGCCAGCGTGGAAAATCCAGATGCCATTTTCGAGACTGATAAGCGACCCGAGGTATCAGCCACGCTGATGACCTTGGACCTTGATGGCAACGGCATTCGCGGAATGTCTTACATTCCCGCTCTTGCGGGCTACCTGATCATCAGTGGCCCGGTTTCGCGGGAACCGGATCGTTTCGGACTTTGGTTTTGGAGCGGTGGCTCAGACGGATCGGTTCAACGTGTCACCGTGCCCGGACTGGAAAACTTGAATCACGCCGAAGGTGTGTGTTCGGCCCTGATGGATGGCAAGCAGAAAATCGTCATTGTTTGCGACGACGGAAGCCGTAAAGAACAGCGCTATGCACGATTCATTCTGCTTGAGCCCGCACAGCTCCATATTGCTCCTTGAACTGTTATTCGACAGACCCGTCAAAAACACCCATCAAAGATTAGCCTCTTGCGCTTCGCTTGATAGCGGGGTTTAAATTTACCCAACAAGTGTGTGATGAAGTCGGTCCGAGTGTGTCCGTCAAAAGCGAATGGCTGTATTGGTGAGAAATGTGGATTCGCAACGCAGCGGTTGTAGTCGGTCACTTGGAAATCGTGAATACCCGGTTTGGGCCAGGTGCTGTCGTAATCGAGTGACCACTTTTGAACCGTGGTTCCGTTGCTTTGGCGAAGCCGCATACAGACTACCGTTGTAGGCTGATTGCCGGCGCTCATCGGCGATCCGTCGACCGGTCGCCATTAGGCTGTCCGATGGCTAACAGCTTATCTCTCGCTCTACTCATGGCCTCCGAAAAGCATACTCCCGGTGCACCAAACGGCGTGGCCAAAGTTGCGGATCAACTGCTCACCCTGCCGCAGGTACGATGCCGTGGTGTCAATGCCGACGAGCTTGAGGGCTTCGCCGATCTTCGAGCTCGTCGGATGCGCGTCGCCAAGGCGCATGTCGTATGCGCCTGCGATGGCAGCGAAGACCTCACGCGCGCGCACCTCCCCTACCTTCTGGGCCAAGATGCTCTGCAGCAACTTGTTAGAGGCCAGCGTCCCCTTATCGGGGTGGTTGGACAGCTTTCGAAGTGAGCGTACGTCGAGTCGGTCGGAAAAAATGCGAACGAGTTCCTTGGCCAGCCGCAAGAGCGAAGCCTGATCCTTGCTCGAAAAACGAGAGATGTGCTGCATCGATGCCGCATCGTCAATCTCATGTGAGAACAGCGACTCGCCGAATGTCTTGCGGAAGTGCGACTCAAGCAGCCGCATACACTCGAACAGCACCTCCTCGACGGCATTGGTGTCCGCTGGCTGCGCCTTGACCTGCGACGCGAGCAGCTCCGCGCTGACCTTGCCCTCCGGCGCGACGTTACTTGCGGCCCAGAGGAACTGCTCCCAGGCGGGCAGCTTCGCAATGTCGTAGGCGTAGACGGTGATGAGCTCCGAAGCGTTGATACCGAAATGGATTGAATATCCCGAGGTGGAATTGATTGCACCAGTTTCAGCCGTGTACCACTTCAGGGAGAAGCCCCGATGGCTCAAGAGCTCGTTGATCACGGACGGGCGGAACCAGAGCCACCGTCCGATGTCTTCGTTTTTGAGCTCGGCTGAGAACTTGCGCGAGCCGTCCGTGTCGACGATGAAGTGTGGCAGATTCTGATCCTCGTCCCCGCGCACACGTATGCTCTTTTCCTGATGTTCGATCCACTCGTCTCGCCAGAACTCGCCTTCGACGCGCACGCCAGAGTAGCCGCTTCGATGGCCCTTGGCGCTTTCTGAAGCGGTGTTGTCGTTCGTCTCAGGCCCCATGACCGGAGCGTCTTCCTCATCGTCAACGTCGGTGCGCCACACACGAAACGATGCCCAGCTCCCGCCAAACACGGCGTTCAGTTCCTTGATACGCAGCTCGTACCTTCCACCTTCACGCTGCTCCCGGATATCGGCAAGGCCGGCATAGGGGCTGTCCTTGAGATCGGCCACGTTTTCGACGCGCTGGCGGTAATAGGACAGACGAAGGGACAAGCCGCGCGCTGCCAGGTAGTCCATCAGGAACTCGCGCTTGATCTCTATCAGGCGATGGCTGCCATCGCTGTCCACCGTCTCCCTGGCAACCACCACAAAGTCCTCTTCCGGCCTGACCCAGTTCGGCCCATCCTTAATCAGGCGAAGTGCGACCACAAGATCCGGATTCAGTATCCACTGCCTGCCGCCGACCACTGGCTGCGGATGCTCGAAAACGAGGTTGATCCCGACGGGCTCCTTGTCGCTGTACTGATACTCATCGATCGGCGAGTAATGGCCGTCTGAGTACGCATACGGTGCCACGGAGTGCCCGATGCCGATGTCGCTCCAACTCAAGCGCTCGGCGAGCTCATGATGCTGTTTGGGAAAGGCGACGGAGCCGCAGGCGAATACGTCGCCGACATAACCCACTTCTTTCACGTTGCCATTCTCGTCATTGAGCGACGCACGAAGAGGAACCCAGGTCGCCCGCGAAAACGGACGCCGAATTTCTGAGGCTTGAAGAATCCAGGTTTCGTTCATGGATCGGTTCTCTAAGTGATGTCAGCAGCCGCTACTGCTGACCCAGCCGTCCGCGCTGGAATTATGTGGGTGCTGTTCGCTGATCGTAGCAGGGGAAGCCAGCGCCGCGTCGGTACAAGTTGGGCATGCGAGGGCAGCTTTGAAGCGCCCAATCTGATGGAGCGGACTTCCGCTTTGGGTCGGTTTCGTGAATTGACCACTCACTCATAGCCAACCGGAATCAGCAAATTCTGTTGAAAACTCAAAAATTGTTGGACGGTTTCACTTGGGTAAGGGGTGAAGAACCTCCGAAAATGGGCAAAAATCTTATCTGAGTGAGTTTTTTGAAAGGCTTGGACAACTGATGAAGTTTTATATCTGCAAAGTTCTATTGCAAACCCAGCGGTAGCTGCCGCGCATCCAACCCCAGCGCTTGAAGTTCTCGCTTGAAATGCGTCATTGCCAATGGAAACGCTTGGGCCACGTGCAAATATTGGTATTCGCTGTCTTCCATCAGTGGTGTCACTTGCTCTTCTACAACTTCGGACGCGAAATAAAATTTGGCCTCGTAGTCGCCAGCAAAAGTAGCTTGGTCTTTGGCATCGTTGACGTTCGTCGCCGTCGCTTTCAACTTGATAAATACAGACACCTGTAAGGGACCACCGGAAACCGTAGGAACGGCAAGACCCAGTTCGATGTCTTGTTGCATATCCATGCGCATTTCAGTGCCTGTTGCATCGCCGCGGTTTTCTCCGTGAAAAGCCAAGGCACGAAAACTGCGCAATACAGCACGCGGCTTCACTGTTTCCATGGCATAGCCCCTCCTGAATACGACCTCAATTGCCGCGGGTTGTATCGCGGGTCTGGTCGATCCGTGTTTCCACGCTGAGCGGTAATGTGCAAAACATTGGACTGCGTCGGCACGGTAACCGGTGTGCGCATGAACTGAGCCTCCATGCCCTTTTCTTCAACCAACGCCCAAAAAGCGTCTTTACTGCGGCGAACGAGGCGCAGCAAAGTATCCATTGCCTCCGATTGGGCGACGTCATCGTTCTCGTATTTGCTGAACGCCACCGGGCCACCACCAAACAACTGGGCTGCCTGCCCCTGGGTCATCTTGTAAAGTCTGCGTAGTGCGGTAATTTCTGCGCCGGTCAACAAACCATCAACCTGTTTGCGCCACGCCATCAAAGCGCGCTTGTTCAATTTGGCTTCTGCCGCACCGGCAAAGTCTGAGCCGCATGCGTCGCACTGTTTGAACAGCAGGGGCAACATTGCTTTATGAGCCTTGTACTCGCTTTCCACCATTTCGCTATGTGTGGTCACGTGCCCCTCGCCGCACAGTGGGCAAAGTTCTTGTGTATTCATCGCTCTTATCCTTTAACTCAAGTGGCAGACACCAGAAGTACCAACTTCCCGGTCTTGCTCACCGCAAACTTTACAAAATATTCAACCGTTGTCGATTTGTTGGTAACCGCTACTACCTCAGTGCGCCGTATGCGATACGCATCACAAGCGGCTATGCCGTTCTTGCCGTTTTCGCACCATTCCGAATCAATATAGTCACGCGAGTCCAAGGCATGAATCAGCCATGCAACTTGTTCCAAGTCGCTGTCAAACAGCTTGTGCACCTCACCAATGCACGCACGGGTAAAAAGATTGATGCAGTCTGAGTTGTCCACCAACTGTTGAACACGTGCCAAGGCATACAAAGGCCCTCCTTCAATCTTGATGCGCCCGGTACCCAACTGGGTAGGCGGATTCGTACTGTACTCCGAAAGGACAATGATTTTTACCATAATGGTAAGTTTTCCGGGTGAAAAGTAGGGTTGTTTCTATTCCAGTGTACGTTTATACAGTCTTTTCACAAACTCACGCCGCAACCGCCGGCAGCCGCAGCACAAATTCAGCCCCGCCCTCAGGATGGTTGCTGGCGCTGAGCGTGCCGCCGTGGCGCTCGACAATGCCGTAGCTGATCGACAAGCCCAGCCCGGTGCCTTT
>VIKI01000201.1 GCA_008080595.1 Comamonadaceae bacterium
GCGTTCGAGACCAACTGCGACCCGCTCACCGGCAAATACCCGTGTGATCCGGTGTACGAGCAGTTGTTCACCCGCATCGTGAACCACGCCCCGGCACCGATTGGGTTGGGCGAAGATTAATCACCCAGGGCGGCATCGGCTGCCCTTGAACCCAAACGCCCGGTGCCACGCCACCGGGCTTGCTAGCCAGCGGTAGAAGCTGCGCCAGGCATCACCCACATTCCCCCCCAAGCCCAACCGCAACAGTCGAAGCCCGTCGAGACCGGGCTGGCTCACGGGTGCCACACGATGGCCATTGACGCGCTGCACATTCAATAGCTGGTTGCGCTTGTTCCATCTGGGACATCGGCCGATTTCTTTCAAGGAATCTTGTACCGCGATGGCCCCAAGAGATTTGGCGAAAATATTTTTCACTCCTAAGCGTTTACCCCAATACACGGGCGTGCATTGGCTAACTACATTTCGTTACAAGAAACAAGACTGGGGCAATAGAAAAGCCCGGCACCACATCACTTGGCCTTGAAGAGGCGACAAGATAGAAGGGACGGCAATGGGTTTGATTCTTTCTGGAAATAGACTGCCAACAGAGGCTGCGTGCGCCTTGTGGGCTGATGAGTTCCTTGGGATAGGAACAACGTGGGCGAGTTGGTTTTGTCGTCTGACTTGGGGTGACCAGGATAGGCGCTTGGCTGCATTACGTTAGCCAGCGCATTCCTACTTTGGAGGGCCTAAATGGTGTCCGATAAACCGAGTCAGTCTTTACCGTCAGATGTCGTCGTCACGACTCCGCATCGGAGCCACGCTGCGCCGATTACTACAGCAAACCCACGCGAGATCGCTGTCGTCCATGGCCGTGATACTGAGGTCAACTTGGCGGTTTATGAGTTTCTGCGCGCGCTAGACCTTCACCCGCGAGAATGGGAGGAACTTCTTACCCGAGCAACTTCTGCTACTCCGTACACCGGTCACCTAATTGACAAACTGTTTGAGGACGTACAGGCGGTCGTGGTAATTTTCACTCCCGATGATGAAGCACGGCTGCATTCTGACCTGCATCGGTCGAGTGAGCCGGAATTTGAAACGCGTTTCATGTGCCAAGCCCGACCAAACGTTTTGTTTGAAGCAGGCATGGCGTTTGGGCTATATGCTCAGCGAACGATTCTAGTAGAGGCAGGTGATCTTCGCCCTATAAGCGATCTCGTCGGACGACACACCGTTAGGCTTGGAACAGACTCGACAATCAAGAGCTTCGAAAATCGGCTACAGGCGGCTGGCTGCGCAATAAATACAAATGGCACAGACTGGCTAAGGGCATCCCGTTTCAGCACGCTTGCCGCCCTAAGTCGACGTCCGATCGCACGCTTAGAGGTGCTTGATCAGCCACCGCGCCTGTTCCCCACAAATATTTGGTTGAACCCATGGACTGTAGGTACACGCGAAGAGATCACAGCGATTGCAGAACGCGAACGACAAACCCAGCCAGTAATGGCACGAACGCTTCAGCGGGACTTGAGCCGGAGTGTTGAGCACTGGAGCCTGTACTCAAAAAAGGAAGGGCCAAATGCTCAACTTCGACTCAAGGGCCAGGTAAACCTTCAAGCTTCCGGCCCTTTGGACCTACGAATGATTCTGGTCCAACAACGGCTTGCTTTGGATGGTCGGCCTATTGCTAATCCGCCGGACGCAGGGCCGATCGGTTTCGCGATGGCACCGGGTCAAGAGAGCAACGTTAATTTTGAAGTGTCTGTTCCGGATAGAACATTTCAAGAGGGTGATCTTCTTTACGGTCTGCACGTCTTGTATGAGGACGAGGGAAAGACACGCCACAACTTAGAAGTATTCTGGTGGTACGACTTTGCTGAGGACAAATTTTGGAACAATTTGAACAAGGTTCCCTACTTCGACTCGATTCGTGCTCACTTTTGGTGAGAATCCGAGCGACTCGCTGGCTAACGATTAAGGTTAGATCTTGCAAAGCCACGATCTGAACCATTCGTTAGGCCAATACCAAGAATTTTCCCTTAACAACAATCAATAGGAGGAGTTGCGATGGTCACCAAATCCGACATTGCCACAAAGGTGCTTCCACCTTGGGATCAGTACAAGGATAAGAAGCCAGATGAAGTCGCCAACGCGATATACGTTCAAATTGGTGAGCTCTCGAATTCGATGACTACGTGGTATTGGGCGAGCATACATACAAAACGCCACACATCACTTGCAGTAAGAGGATTGGCCTTTCTTGGGCTCGTACTTGGTACTACGTTACCCATATTTGCAGCGATTCAAAAGGCAGATTCCGATAAGCTATTCCTCACTCAGTGGGCGGTCGCAATACTCGCAATATCTGGCCTCCTTTTGGTTGCGGACAAGGCCTTCGGATGGTCAAGTGGATGGATGAGATACATAACAACAGCAACAACAATGGAGAATCTCTCCCGCGCATTTCAATTGGAATGGGGACGTTTCTTGCTATCAAAGACAACTCCCCTCGACACCGTCGATGCAAATGCGCTCTACGAGTTGGCGGTCAAATTGGAGCAGGAGCTAACGAAGCTACAAGCGGAAGAAACCACGAAATGGTGCGCTGAATTCAATACTGGGATATCTTTACTGGAAACCATGGTGAAGACGCAACGCGAAGAGACAGACAAAAAATTGGACGCAATCCGCACGTCATTCACAACGCAGCAACAGGCGGCAAAATCAGAAGAACAGTCGAAGCGTCCAGGCGCGATTGAAATTACCATTACCCACAAGGCTACGCCTCAAAAGCTTTTCATCACGCTGGATAAAGAATTTCCACAGGAGTTTATCGGTACGAGTTGGTCTAGGGAAAGCGTTGCACCTGGACTTCACCTACTCAGGATTCAAACAGCAACTGATCCGCTCGTAAATATGGAGCGCATCATCGAAGTAGCAGCCGCTTCGATAGCACGCAGTGAGATCAAGCTGCCATAAGCGTTAGGCCAATCAGTCCTGCGAAAAGGAGGTAAATAATGGAAAAGACATTCCAAATCTTGCTGCTTGCATTTTCCCTATCCGCCTGCACATCAATTCCAACCAAAGTCCCGGAACTCCTTGAGAAGACGGCAGATAGGGTGGATACGCAATCGGTATGGGTGACATCCGAATGGGAGGCATCCATCGCCTCAAATAGCTCTGCCTCAAAGCTCCTGAATCTAATCCATCCGATTGTCACGAACATCGACCAGTCACAGCTTGACTCAGATGGAAAGTCTAGAGTCGCAAAGTTTCTTCAAGGATATTCCCAGGTACAGCAACGCCTAGAAAGCTCCATATCTCAGCAAGACAGTCCAGCTAATGCCAGATCCAATTTCGACAAGTTGTCAAAGTCGGTTCGATTTGCAAATACCTACATCGAAAAATCTGTAGACGAAAACAAGCGAGTCGAAGCAGTAATTGAGGGCCTTACAACCATCCGAGAATCAATTCAGCAAAAGGGAGAGAAGCAATGAATCCTGCGATTACAGAACTTGCTGACCAACTTCACACACTGTACAAAAAACTAATGGCAACGGACCCTTGGGACTCAGGATACGGCGAAGTTTCAGCCATTCATGAATACTTGTTACGAGTGCTGCGCGACAAGGCGCAAGTAGACTTTGCCGAGTTCACAAGGTATCTTGAATCGTCTGCGAAAGATATCGAGCAGACTTGGTCGTCCTCCAAGTCCGCTTTGAAGTCATGGGATCAATGGCTACGACCCGTATTTGAGAGGGTTGAAACTATCATTAGTCACACGGTTCCACTATTGGCCCTATTGGCCTAACGCATGTGCTGGGCCATGTTGCAACGTGGCGAGGCATTCAAGTTGCCTGCGTAGGCAAGACCGGCCAATCACAGAAATTGAGTTTGTAGATGTTATCGCGCGATAGCTTTTCGTTGATGAGTGAAAGGTTTGGACCTGCACCGGGGAATGATCGTAACGCTAATGAAGGTCACCAGAAATGGGTCACCAACTCTGAGACTTGACTAACGAATGGAGCCCTCGGCGCGCGTCTTTCATCAGGGTCCGCTGCAAGCCATGCAGCCTTGAATGACCGTTTGTAGTCTTGCCATCCACATACCTTGCACCCAATATGCAATGACAGAAATCGCACAGTGATGTTGAGGGGAGAAAGAAGTCAGGTTTCGTGGTCAATCGCTTCGCGATTCACCACGAGGGAGTTTTTGTTTGACAAAGGTGGGGAAGCCCTTGTAGATTAATGTTAGATCGTGCAGATCGCTCAAAGCTGACGGAGCGTAAGCGGGACGCTATTTAGTTCTTCGACGTTTCGGCATTCGCCCGCAGCTTTGACCTGTGCCTAGTGGTCACCTGAGTGGCGCCATCTGCTTTGACCAGCCACACCTCTCAGCCCGATGCGGTTCTGCGCGGTGCATAGCTACCCGGTGTCATGGCATGTCGAAGCTTGAACGCACGTTGCATGTGGGCCTGATCGGCAAAGCCCATGGCGTGTGCGGCCTCGGCCAGCGAAGCGCCAGCGGCCATCAGGTGCCGTGCCCCGTTGACACGCAGGTTCTGCAGGTACTGCGCCGGGGCCAGGCCCATCACACCCTTGAAACGGCGCGTGAATTGCGAGGGACTCATGCCGCAGTCTTTTGCCAGATCCCCCACGGTCACGCCCATGTCCAGGCCGCCATGCACACGCTGCAAGGCGGGCTCCAAAGACACCGGAAATTGCGGCTGATCACTCGGAGCACCGGGCTGAAGGATGCTGGCCAGCCATTGGGCCAGTTGCTGCGTCTGCTGCACCGCATCCGCCTCGGTCAGCGAGGGTTGGCAAAGTTGATCCACCCACCGGGAAGTGGCCGGGTCATGAAGGGTGCGAGAGGCAAAGTGCAAGGCCGTGACAGCTTCCACACGGCCTTGCTGCGCAGCGACTTGAGCGTGCAACCAGTTCGCCTCCACAAAGAGCATGCGGTAAGACCACACTTGCTGCTGGTTGGGGTTGCAGGCATGGATGATGTTGGGTTCAATCAACACGACGGAACCCGCTTGAACCTTCTGCGGCCCACTGGGATGGTGAAACACGGCTTCACCTTCATCAACGATGCCAATGGAGTATTCGGCATGCGTGTGCTTGCGGTAGCAGCCGGATGAACGTGCACTCACCCGCAACTCGGCCCAGGGCGTTGCCGGGTGTCGGTAGATGTGATGGGTGCTGTGCAACGGCATGGGGGTCAGGGCGAGTTCGTGGAGATCATACCGACGACCGAGAGAGCGAGCGTGCCAGCCAGGCCCCAGTTGAAGTAGCGCTGCCGCACCGGTGATTCCAGCCAACGCGCCAACGCCCGGCCCATGATGGCCCAAGTGCCAACACCGATAAGGCAGGCCAGCAACGACACAGCGCAGAAAAGCCACAGATGGGCGCGAACATCCGCTTGCGGTAAAACAAACGGTGTGTCGGTGAATCACCCGATGCGGTCTTGAGTGTCGATGTGGGTGCGCAGGCAATCTTCCAGGCCAGCAACAGCAGATAGAGCCCACCCAGCCATTGCGTAGCGCTGACCAGAATCGGATTGCCGGTGAGCACATGCTGGGCACTCGTACCCATCAGCATGACCACCACTGCGTAGCTCACACTGGCCCCAAAAACAAAGGCCATCGCCCGACCTGACGCTTGGCTTGTCCCATGGCTCAAGGCCAGTACGTTGACCGGCCCTGGGGTGATGGCACCCACCAGCGCAAATGTACTCATGGCAAGTAAAGAAGAAATCAAGCGGTGCTCCTGTTCAAAAGGTATGAATGAAGCAAGAGTCTGGCAGGCCACCTCCGATTTGTATTGAACAGAATTGCGTTGACAAGGGTACGGCTGTTTCTCCCGAAGTGAGCAGCAGATACCTCTCAAACGCGAACCGGGCAAACCACCGCCCCATCGGCGGTGGTCCATCGGTATCAGTTCACACCTTTTCCAGCGCCAGCAAGCCCGTAGCGGTATTGGAAATCGGGATGTGGTAGTTGCTGTGTACCTTGCGCACCCCCGGCTGATCACCCACCGTCAAGGCCGCACGCATGGCCAGCCAGGCCAGCAGTTCAATGCCTTGAGTGCCGGTTTTCTCCACCAACTCGTGGATGCTGAACTGGGTCGCCCACTCGGGGTTGGTCAGCAGACTTTCCATGAACTTCAGGTCAAAGTCTTTGTTGATAAAACCGGCACGTGTGCCTTCAAGCTGGTGGCTCAGGCCGCCGGAGGCAATGAAGGCCACCTTCTTGCTGCTGTCCCAGGCCGCCACGGCTTCACCCACGGCGCGGCCAAAGGCATACACGCGGTGGGCTTTGGGCAGTGGGAACTGAACCGTGTTGATACACACCGGCACCACCGTTACGGGATAGTTGCCCTCAGGGAAAAACAGTTTCAGCGGCAAGGAGCAGGCGTGATCGACCAACAACTCCTGGCAAGTGGTGACATCAAATTCCTTGTCCACCAGGTGGTTGATGATTTGCCAGGACAAGTCCACCTCGCCCTTGAGCGGCTCCAGTGACGGAATTCCCCAGCCTTCGTCAGAGTTGACGTATTGCTGGGCGGCACCCACCGCAAAGGTTGGCATCTTGTCCAGAAAAAAGTTCAGACCGTGGTCGTTGTAGAAGATCACCATCACGTCGGGCTTTTGCGCCTTGAGCCATTCGTGAATAGGGGGGAAGCCGTCAAAAAAGGGCTTCCAGTACGGGTCTTGTTGCAAACCTTTGTGGATTGCGCCGCCGATGGCGGGAATGTGGGAAGTGCCGAGGCCGCCGATGATTTTTGCCATTGTTGTTCTCCTGAAATTATTTGCCTGCGGCCACGAGCTTGGCCTTGAATTCGTCTTTGGTCATGCCGGTTTGCTGGGCCCCGATGTCTTGCATGTCCAGCCCAAAAATACCGGCGAACTTGGCCAGGTAGTAGGCATTGCCCCCGGCATCCAACAGTTGCAACACGTTTTTGGCACGGATGGCAGCGGCTTGTGGTTCGGTCAGGCTGTATTTGCGCATGTAGGCCTCTTCGTCCTTGAGGAACTCGGCACGGTTCTCGGCCGAGTTGAACGAAAAGCACATTTTGTTGAGCGCATAGCCTCTTTTGGCGTATTCACCATCAAACGGGTTGGTACCCGGAATTTGCGGTAAGGGGGTGCGTGAAGCCACTGTGAATCTCCTGTTTCGATATGTTGAAAAGACTGACGGGCTGAAGTATTCGCCATTCATCCAACAAAATAAACAGATGAATCATGATGAAACACATGAGTCAATTCGATGAATTTCAAGAACCCACTTGCGTCAACGGCAACCGCATGCCGATCCGGTTCACCCCTTGCTCGCTATCGGCAAACACGCTGCCGCCATGCATTTGGGCCACGGCTCGCACAATCGCCAGGCCCAGCCCGACATGGCCGCTGCCCTGGGTACGCACACCGTCGGCGCGGTAAAAGCGGTCAAACATGCGGGCGCGGGTGGCCTCATCAATCGGCTGGCCCTGGTTCAGCACCGCCAGTTCGCACTGCCCATGTTCGATGCCCATCGTGATCTGGATCGGTGTGCCGGTCTGGGCGTACTGCATGGCATTCATCAGCAAATTGGACAGTGCGCGTTGCAACAACCCGGTATTGCCTTGCAAGCTGGCGTGGCCGTGTAGGTCAAGCTTGGTGCCGGATTCAGCCAGCAGCGATTCAAAAAATTCGGCCGTCTCTTCCGCCAGCACCCGCACATCCAGCAACTCAATGGCATCGGCACGCTCGCCATGGTCGGCACGGGCCAGAAACAGCATGTCGCGCACCACGGCGGCCAGGCGCTCCAGGTCTTCCAGGTTGTCGCTCAACACCTCTTGTAAGGCATCCACGCTGCGGGGATGCAGCAGGGCGACCTGGGTGGCCCCGATCAGGGTGGCCAGGGGGGAGCGCAGCTCATGCGCCACATTGGCGTTGAAGGTTTCCAGCTGCCGGAATGCCGCCTCCATGCGATCCAGTGCCGCGTTGAAGGACTGCACCAGGGGGAACAGCTCAGTGGGTTTGGGCGGCAAATCCAAACGCTGAGTCAATCGATCCGGCCCAAGGGTGCGCGCGGCATCCGACAACTTGCGCAAAGGGCGCAAGGCCCAGCGCGCCAGTACCCAACCCAGCAGCGCCGTGGCCAGTCCACCGCAGACCACTACCACCGCCACCAGCCAGGCAAAGTCGCTCAAGGTGGCTCGCGCTCGCGCACCATCAGTGCCCACCAGTACCAGCACTTGGTCTCCCGCGGGCAAACCCCTCACGGCGTGCCCCAATACCTGCAGGTACTCGCCAGATTCCGACCCCATGGGCTGAACACCCGCCACGTCAAAGCGCAGACTTTGCCAGCCCCTGGCTTGAGTAGCCGCCAGCGCAACAGTGCGCATGGTGTCGTTGCCGGTGCTGCAGGCTTTTCCTTGGCGTTCCTGGCAAAAGACCCAGTAATAGGTAGAGCGATCCGTGTGGTGCAGCGTGTTCAGATGCTCCTCGATGCCGAGCCACTGGTCGCTGACACGGCCACCGGCGCGGGTGCGCTCCAGCATTTGCATCACCACTTCAAGTTTGGTGCGCTGCGCGTGCTGGCGTTCATGTTGCAAGGATTTGCTCAAAAAAAACAGCAGGGCCGCGCCGCAGATGCCAAACACCAGCCACGCAAACAGGGCAAACAGCCAGGCCAACTGGGTGGCGATAGGCAGGCGTTGACTGAGCTTCATACGGTGCCGCCTTCACGCCGCTCCAACACATAACCCATGCCGCGCACGGTGTGCAGCAGTTTGTCTGGGTAGTCCTCGTCGATCTTGCTGCGCAGGCGCTTGATGGCGGCCTCCACCACGTTCAGGTCGCAGTCAAAGTGGATGCCCCACACCAGCTCGGCCAGCGCGGTTTTGGACAGCACCTGGCCCTTGCGCCGCATCAGCGTGGCCAGCAGCTGGAACTCTTTGGCGGTCAGGTTGATGCGTTTGCCTGCGCGGGTGACGTGCTGCGCCATCGGGTCCAGCGCCAAATCGGCCACGCTGAGTTTGCAACCCACGCACACGGTCGGCCACGCCGTCGCGGGCGGTGAGCATGATGACCGGCGTGCGGTGGGTGGTGCGCAGGGCCTGCACCAGGTCCACGCCGTCAAGACCGGGCAACATGCCGTCGAGCACGATCACGTCATAGTCTTCGGTGCGGGCCAGATGCAGGCCGTCAATGCCGTTTTCGGCAGTGTCCACGGTGCAGCCGCTTTCCTGCAGGCCTTTTTGCAAGTAGCTCAGGGCGCGGCGATCGTCTTCAACAATCAGGAGTTTCATGGTGTCGATTGTTCCAGAGCCATCGGACTTGGTGGCTGACAAAGCTGTCAGCCAAGCGTCTGCGTTCTGTCAGGGGGCTTTTTCGATACTTCACCGCATCGACCTTTCTTTGAACACCATGAAACACATTCAACGCTTTTACCTGGGGCTGACCGTCACTTTCAGTTTGCTGTGGCTGTGGGCCGACTCTGCCTGGCTGGGCAGCAGCAACTACTTCATCTGGCGTTCTGCCTTCACCAACTGGACGGGAGTGCTGGGCATGGCGGTGATGAGTGTGGGCATGATCCTGGCGGTGCGCCCGATACGTGTCGAGCCGCGCCTGGGCGGGCTGGACAAAATGTACCGCCTGCACAAGTGGCTGGGCATCACCGGGCTGGTGCTGTCCGTCCTGCACTGGGCGCTGGCCAAGTCACCCAAATACCTGATTGGCTGGGGCTGGATTGAGCGCCCAGGGCCGCGCGTGCGGGGCCCGCTGCCCGATGGCATTGCCGGGCTGCTCATGAGTCAGCGCAAGCTGGCCGAGGTGCTGGGCGAATACGCTTTTTATGCGCTGTGCGTTTTGCTGCTGCTGGCGCTGATCAAGCACTTTCCCTACAAACGCTTTTTCAAAACCCACCGCTGGATGGCCGTGGTGTACCTGGTGCTGGTGGTGCACACCGTGGTGTTGATGAAGTTCAGCTTCTGGAGCCAGGGCGTGGGTCTGCTGAGCGCTGTGCTGATGGTGCTGGGCAGTGCGGCGGCCGTGGTGTCACTGCTGCGCCGGGTCGGCATCCACCGCCGTGCTGTGGGTGTGATTGAGGCGCTGGAGCACCACCCCGAGAGCGGCGTGTTGCGTGTGGATGTGCGTTTGCAAGACCGCTGGGACGGCCACGCTGCCGGCCAGTTCGCCTTTGTCACTTTTGATCAGGCTGAAGGTCAGCACCCGTTCACTATCTCATCGGCCTGGCATGACGACGGTCACATGACCTTCCTGATCAAGGACGGTGGCGACTACACCCGCACCCTGCCTGACAAGCTCAAAGTAGGCGGCCCCTGCACGGTGGAAGGCCCCTACGGAAACTTCGTTTTTGATAGCAGTACGCAGCGCCAGATCTGGGTGGCAGGTGGCATTGGCATCACGCCATTCATTGCCCGCATGCAGGCTCTGGCCAAGCCGGGATATGAGCAGCCAGTGGATCTGTTCTGGTCGGTCCGCGATCTGGAAGACGAAGCGCTGCGCCGCGTCCAAGCGGCAGCCAGCAAAGCCCGGGTGCGCCTGCACATGATCCGCGATGGCCAGAATGAACATGTCTGGTTCTGCGGTCCCGCCGGTTTTGGTGCGGCCTTGCGCGAAGGATTTGGCAGGCTGGGGCTGGGGGCCGAGCGGTTTCACCAGGAGCTGTTCCAGATGCGTTGAAGAAAGCAGATGCGCCAAGGTATTCAGATGAATCACAATCAAACACATGAACCCATTCGATGAATAAACCCGATGCCCAAATTCAACTATGCCGACCTTGACGGCCACTTGCTGCAACTCCTGGTGGCGGTTGTGGAAGTGGGCTCCATCACCGGAGCGGCGCAGCGCCTGGGCGTGACGCAATCGGCAGTGAGCCATTTGCTGGACAAGTTACGCGCCATCACCGGCGACGCGCTGTTTGTCAAATCCGGCCGGGGCATTGTGGCCACCGCCCATGCCGAGCAGTTAGCGCTCAAAGCCCGTGAGTTATTGGCGGCCATGGAAGGATTTGCCATGTCGGGCGCGTTTGACCCGGCCCGCT
>VIKI01000202.1 GCA_008080595.1 Comamonadaceae bacterium
ACACGCGCCATCAAACGCGAATTCCCCGATGCCAACATCATCATGGTGACCTCCCAGGGGCAGGAAAAAATGGTGCTGGATTCGTTGAAAGCCGGGGCCAAGGGCTACGTGCTCAAACCGTTTCAACAGCAGCGGCTGGTGGCAGTGATCGAGAAAGCCTGCCACAGCGTGATTCTGGAAAGCCGACTGCGCGCCAAACTCGAACAGCGCGAAACCCCAAAACCCGCAGCCACGGCGCAGACCGCCCCAGACCAGGTGACACCCAACACCCCCGAAATGCCAACGCAGCCAACGGCAGAGGTGCCTGCCGAGCCCGCAGAGCCCGCCATTGATGTCCCGCCGGAAAACACACCGGAGTAGTGGCTGTGAAACACAATCCAGTTCACCTCAACCGCTACATTTAAAGTAGCTGCTTACGCATACAGAATAAGCTCCAGAGGCTTAAATTTCATATAAAAATCAAGACACAACACCCCCAGCAGGATGAACGCAAAAACCTGTTTATTTTGCTGACTCACCCCGCCGGGCAAACCCATTCAACGCGGTGCGCCCTCCCCCATCAACCCTGCCACCCGCGCCCGCAACACCCCAGGCTGCACCTCATCCGCCGCCATCGCAGCCCCCACATTCAACCCGACCCGGCTGAACATGCCGCGCCGGAAAGGCCGCACCATGGCTCCCCCCTTCTCAACCCGGCTGAAGAATGAGCCCCACAGGTTGGTCAGCGCCATCGGGATCACCGGCACGCTCAAACCCTGCTCGGCGGTGCGCTCCAGTATCTTCATGATGCCGCCCTTGAACTCTTGCAGCGTGCCGTCTTTGGTGAGGCCGCCCTCAGGGAAGATGGCCAGCAAGTCACCGTCTTGCAACACCTTGGCGGCGGCTTCAAAAGCGGCTTCGTAGGCGGCGGGGTTCTCGGCCCGTGGCGCAATGGGAATCGCCTTGGCCAGCCGGAACAACCAGCCCAGCACCGGCACCTGAAAAATGCGGTGATCCATGATGAAGACAATCGGCCTCGGGCTGGCGGCCATCAGCAACACCGCATCCACAAAACTCACATGCTTGCAGGCCAGAATGGCCGCGCCCTGGGTCGGAATATGCTCGTCACCCTGCACCTTGAAGCGGTACACCAGGCGCGACAAGACCCAGGCCGCAAAACGCAGCAAATACTCGGGCACCAGCATGAAGATGTAAAACGCCACCACCGCATTGGCCAGGCCGGTGAACAAAAAGATTTGCGCAATGCTGAAACCGCTTTTCAGCAAGGCCCCGGCAATCACCGAGCTGCCAATCATGAACAGCGCATTCAAAATATTGTTGGCGGCAATGATGCGGGCGCGGTGCGTGGCCTGGCTGCGCAACTGGATCAGGGCGTACATGGGCACGCTGTACAAACCGGCAAACAGGCTCAGCAACAGCAGATCAGCCATCACCCGCCAGTGTGCGCCTTGCGCCAGAAACGCACCCAGGCCCATCACCTCGGCGGGTGGCAGGCTGCGGGAGGCAAAGTACAAATCGACCGCAAACACACTCATGCCAATCGCGCCCAGCGGCACCAGGCCAATTTCCACATGGCGGCGGCTGAACACCTCACACAGCAATGAACCCGTGCCAATACCAATCGAAAACACCACCAGCAGCAAGGAGGCCACCTGCTCGTTGCCGTGCAAGACTTCCTTGGCAAAGCTGGGGAACTGGCTCAAAAACACCGCGCCAAAAAACCACATCCAGCTGATGCCCAGCAGCGAGCGGAACACCACCAGGTTGCCGTGCGCCAGTTTCAGGTTGCGCCAGGTTTCGCTGACCGGGTTCCAGTTGATCACCAGACCGGGGTCGGTGGCCGGGGCGCTGGGAATGAACTGGGCCACGGCCCGCCCCACCAGGGCCAGCAGCACACAGGTCAGGGCCACATCACGGTGGCCCACTTCAGGAATCGCCACCAGCAGGCCACCGGCGATATTGCCCAGCAAAATGGCCACAAACGTGCCCATCTCGACCATGCCGTTGCCGCCGGTCAGCTCACGCTCATCCAGCACCTGCGGCAGGTAGGCAAATTTCACCGGCCCAAACAAGGTGGAGTGCAGCCCCATGAGGAAAGTGCAGCCCAGCAGCACCAGCACGTTGTCGGCCATGAAGCCCCAGGCAGCCAGCCCCATGATGCCGATTTCCAGGTTTTTCACCACGCGGATCATGGTCGTTTTGTTGAACTTGTCGGTCAGCTGGCCGCTGGTGGCCGAGAACAGCAAAAACGGCAGAATGAACAGCGCCCCGATCACCAGCCCGGCCATGGCCGGTGGCAACCAGCCCACGCTGAGCTGGTAGGTGACCATCACGGTAAAGGCAAACTTGAACAGGTTGTCATTGGCGGCACCGGCAAACTGGGTCCAGAAAAACGGTGCAAAGCGGCGCTGATTCAGCAGTGCAAACTGGTTGGGGTGGGCGTGAGCGGCCTCAGCGTTGGGGGCAGTCATGGCCTGGGTTTCGGAATTCAAAATAGGCTCCTCGTTGCGGGTACTGAATGCGGGCTCAAGCCCACGCTTTGGCCGCCTGAGGCAGCTTGAATTGGGCGTGATTGTGCATGACGGCCATAACCGGCCAGGCCGCCAGCGCCGCCACCACATGCTTCAGGCTGTGGCCCGACACCAGTCCCCCCGTCCAGCCAAACACGGCGTGGTCACCCAGCTCCAGCAACTTGGCCAAGGCATACAACAACACCACCGCCACCAGAGGCAGCCCCCAACTGCCCGTTACTGGCTGGCGCAGGGCCAAAGCCAGCATCAGCAACATGCCGCCGCCCTGCACCACCACCCAGGGCAACAGGTTGCCGGTCTGGTACCACAGCAACACCGCCACGGGCCCGGCCAAGAGTGTGAACACCGCCGTGACCCAACCGCCGCGCAGGCTGATGCGGTCTGCCACCGCCATGCCCAGCAGCCCGGCAAACGCCACCACCATGCCCAGCCGATCCCAGGCCAGGCCATAGTTATCGGGCTGCCAGTGGTAGTAGCTTGAGCCCGCAGCCGTCACCAGCAAACCGCCAAAAAACACGGCTGCCAATGCCCAGTGCGCATCCAGGCGGCGCAACAAGCTGGCCTGCCACACCCGCACCACCCCCCAGAGACCGGCCACGGCAAACGGCAGATTGGTGAGCACATCCATGGCGCAAGGCAGGCCGTGCCAGCCGCGCTGGTCGGCAAAAGCGTGGTACTGCGCATGCTGGGCCACGCTGGGGCCAAAAGCGGCTATCGCCAGCGCCGCCAACAAGGCGGCCAATAACAGTTGTTCAGATCGGGTTACAGGTTTCATGACAAACACTCCTGTGGGTTAAAAACACCCGCAGTGTGCAAACGCCATAAGAAATATTCACCAAATAACTCAACCTGTATTGATAATGGATGCACAAAGTATCACCAAACAATACCCATGAGCACCACCGCTGACCTTGTCTCTGCCTTGAAAAAAGAACTCAAAGCCGCCCGCATGACCTATGCCGATTTGGCGCAAAGCCTGAACATGGCCGAGAGCAGTGTGAAACGCATGCTGACCAAGGGCGACATGCCGCTGTCGCGCATTGATGCCATCTGCCGCGCCCTGAAACTTGACTTTGCCGACCTGGCCCGCCGTGTGGCCGACGCGCAGCCGCTGCTGGCCCAGCTCAGCCAGGAGCAGGAAAATCACCAGCGCCTACCGCCTGACCGAGGCCGAATGCACCGGCTACCTGGTGCAACTGGATCGCATTGGCATCATTGAACTGCGGCCGCTGAACCGTTACCGTCTGAAACTGGCCAAGGCCTTCCGCTGGCGACCGCATGGGCCGGTGATGAACTACTTTCGTGACAACGCGCTGCTGGACTACTTTTCAGGCGGCTTCAACGGCATGGGTGAAGGCTTGCTGCTGGTGCATGGCTCGGTCAGTCGCAGTCTGGCCCCTTCCTTCATGGAGCGCATGCAGCGGGTGGCGCAAGACTTTGCCCAGCAGCACCAGGCCGACCAGAAACTCGCCGAGAAAGACCGCGAGGGCTACACCCTGCTGCTGGCCATGCGCAGTTGGGAGTTTGAGGCCTTCGCCATGCTGCGGCGGTAAAAAATGCCCAACATGGTGCTTGATTTTTGTTGACGCAAAACTTACAGTGCAATCTCACACCGGGAGATTGCCATGATGACCTGGCCTGCACCTGCCGTACCGCTTTCTGAGCTCCATCGCATCCAGCATTGGTGCAAGGAACACGCCCTGGACCACCCCGTTGAGCACGAACTCTGGGATGCCATTCTCACCGTCTGGCTGATGGGCTGGATTGGCTGGCTCCCCACCTGGGTGCTGGATGCCTGGTGGGCCGGCATCCCCTGCGTGCTGGGCATGCTGGCTCCCAGTCTGTACATCGGCTGGCGCACGCAGGCCCACGCCCTCAAACGCCTGCGCTGCGACTGGATTCGTCAACCATCAGAGGTGGACGCGCCTTCCCGATAGGAATAAACTTGGCCGTGTTGTTACCCAAAAACTGGAATTCTCATGATCACTCCAGGTGCAACCCGCGCAGAACACACGCCCCATTCTGCTGCCTCAAGGTTTTTCAGCCACATGCTGATGTGGGCCATTCTGATGACTCTGGTGCTGGCTTTTTCGCCAGTGCGTGCCGGTGAAAAGATGGTGCTGTCTACGGGGGTGCTGAGGCCTTACACCACGCCAGATCGCCAAGGCTTTCTGGATCAACTGGTCGCAACCGTTTTTCGTGACCTTGGGATTGAGGCTGAGATCCTGCTCTACCCAACGGCCATCGAGCGCAGCTTGCTCAATGCCAACGAGGGGGTGAATGATGGTGAGGTCATGCGTGTGGCCGGGCTTGAAAAGCTGTACCCCAACCTGATCCGGGTGCCCGAAGAAGTGATCCTCAACGATTTTGTGGCCTATACCACGGGCGAACCTTTCGTCTCCGACAGTTGGGACAGCTTGAAACCGTATACCGTCACCTACCTCATTGGCTGGAAAATCTTCGAACAAAATGTGCCCAAGGGCAAGGAAATCACTTTGGCAAGAGATGTCGATCAGATGTTCGGACTGTTGAAATCGAAACGGGCCGACATTGCGCTGTACGAACGTTGGCAAGGTTTGGTCAAGGCACGCGAGATGGGGTTCAAGGTGCAGGTGATGGAGCCGCCGCTGGTGCACACCAAGATGTACATGTACCTGCACAAAAAACACGCAGAACTGGTGCCGCGTGTGGCCCAGGCCTTGGTCAAGATGAAACAGGATGGCCGCTATCAGCAAATCTTTGACAAAACCCTGAAGCCCTACGCCAACTGAGATTTGGCAGGTGCTGGGCCAGCGCACCCATCAACTGGTCAACGTCCCCAAAACCGCCGAAACGGCCAGCCGGGATCGGATTAAACTTGCTGCGTTGTTATCCAAAAACTGGAATTTCATGAAAACCCCACATGCAGCCCGCGCAGAACACACACCCCATTCTGCTGCCTTCGGGCTTTTCAGCAACATGCTGATGTGGGTCATGCTGATCACTCTGATGCTGGCTTATTCGCCAGTGCGTGCCGGTGAAAAAATGGTGCTGTCTTCAGGCGTTCTGGCGCCCTACACCACACCAACTCGCAATGGTTTTCTGGATCAGTTGATCGTGGCTGTTTTCCGCGACCTCGGGATTGAGGCTGAGGTGATCATCTACCCCACTGCCACCGAGCGCGGCATGCTCAATGCCAACGAGGGCGTGGATGACGGCCTGGCGATGCGTGTGGCTGGGCTTGAAAAACAATACCCCAACCTGATCCGGGTGCCTGAGGACGTGGCCGTCAACGATTTTGTAGCCTACACCACGGGCGAACGTTTCAGCACCGACAGCTGGGACAGCTTGATCCCTTATAGCGTCACATACATCATTGGCTGGAAAGTGTTCGAGCAATATGTGCCCAAGGGCAGGGAAATCACCTTGGTGCGAGATGCCGATCAGCTGTTTGGGCTGTTGAAAACCAAACGGGCCGACATTGCGCTGTACGAACGCTGGCAAGGCTTGGTCAAGGTACGAGACATGGGGTTCAAGGTGCAGGTGCTGGAGCCCCCGTTGGTGCGCACCAAGATGTTCATGTACTTGCACAAAAAACACGCCGCGCTGGTACCACAAGTCGCCCAGTCACTGGCCAAAATGAAACAAGATGGCCGCTATCAGCAAATCTTTGACAAAACCCTGAAACCCTACGCTGACTGAAACTTTGTATGTGGTGGGCATCCCAACTGAGGCCAAGCAGGCTGGCCCTGCGCCTTGCAACCTATGTGATTCTTTTTGGCTCATTCGTTGCCCTGGTGATGACCGCCACCGAATTGTTGACCACGCGCTCGCAGGATCGGCAACAGATTGATGAACGTATGCAACAGGTTCAGGTGGCGTATGTGGACAGCGTGGTTGAGAATCTTTGGGTCATGGATCGGGAACGCCTGGAAACCCAGCTCAGCGGCATCACCCACTTGCCCGACTTTGTCATGGCCGAGATCAGGGTGGATGGCCAACCCTTGCTGAGCCAAGGCAAGCCTCTGACAGGCCCGGGCATCACCCGCAGCTTTGTGCTGAAACGTCTGCATCGGGAACAATGGCAGTCTATTGGGGAACTGGTGGTGTCTGCATCGTATGACAACGCCTACCAGCGCACACTGGATCGCCTGCTGATCTCTTTACTCACCAATGCCATCATGATCACGCTGGTGGCTATCTTCATGCTGGTCATTTTTTACCAGCTGATTGGCCGGCACATTGAGCGGATTGCCCAATACGCCTTGAGCCAGACCAATCCCCATGACACTCCGGCCCTGACGCTCACACGCCACCAGCCCTACCAGGAAGATGAGCTGACGATACTGACGACGGCCATCAACACCATGCGCGAACGGCTGCTGGCATTCAGCCATGCCGAAAGCCAACGGGCCAACGAGTTGGAAAAGCTGGTGGCCCAGCGTACCGATCAGCTGGCCAACGCCAAAGAAACCGCCGAAGCCGCCAGTCGGGCCAAGAGTGAGTTCCTGGCCAACATGAGCCACGAAATCCGCACGCCAATGAATGCCATCATTGGTCTGACACATCTGTTGCGCCGTGCCAAACCAACCCCGGAGCAAGCTGAGCGGCTGGGCAAGATTGATGCTGCGGCCAACCACCTGCTGTCCATCATCAATGACATTCTCGACATCTCCAAAATAGAGGCTGGCAAACTGGAACTGGAGCAGACCAACTTTGCCCTGGGCTCGGTGCTCGATCATGTGCAGTCGCTGATCGCAGACCAAGCCCGTGCCAAGGGGCTGGACGTGATGGTTGACCACGACAGTGTGCCGCAGTGGCTGCGCGGTGATCCCACCCGACTGCGCCAGGCCTTGTTCAACTTCACCAGCAATGCCATCAAATTCACCGAGCATGGCAGTGTGGCCCTGCGCGCCATTTTGCTCAAAGACCAGGGCGACGATATTCTGGTGCGCTTTGAAGTGCAGGACACCGGCATCGGCATCAGTACAACCCAGATGAGTAGCCTGTTTCGCACCTTCAAACAGGCTGATGCCTCAACCACCCGCAAATACGGCGGCACCGGCTTGGGCCTGGCCATCACCCGGCATCTGGCTGAGCTGATGGGCGGCGAGGTTGGCGTGAAAAGTGAGCCCGGTCAGGGCAGCACGTTCTGGTTCACTGCCCGGTTGGGCCGTGGCCGTGGCATCATGCCCATCGCCACGACCAACGATACCTGCGCGAATGCCGAAGCCGAACTGCGCAACGAACACAGTGGCGCACGTATCCTGCTGGCCGAAGACAACCCGACCAACCGCGAAGTTGCCCTGGAATTGCTGCACGGCATGGGCTTGGCCGTGGATGTGGCGGTGGATGGCTGCGAGGCCGTCGACAAGGCGCGCAGCACGGCCTATGACCTGATCCTGATGGATGTACAAATGCCGCGTATGGACGGGCTGGAGGCCACCCGCACCATTCGCCTGCTGCCCGGACGCGAGGCAACTCCCATTCTGGCCATGACCGCCAATGCTTTTGATGAAGACCGCTTGGCCTGCAAACAGGCCGGCATGAATGACCATGTCGCCAAACCGGTTGACCCAGACCTGCTGATCAAGGTGTTGTTGAACTGGTTACCCAAGAATTACACAAGCTTGCCCGATAGCCCAATGCCCGTCTCATCCCCTGTGAGCACGGAACAAGCGCGCGATTCCGACCGGCTGGTGGCTGCGCAACTCGCCAGCATCCCGGGGCTGGACGTGAAAGCCGGACTCAAGATCGTGAGTGGAAAAATGGCGGCCTACCAGCGCGTGTTGCGCATGTTTGCCAAGGGCCATGCCGATGATGTGGACACGCTGCGCGCACACCTTCAACATCAGCAGTTCCATGAGGCGCAAAACATGGCGCACACCCTCAAAGGCAGTGCCGGCAACATCGGAGCCAGCGGTATTGGGCGCATAGCGCAAGAGCTTGAGCAATCGATCAAGCTGCGCTCCACAGAACAAATCCAGGGGCTGCTCAAACAACTGGGCACCGATTTGCCGCAAATCCTGGAGGGCATCAAGTCGCGCTTGACCACAGCGCAAACCACAGGGGCCAGCAATGCCACCGATTCGCAGCCACTGCCGCTGCACCGCATCGTTCAGGAGCTTGGCGCACTGCTGGACACCGGCGACATGGCCGCACGCCGCTACTTTGAGCAGCATCACGCTAGCCTGGTGGCGGCCATGGGGACAGCCACTGTGGATATCATGGAGCAACATATCGGTCGCTTTGCCTATGACAAAGCCCTTGAGCTCTTGAGACAACAACAATGAACACAATACACACCCTGCTGGTGGTGGATGACCAACCTGAAAACCTGGCCATCTTGGGTGAGCTGCTGGAGACCCATTACCGCGTCAAGATTGCCAATTCGGGCCAACGGGCGTTGCATGCAGCGCTGTCAGAACCCCGACCCGACCTGATCTTGCTGGATGTCATGATGCCGGAGATGGACGGCTACCAGTTGCTGGCGCGGCTGAAA
>VIKI01000203.1:0-10975 GCA_008080595.1 Comamonadaceae bacterium
ACCCGTGGGGGTAGAGACCCAGGCCCGGTCGCCATTGCGGATGCCCTTGTCCGCAGCCACCTTGGGGTTGATCTCGATGAACATTTCTTGTTGCAGCTCGGCCAGCCAGGGGTTGGAGCGGGTTTCTTCGCCGCCACCTTCGTATTCGGTCAACCGGCCCGAGGTCATGATGAACGGGAACTTCTCGTGCACCTTGTCTTCCAGGTTTTTCTGCTGCACGGTCTTGTACAGCGTGGGCAAACGCCAGAAGGCTTTTTTGTCGTCGTGGGTCGGGTACTTGGCCACCAGATCGGGGCGAATGCCGTACAGCGGTTCACGGTGTTTGGGAATGGCATCGGGAAAGTTCCACACCACGGCCCGCGCCTTGGCATTGCCAAACACGTGGCAACCGTGAACCTTGAGCACCACCCGCTGAATGCCGCCAGACAAGTCAGTCTTCCAGTTCTTGCCCTCGGCTGCCTTCTTTTCGTCTTCGGTCAGGTCATCCCACCAGCCCAGCTTTTTCAGCAGCACATGGTCAAACTCCGGGTAACCGGTGGTGATCTCGGCCCCCAGCGAATGGGAGCCGTCTTCGGCCAGCAAATTCACCCCCTCACGCTCCACACCGAAGTTGGCGCGGAAGTTGCCACCACCATCCATCACATGTTTGGAGGTGTCGTACAGGTTGGGCGAACCGGGGTGCTTGAGTTCGGGTGTGCCATAACACGGCCAGGGCAGGCCGAAATAGTCACCGGTGAAGTCGTAGCCGGTTTCCTTGTCTTTGCCCCCCTTGGCGCGCAGGGTTTTCACATCAAACAAGTTCATGTTGCGCATGTGCGTTTGGCCGGTGTAGCCGATGGTCCAGGTGGCCTTGTTGATTTCACGCAGGATGTCTTCCGGCACGGGTTCGTCCATGCCATTGACTTTTTGCATCTTGTAGTTCTTGGACAGCTCTTTGCCAAAGCCCAGCTTGTCGGCAAACTGCTGCATGATCATGTGGTCGCTGCGGCTTTCCCACAGCGGCTCAATCACTTTTTCACGCCACTGGATCGAACGGTTGGAGGCGGTCACCGAGCCACTGGTCTCGAACTGGGTGGCCGCAGGCAGCAGATACACCGCCCGGTTGGGGTTCAGGTCTTCGGGCTTGCCCGGCATGGCCGCCATGGCGGCAGTAGCGGATGGGTAAGGGTCGACCACCACCAGCAAATCGAGCTTGTCCATGGCGCGTTTCATTTCCAGGCCACGGGTTTGTGAATTGGGGGAATGGCCCCAGTAAAACACGCCGCGCAGGTTGCTGTCCTGGTCGATCAGCTCGTTTTTCTCCAGCACACCGTCAATCCAGCGCGACACGGTGATGCCGGGCTTGCTCATCATGGCGGGTGAGGCAAACTGTTTTTTGATCCACTCAAAATCCACACCCCAAACCTTGGCGTAATGCTTCCAGGCCCCTTCCACAATGCCGTAGTAGCCTGGCAGTGAGTCGGGATTCGGGCCGACATCGGTTGCACCCTGCACGTTGTCATGGCCACGGAAGATGTTGGTGCCGCCGCCACTCTTGCCGACATTGCCCAAAGCCAATTGCAAGATACACGAGGCACGCACCATGGCATTGCCAATGCTGTGCTGGGTTTGGCCCATGCACCACACCAGCGTGCTGGGGCGGTTTTCGCTCATCATGCGGGCCACGCGCAGCACTTGCTCTTCTTTGACACCGCAAACTTCTTCGACCTTGTCGGGTGTCCAGTTGGCCATGACTTCAGTCTTGACCTTGTCCATGCCATAGACACGGTCGTTGATGTACTGCTTGTCTTCCCAGCCGTTGTTGAACACGTGGTAAAGCACACCGAACAGGAAGGCAATGTCAGAGCCGGAGCGAATCCGCACATACTCGTCTGACTTGGCTGCCGTGCGGGTGAAACGTGGGTCAACCACGATCATCTTGGTGCCGGTTTCCTTGGCATGCAGCATGTGCAACATGCTGACCGGGTGCGCTTCGGCGGCATTGGAGCCGATGTACAAGGCGCACTTGCTGTTTTGCATGTCGTTGTACGAATTGGTCATGGCCCCATAACCCCAGGTGTTGGCCACACCGGCCACCGTGGTACTGTGGCAAATGCGCGCCTGGTGGTCGCAGTTGTTGGTACCCCAGAAGCTGACAAACTTACGCATCAGGACGCTGTCCGGGCCGCTGGCTTTTTTCAGCTCCAGCATCTTGGCCGTGATCTCGTTCAAGGCGGTGTCCCAGCTGATGCGCTCGTACTTGCCATTGACCAGTTTCATCGGGTAGCGCAGGCGGAACTCGCCATGGCCGTGTTCGCGCAGCGCCGCACCTTTGGCGCAATGCGCACCGAGGTTGATGGGCGAATCAAACACCGGCTCCTGGCGCACCCAGACCCCGTTTTCCACCACCGCATCCACCG
This sequence comes from Comamonadaceae bacterium, assembly GCA_008080595.1. Lineage (GTDB taxonomy): Bacteria > Pseudomonadota > Gammaproteobacteria > Burkholderiales > Burkholderiaceae_C > Rhodoferax. The sequence continues at coordinate 2,400 of VIKI01000203.1, forward strand.
CACAACCGACCGAGCAGTGGGTGCAGATGGTGCGCTTGACCTCGATCTTGCCCTCACCCACGGCCACATTGCCGGTGGCGGCATGGGTCTTTTTCACCAGGGTCAGTTGTGAAGCCGCCAAGCCGACACCTACCCCCAGGCCCGAGCGGCGCAAAAACGCCCGCCGATCCATGGTGGGCAGGGCTTGGCTGAGGCCTCGGCGCAAGCTATGAACAAAGGGCGTGCCCGGCGCATGGCCAACAGAACCAGATTTTTTGGTCAACAACATGGAAGTCTCCAGAAAACGCAATGAATGTCGGCTCAAACGAGCGCGGTTTTGTAGTAGTGCTTGACGTGCTCACTCAGGACGTAGCCCCCCCCTTTTTCAGGTTTGACCAAGGGCTGGGATGCTTGCGTCTCGGTCACCGATTTCACGGTCGGCATGACACTGACTGCAGCAGCCAATGCACCCACAGTGCCAGCACCCGCGAACAGCGTGCGGCGCGACAATTTGGAGGGGGATGAAGGCATGGATAAGTCTCCTCAAGTGAAATACTTATGAACTGGGCAACATAGCTAACCGGGCTGAATCTAACCGCATGCCAGCGTTCCTGCAAGTGGGCAAACCCCTTGCCTGCGGTGTGTGACAGCACCAGCGGCCAGCCGTCTCGTTAGCCTGCCCCGAGGCCGCGCCCGCGCAAAGCACAAACAATGCCACCTTGAATTTCAGCCCCGCAGTGATTGCAAAAATCACCTGTCACTTAGCACACCGCCACAACATTTCGGCCCGTGCGTCAATCCGTCGCAGCACTTTGCGACAAGTTGTCGCAAAGTGACAGCTTGAGTGCAGTGCCACGGTCTGCATTCAGAGCGTTGATTCATGTCAAAAATATTTTTACCCGACTAATTTTGTCGGGTCAATCGATAGAATTTCAGACACCTATGCTCGACCCAACCCAGCCCATTACCCCCCTGTCAGCGCCAGCCAAACCTCTGGATGGCTGGCCCGACTGGTCGATTTTGATCGTTGACGACGAGCCCGGCATGCGCAACTTTCTGGTCAAAACACTGGTGCCGCGTTGTCACTCTGTCCACGCCGCGAACAGTGCCGAAGCAGGTGCGCAATTTGTGCTGCAACAACATGTGGACTTGATCGTGCTGGATATTTCCCTGCCCGGTCAAAGTGGCATCGCCTGGCTGAAAACCCTGCGTGAACAGGGTTTTAGGGGCAGCGTGATTTTGATCACCGCCTTTGCCGACCTGGAAACCGCGATTGAAGCCTTGCGGGCAGGCGCATCTGACTTCATCCTGAAGCCGTTTCGGGTGCCGCAAATCCTCAACGCCATCAAACACTGCTTTGAATGTGCCCGCCTGGCGCGGGAAAACTTTGTGCTCAGGCACACCTTATCCCGGCAGACCGACACCAGCATCAACCTGATCGGGCGCTCCGCCTACATGCAAAACCTGCGGGCTTCGTTGCCACGGGTGGCACAAGTCGATAGCACCGTGCTGCTGCAAGGTGAATCGGGCACGGGCAAAGAACTGGTGGCACGCGCCCTGCACTATTTGAGTCCACGCCAAAACGGCCCTTTTGTACCGGTGAACTGCGCCAGCATGTCGGTCGAGCAAATCGAGATCACCCTGTTTGGCCAGGCCAAGGCCAGCCCACGCTCGGCCAGCCCATCGCGCGACGGCCTGTTTTACTACGCCCAGGGCGGCACCCTGTTTCTGGACGAAGTGGCCGAACTCCCCCTGCCGGTGCAGGCTGCGCTGTTGCGTGCGCTGGAAGACCTGCAAATTCGCCCGGTCGGCAGCAGCCAGCTCATCCCGGTGAATGTGCGCATCATGGCGGCCACCCACCGGGTGCTGCAAGATGAAGTGGCCGCCGGGCGCTTTCGCAAAGACCTGTATTTCCGCCTGCAAGTGATTGACATGCAGCTGCAGCCTTTGCGCCAGCGCAAGGAAGACATCGCCGATTTGGTGACCCACTTCATGACGCAGTTGGCCCCCCGCACCGGCCTGCATCCGCTGACCATTTCAGCGCAGCAAATGGACTACCTGATGCAATACGACTGGCCTGGCAACGCCCGTGAATTACGCAACCTGATCGAGCGCTCTCTGATTCTGGGCGAACTCAATGTGTCGGCCCTGTATGGCAGCACTCCCAAGCAGGCCACGGCGCACGCCAGTTACCCCACCGATCTGCAGGCTCTGGAAAAACAACACATCCAGTCGGTGTTGGACAGCGTGCGAGGCGACAAAACCCGTGCCGCAGAACTGCTGGGCATCTCACGGCGCACCCTGGAGCGCCGCTGCGCTGACTGGGCCAGTGCATGAACTTGAAAGTCTGGCAGCGACGCTGGCTGCACCTGTCAGTGCGTCACAAGCTGATGGTGCTGGCCTTGCTGCCCCTGGTGCTGGTGTTGCCGCTGCTGATGACCGCGCTGGTGCTGTGGGGCAATGCCGCCTATGACCAGCTGCTGATCACCAAAGTGCGCAGCGACCTGGCCGTGGCACGGGGTTACTTTTTGCAGGTGCAGTCCGAGGTCGGCACCAGCACCCAGGCCACAGCCAACTCCTACGCCTTGTACCAGGCGCTGTCGACGCAAAACACGGCACTGATTGAACTCACCCTGCAAAAAGCCCAACAAGCGCGCAGCCTGGACTTTGTCAACCTGTACAGCCGAGAAGGCCAACTGCTGTCTGCCAGTTGGATCAAAAATGAGAGCGCCTTGCGCTTATTTGACAAGCACCAGAGGCCAATTTCAATTATAAAAAACAGCTCCGAATTCAACCAGCTTCTGAAACTGAGCAAAACCCAGGTGTTGCAGCTCGCACCCCACTTGGCGGCACGGCTGGACATCACTCTGGTGCCGACCCAAAACGCAGCCCCCACCCAGCGCACGCAAGAAGACCAGGCCTTGATGATGCTGGCCAGTTCCCCGGTGACAGATGCGACTGGACAGATCCTGGCCTGGGTGCAGGCCGGGGTGCTGCTGAACCAAAACCTGCCGCTGATCGACCACATCAACCAGATCGTCTACCCGCAAGGTTCGCTGCCGCTGGGCAGCCTGGGCACCGCCACCCTGTTTCTGGATGATGTGCGGGTCACCACCAACGTGCGACTGTTTCAGGATCAACGCGCCATTGGCACGCGTGTCTCGCAAGCCGTGCGCCAGGCGGTGCTGGAGCGGGGTGACACCTGGCTGGATCGCGCCTTTGTGGTGAACGACTGGTATGTCTCGGCCTACGAGCCGCTGCTCAATGCACAGCGTGAGCGCATTGGCATGCTCTACGTGGGTTATCTGGAAACCCCGTTTCGCCAAGTCAAAACCAGCCTGCTGGCCTTGGTGATCGGTATTTTTGGCGTGGTCATGGTGCTGGCGGCCTGGTTGTCCTTGCGCTGGGCACGCAGCATTTTCCAGCCGGTGGAACGGATGAACAAAACCATGCAAGACGTTGAAGAAGGTCAGGCAACGGCGCGTGTCGGCGCACTGCCCCAGCAAGACGAACTGGGGGCACTGGCGGGCCATCTGGATCAACTGCTCGATACCGTGAACGACAAAACCGCCCGGCTGCAACGCTGGAACGAAGAACTCGACACCCAGGTGGCGCGGCGCACCCAGGAGCTGCTCGAGAGCAACCAGTCTTTGCAGCAGGCGCAGGCGCAGTTGGTCAAATCAGAAAAACTCGCCGCCATCGGCCAACTGACCGCCAGCGTGGCGCATGAAATCAACAACCCGATTGCCGTGATGCAGGGCAATCTGGACTTGCTGCGCGAAACCCTGGGGCCGCAGGCTCTTCCGGTGGCCGAAGAGCTCAGCCTGATGGATCAGCAAATTGAGCGCATGCGCCTGATCGTCACCCAGTTGCTGCAATACGCCCGCCCCAACGACTATGCGGGCTACGTGGTGGCGGTGGATGTGAATGACACCCTGGCCAGTTCGCTGGTGCTGGTGGAACACCTGCTGGGCCAAGCCAGAATCAGCGTGCTGCGCGACTGGCAGGCCAGCCTCAGCGTGGCCATCAACCGCCAGGAACTGCAGCAGGTGCTGATCAACCTGATGATCAACGCCATTCAGGCCATGCCCGAGGGCGGCACGCTGACCCTGCGCAGCCGCGATCAGCCAGATGGCGCAGGACAATCCGGCGTGCTGATCCAGGTGTGCGACACCGGAGGCGGCCTGAGCGAGCAGGCCAAAGAACGCCTGTTCAGCCCGTTTTTCACCACCAAAAACGACGGCAACGGGCTGGGGTTATGGATCAGCTTGGGGCTGATCGAGCGCTACGGTGGCAGCCTGCAAGCCAGCAACCGGCGCGACGCAGGAGAGGACTCACCCGGCGCGGTGTTCGTGCTCTGGTTGCAGTGTGCCCAGGCCACGGAAAATTAATCAAGAGATGCCAACACCACGCGGTTGCGGCCGGTGTTTTTGGCGGTATACAAGGCTTCATCGGCCATTTTCAGCAAGTGTTCACGTGCATCCGTGGCCCCAGGAATACCGGCGGCCACGCCCAGACTGAGCGTTACCACACTGGCCACCGGTGAGCTGGCGTGTGGCAAAGCTGCCGCTCGTATGGCGGTCAGAATGCCCTGCGCCGTGTCCATCGCCTGTTGCGGGGTCACCCCTGGCAGCACCACCACGAATTCCTCACCGCCATAACGCGCCGCCAGTTCACCCGCACGGCGCACCGCCGCCTGCAGCACCGCCCCCACGCGGCGCAGGCATTCATCCCCCTGCGGGTGGCCGTAGTGGTCGTTGTAGGCTTTGAAATGATCCACGTCGAGCATGATCACGGCCAGCGGCGAGGCTTGGCGCAGCGCACGCTGCCACTCGTCCATCCAGTACCGGTCAAACCGGCGGCGGTTGGCCAGGCCAGTCAGGCCGTCGGTGGTGCTCAAAATTTCCAGCTGCTGGTTGACGGCTTCCAGCTCGGCGGTACGCAGCCTGACCTTTTCTTCCAAGGCCTCATTGATGGTACTGACCTCCCAACGCAAACGCAGTTGTTCAGCCAGCTCGGCCTTGAGTCGCCGGGAATAGCGCCAGCCCGCCCACAGCAGCAGCACGACTGCCATCATTCTGAGCGCCAGCATCTGCTGATTTCATACACCTTGAGCGCCATCACGTAGTCGCCGCCCAACAAGGTCTTGTAAGCACGATCCCACTGCGCATCCTGCATCAGGGCCAACACCTGGCGCTCTTGTTTGCGCAAGGCATGCTGCTCGTCATGCAAGGCCCGCATGCCTGCGGCCAGCGTCATCGGCTGTGTCAGCTTGAGCACCTCTTGCATGGTGGCCTCCAACTGGGTGTGCAGGCTGTCATAACTGGCCGCCCGCTGGCTGTTTTTCTCAATCACCGCCGTGGCCAACTCAGCGGTGACCGACTGGTTCAAGCGCAGCATGCGTTCCAACCCGGTCTGAATCTTCAGGTGATGCCGATGCATCTGCTCACTCTTCACATCCACGTACAGGCCTGTTGCAATGGTCACCAACAGCAGCAGCACAGCCAGGTGAAGGCCGCTCAAAAACGGCAGACCGCCCCTGCGCTTGGACAGAACAACCGAGTCTGAATCGACAAATCGGGGCATGGTGCAGCACAGCTCACAAAAGGGGGATGGCGCATTGTCAAGACCCGCCTGCCTGCACGTCAATTGAAATATCGAAACAAAATGCAAGCAGGCATTCGCGGCTGCCGCCGCTCCTACGGTACCTGGGCTAGCGCTCAGGCCAGCATGTCAAAACCTTGTGCTTCGACACTCATGAAGGCACGGGTCAGCTCGGCCACGGCAGCGTAGAAGCGGGCTTTGGGGTGTTTTTGAATGGCATCACACATCTGGCCGACCCAGGGCTGCATGTGGGTGGCAAAAAATGACTGCTGCCGCGTCAGGTTGGCCACCGCGACATCTTCACCCGCAATCAGATAACGCATCACTTCACACAGGTAGGCGAAGTGGTCTTCGGTCTCGAACATGGCCTCATCACGGGCCAGGCCCAGGCTGTCAAGCTCGGTGCGCAAGCGGGCCAGCGGTTTTTCATTGAGAAAACCGCTGAGGTAGTGGGAGGCATACAGGTACACCTCGGGCTTGCCGACACCCCCAAACAGGGCATCAAATTCGGCGGCGATCTGGGTGTCACTCAGGTCCCGCGCAACACCCACCAAGCTGCACCAAGAGGCTTCCAGATAAGCCCCAGGGGCCGGGGCAGCGGTCACGGCGACACGCAGATTAGCTATCAATTCGCTAGCTGGTTGCGCATAGTAGACATGGGCTAGAAGCCCATAAAGCTCTGAACGCGCGGTTTCTTCGTCAAGTGCACTGCTGACGGCGGCTTCTGGTAAAGGCATCATGATGGGATCGAGTTGATTTTGATTTCGTTGTCGGCTGAGTAAATGTCAATGACGCGGCAGTCACCGCACATTTTCAGGCGCTCCAGGGCCGCGCCCTGGAACATGCTGTGCCCGGCCAGTTTGCCCAGCATGGCCTCAATGCCTTTGAGGGTGCCAAAGGGTTTGCCGCAGCGCACGCAGGCATAGGGCTGCATCTCATGCAGCAACACCGCTTCTTTGCGCTGCGCCGTCAGGTTGAGCTGGGACAGCAGGCTCAGGGCTTTTTCCGGGCAGGTTTTGACACACAGACCACATTGCACGCAGTTTTTTTCAATCAGCCGCAATTGCGGCGCTTGGGCGTTGTCACCCAGTGCCCCGACCGGGCAGGCATTGACGCAGCTCAGGCACAGGGTGCAGGCATCTTTGTTGAGGGCCAGCGTGCCCAGGGGTGAGCCGGTGGCGGGCAAGGCAATACGCTCGGCCCTGGGCTGGGGGGCGTGGCTGATCAGGTGATCCAGCGCCAGCTCCAGCGTGACACGCTTGTCGGCCTGCACCGCAAAGCTGGCATGGCGCAGCGGCGCTTGGGCGGGTGCGACTTGCAGGGCGCGGTCGAGTTCAGCCAGATCACGCGCGTCACGCACGTGTAGCAGTTTGAAATGCTCTCCGGCGTAACCCAGCCCGCTCAGAATGGCCTGGGCCACCGCCATTTGCTCCCGCAAGGCGGTGGCGTATTGCGGGGCTTCTTCATCGGTAAGCAGCAGCCAGACCTGGCTGGCCCCGTAGGCGATGGCGGTCAGCCACAACTCTAATCCGGTCGACGAGGTATGCCACAGCGCCAGCGGCAACACCCGTGCTGGCACACCGTGGATGCCGTCTTTCTGGCCTTTTTCAAGCTGCGCGGCACGGCCCAGCTCACCCAACCATTGCGCCCCCCTGCCCTGGCTGTGCAACAGCAAGCTGGGCTGTTTGCCACCGCTGCGCAGGTAGGTAGAGAGCAGGGTTTTGATCTTCACCCCCTGGTCACTGGCACGCGGGTAGGCATAAGCGATGGCCCCGCTGGGGCAGACGGTGCTGCAAGTGCCACAGCCGACACACAAATTGGGGTTGATTTTGATTTGCTGGCGATGTTTGTCACTGCTGATGGCGCTGGCTGAACACACGTCAATACACGCCGTGCAGCCTTCTTTTTCATTGCGGCTGTGGGCGCAGAGTTTTTGCTTGTAGCTGAAAAACTTGGGCTTCTCGAATTCCCCGACCAGTTCGCGCCATGCCAGCAAGGCTTTGATGTCGCGTCCATCCCAGTGCAAATAGCCTTGGGGTTTGGCATGCTGGGTGAAGGCTGGAGTGGCACGCAAGTCCAGCACCAAGTCATAGGTGTTGCTCTGGCTTGATGCGACACGGTTGAAGTCGATCGCCCCGGCCACCTGGCACACTTTGACGCAGGCGCGGTGGGCATCACAAGTCTTCTGATTGACCTGGTAGTCCAGACCAATCGCGTCCTCGGGGCAGGCGGCCAGGCAGGCGTTGCAACGGGTGCACAGGTCGAGGTCAATCGGGTTGTTTGGCAGCCGGTGAGGCTTTGAATCTGTCCACCCAACACCGGGTACCGGCGCTCCTGTGCCCCGCCGGACTCCCCCGCACCGGTGCTGAACAGGGTCAGCTCAGGTGCGTCTTGCAGCAACTCGGCTGCCCGTTCGGCCGCATCAAGCGCCCCGATGATGAGGACGCGCCCTTCACTCACATAGCTGACGGTGGCCACCGGATCGGGTTCGGGCAGGTGAGCCGCAGCCAGCAAGGCGGCGATTTTCGGGCTGGCCTGGGCGGCATCACGGCTCCAGCCGCCGGTTTCGCGGATGTTGACGAAGGTGATGGGGGCGGTGTGACCGGCCTCTTGCGCCAGTTCCTCAAACAGGCGGGATTCCTGGGTGCAAGCCACCACCAGGTCTTGGCCACTGCCCACAGCTTTGAGAAATTCAGCGGCTTGGCGGCGGCACAGGCTAGAGTGCAGCGTCAGGGGTTCGTTCAGGCTGGCGCTCAAGGCGCGTGGGTCCAGTGGCAGGGTCTGGTTGCAGTCGCAAATCAGTGTGGTCATGTGAGGGGTCTTGTGTGGGGTTGGCCTGGAGCGAGGGGGTTGAAGCCGCTGCAGCTTCGGCATTGGCATCGGCTGCGGGCGGGTCTTCTTCAAACAAATTCAAAAACTTGGCGCTGGCCATCTGGCGCAGCGTGGCCGCAGGCAAGGGGCTGGGCAGGCTGTAGTCGTCAATGTAAATATCG
>VIKI01000203.1:11015-13831 GCA_008080595.1 Comamonadaceae bacterium
AGCCGATCCATCACGTTGTAGTGCGGGTCAGTGAAGAGTTTTTTCATGGCGGCGTTGCGCACCTCGGGGGCTACGTCACGCGACACAAAGGGGGCAAAGCTGGAATCAGCGTTCAGGGCTTTGACATCGTCGAGTGTCGGCAAGGGTGTAGCGGCCGGTGTGGTGGGCGCAGGCTCTTGGGCCAGCGTGGGAACACTTGGCGCTTTGGCGGGCAACTCAACCGGCGGTTTGACCACCGGCTCAGCCAGGGCCTGGCCGTCACGCACGGCCTGTTTGCGTTGCGACCAGCGGCCTAAAAAGCCATCAGCCATGCGATCCGCCTTGTCCGTCGCCCTGGCCCCCACCCAATTTTTTCTCGGTCGTGATCGATACAGGGTTGCCAAAGCGGTCGGTCAGTGATCTGAAACTCTCGGGCCGCCTGCGCCGTTTGGGCTCGACCACGTGATGTTCTTGCACAAAGGCATTCAACCATTCCAGCACCTCGGCCGGGGCGGGCACTTGCTCGACGTTTTCCTGTGCATCCAGCCAACGGCCCGCGTCGTAATAGCTCAGGCTCACCACCACGGGCCTGGGGATAGGCTCATCCGCGACGCTGGCTTGCTCCTCCATGCGCCACAAGACAAACCAGCTGGGCACATCGGTGGTGGCGTTGAGGTAATACCCCTCACCGTCATCTTTGAACAATTCCACCTTCAAGCCCCCGTGCAGCCAGCGCTGAACGCTCTCATTTTCATAGAGCAAGCGGGGTTCTGTGCCAAAGCCGGGTTGGTTCATCACCACGTCGGCCAGTTCCCAGCGCCAGGGTTGCCAGCGGGCGGCTGGGCCGGTGTTGGCCATGCGCTGCATGATCACAGCCACGTCAAGTGAGGGTCGTTGATTCGTCATAGGTAAGACACATCATAGGGGCAGAGACTATAAGGGATGCAGAAATGCCAAATATCCCATTTCTGGCGGCACTGGCAATTTCCGCATCCCTAACTGCCTCAAGTCGCCGGAAAAATGCGGCCTTGGCGCAGCAAGGGCTCCAGCGTCTCGGCGGGCATGGGGCGACCAAAGTGATAACCCTGCATCAGTCGGCAGCCGTTGCGCAGCAAAAAGTCGCGCTGCTCGGGTTGCTCAACACCTTCGGCAATCACCTCTTTTTTCAGACTGTCAGCAATACCGACAATGGCACGGATGATGGCTGAGTCGTCTTCATTGCTGGGCAACTCGCGGACAAAAGACTGGTCGATTTTGATGCGACCGAACGGCAGCCGCTTCAGGTAGCCCAGGCTGGAGTAGCCGGTACCAAAATCATCGACCGAAAGCTTGATGCCCATGCTGCTGATTTTGTGCAGCATCTCGATGACCCGGTCGGTGTCGCGGATGAACGCGCTTTCGGTGATTTCCAACTCCAGCCATTGGGGGGCAAGGCCCACATCATTGATGGCCGACATCACTTGGTCAGAAAAATGGCGCTGACGCAACTGGACGGCAGACAGGTTAACCGCCATGACCACCGGCGGAAAACCCTGATCAATCCAGGCCCGGCTTTGCCGACAGGCCTCGCGCAACACCCATTCACCAATGGTGTTGATCAGGCTGCTTTCCTCGGCAATCGGAATAAAACGACTGGGCGGTATTTCACCCAGCTCAGGATGATGCCAGCGGATCAGGGCTTCCAGCCCGATCAATTGACCACTGGCCCCATCCACCTGGGGTTGGTAATACAGCTTGAACTCGTTGCCCAAAATCGCCCGGCGCAAGTTGTTTTCGAGCATCACCCGTTCCGAAATATGGGCATTCATTTCCGGCGCAAAGAAGCGGTAGGCATTGCCCCCGACCGCCTTGGCCTGGTACATGGCGGTATCGGCGTTTTTCAGCAAGGTGCTGATGTCGGTGCCATCTTGCGGGTAGGTGCTGATGCCAATGCTGACCCCAACCAACAGCTCATGGCCTTCCACCAGAAAAGGCTCGCTGACCGTGTCAATCAGCCTTTGTGCCACGATGGCCACGCGCGAGAGGTGTTTGAAGCCCTGCATCAGCACCGCAAATTCGTCGCCGCCCTGGCGACTGATGGTGTCGCGACTGTCCAGATGGGCCCGCATGCGCTGCGACACCTGTTGCAGCAGTTGGTCACCCACTTCGTGCCCCAAGGTGTCGTTGACAAACTTGAAGTGATCCAGATCGAGGAAAAGCACGGCCAACGGCGACTGGGTACCCAGGGCATCGGCCAAAGCCGCCGACATGCGGTTGCCAAGCAAGGCCCGGTTGGGTAAATCGGTCAGGATGTCGTGTTCCGCCAGGTAGCGAATACGCTCCTGATCGACATGCAGTTGGGTGATGTCACGAGCTACCCCAGCCACCCCGGCGAGCTGGCCCTTTTCGTCAAGCACCGGTGTCGAGATGTACTCAAAATGACGTAATCCCCCGCCGGCCACTTCCTGAGTGGCCTCGCGGCGTTGTTGCAGCCGGGTCGACAGGGCTTGTGCATCTTGGGTGCGCAACGCCTGCGCCGTCGATGCAGGCCAGATGTCGGTCACGGTCTGGCCCAGAATATGCTGCTCGTCATGCCCGCTGAGTTGCCGGTAGGCTTCATTGACGGCAATCATGCGTTGGTCCCGGTCAGTCAACCAGGCCGGGTCTGGCAAGCTGTCCAGCAGGGCAATGGTGCGGCGCATGGTGGTCTCATAGGCCTCGGTCATGCCTTTGGCCAGACGACGGGCTTCGTTGTAGGTACGCAGCCAGACAAATATCCAGCCGCCCAAGACCACCGCCAACACCAGTGCACTGCCCATGCCCCACATGACACTACGCTGCCAACCGGCCAGATAGTC
>VIKI01000204.1 GCA_008080595.1 Comamonadaceae bacterium
ACCATTGGTTTGCCGCTGCTGCTGGCGGTGGACCGGCCACGTTTTCTGGCGGTGCTGGCGCACGAATATGGCCATTTGCGTGGTGAGCACGGCCAGTTTGCCGCCTGGATTTACCGCACCCGCCTGAGCTGGATGAAACTGTCGCACAGCATGCGCCACGATGAAGGGCCGGTGGCGGCGGCCACGCAGGCTTTTCTGCACTGGTATTTTCCGCGTTTTCTGGCTCGCACCTTTGCCCTGGCCCGGCAAGACGAGTACGAGGCCGACCGCATTGCGGGCAAGCTGCTCGGGCCTGAGGTGGCTGGGGCGGCATTGACCGAAATCGCCATCAAGGGCGACTGGTTGGCCACCCAGTTCTGGCCCCGGCACTGGGCCGCTGCCGCTGACAGTGCCCAAGCGCTTGGGCCGTTTGCCAGCATGCACAAACTGCTGAGCCTGCCGCCGGACGGCGACTTTGCCCGCAATACACTGCGCCAGACCCTCAAGCAGATCAGCGATGTGGACGACACCCACCCGGTGCTGCGTGATCGGCTGGAGGCGCTGGATGTCAAACCGGGTTTGCCCACCTGGTCAAGCCGCCCGGCGCTCGACGTGCTGGGGGCCAGCGCGAGCCGATGGCTGAACCACTTTGATGCGCAATGGTGCCGGGACAACGCCACCGATTGGCGCGTGCACCACAGTTACCTGAACCGGGTGCGTACCCGCGTGGCTGCGTTGAGCGCCAGTGCGGCACGCAACAACGCCAATGAAATGGCCGAACTCGGCGATCTGTACAAGCGCCTGGGTCAGCTCGATCTTGCCCGCCCTTGTTACGAGCGGGCGCTGAAACTCACCCCCAGTCACGCCGCCGGCCTGCGGGGCCTGGTGCAATGTCTGGATGATGCTGACCATGATCAGCGGATGGACAGTTTGGCGGAGTTGTTTGAGCACAGCCTGGCGCACCATTGGTGGGCCAGCCGCATGGCGGTGCAGGCGCTTGAGAAACGGGTGGCTGCCGGTGAGGCCTTGGATGCTGAACTCAAGCTGTGGCGGACACGGCTCAAACAAGCCGATGAAGCCGAGACCCGGGCCATGGAAGAGATCACCGAAACCCCATTTTTTCACGCCATCACTCGCCATGACCTCAATGAGTTCGAGATGGGTGAGTTTCTGGCGGGCCTGGCCCGCTGCAAACCGGTGTGGCGGGCCTGGCTGGTGAACAAAACACTCAAGGAGTTTGCCTACCGGCGCTGCTACCTGCTGTTCATCGAACTCCCAGGCATGGACGACGAAGACCGCTACGCCCTGTGCCGCAGCCTGGAGCGCTCACTGGACTTGCCCGGCATGGTGCTGGTGCTGTGGGCTGGCTACTCACCCACGCTGCAAGACATTCAGCGGCATGCTTTCACACCGGTTTATGGCCGTACGGCGAACTGAGACAGAAACTGCGTCACCACGTCCAGTTGTTCCGGCACATTGAGAGCGGGGGCGTGGCCGCAGCCGGGTATCACCTGCACTTGCAGCTGCTGGCGGACACCGGGGCCGCGCTGGTGCATCTGCTGCACGGTGTCGGGCCGCACCAGGTCTGATTCTGCCCCGCGCAACAGCAGCACCGGGATGTCCAGCTGGTCGTAGTGGTGCCAGATCAGGTAGTCGTCGGGATGCCGTACAAACTGCTGCACCATGGCCGGGTCGTAGTGCGGGGTCACGCGGCCATTGGGCAGGCGGCGGGTGGAGGTTTCGGTCAAACGCCGCCACTGCGCATCACTGAGCCAGCCGTAGGGTTGATAGACCTGGCGGAAAAATGCCTCCAGTTCGCGTACGCTGTCAAACGCGGGGGGCTGGCCCGCGTAGGCCTTGATGCGCTCAATGGCGGGTTGGGCCAGCTCGGGTGCGTTGTCATTGAGGACCAGGCTCAAGATGCGATTTTTCAGCTGTGGCTGAAACAGGCCAGAGGCGCACACCGTGCCAATGGCACCGCCCATGGAGGTGCCGACCCAGTGGGTCTGGCTGATGCCCAGTTGATCAATCAGCTCGGCTGCCAAACGGGCGTAAAAAGCCAAGCAGTATTCCGTCTCGGGTTCTGGGCTCCATTGGCTCAGGCCACGGCCCAGGGTGTCGGGGCAGATCACGCGGTAGCGGCTGCTCAGGTGTTCGGCCAGCTCGTCCATGTCGCGCCCGGTGCGCGCCAGACCATGCCAGGCCATCACGGTTTGCGGGTGTTGGTGGCCCCACTCCATGAAGTGGATTTCGCGGTTGGCACAGGTAAGGTAATGTGAGGTACAGCGCATTTTCAAGCTCCCATCCGGTTCAAGGCGGCCTGGTGCCGCAAACGCCCCACGATGCCGGTGGGAAAGTAATACACCGACAGCACAAACAGCAAGCCCAGCCATAGCAACCAGCGGTCGGGTGACAACAGGGCTGACAACACGGGCAGTGCTGCGGTAGCTTCGCTGGCCAGCCGCAGCAGGTCTTGCAGGTAGCTTTGCGCCACCAGAAACAGCGCCGCACCGATGGCCGCGCCGTAAATGGTGCCCATGCCACCGATCACCACGATCAGCAACACGTCCATCATGATTTCAAATGACAGCGAAGTGTCCGGCCCGTTGTAGCGCAACCAGAGCGCCAGCATGGCCCCTGCCATACACGCAAACAGGGCCGACAACACGCTCGACAGTGTGCGGTACACCACCACACGGTAGCCAATCGCCTCGGCCCGGAACTCGTTTTCGCGAATCGCCTGCAGCACCCGGCCAAACGGTGAGTTGACGATACGCAGCAAGGCCAGCAACAACACCAGCGCCAGCCCAAACAGCAGGTAGTAGCAGATCAGCCGCCCGTCGATCATCACCCCCAGTACCGGGTTTTCCAGCAGTTCAAAGCTGGGTGACAGCCACTCGGGCACTTTGAAGCTCAGGCCGTCTTCACCCCCGGTGATGTCCGACAGCTGCGAGGCCAGGGTCTGAAACGCCGAGGCCACCGCCAGCGTGATCATGGCAAAAAAGATGGCGCGCACCCGCAGTGAAAACAAGCCTACGGCCAGCGACAGCAGCAGTGACAAGGCCAGCCCCCCAGTCAGCCCGGCTGATGCCGGTGTAGCCCAGCAGCAAGTCAAAACTGGCCACCAGCACCACAAACACCAGCACCTTGGCCGCCACACTCAGGGGTTTGACCCCGGGGAAGATGAACGGTGCCAGCGCCAGCGCCAGCAGCAGGCCGACCAACAGTACCGCCAACAGGCGGCTGCGCGGAAAGTCATTGGAGATGAGTCGTTTCAACATCACAGCCGCCTCAACGATTCGCCACCGGGTAGACACCCTGCGGCCGCCACAGCAGCACAGCCACCATCAGCGCAATATTGGAAAACAGCGCCACTTTGGGCAGCAGAAAACCGGTGTAATTGGCCATCAGGCCAACCAGCAACGCGCCAATCAGCGCCCCACCGGTGGAGCCCAGGCCACCGATGATGATGACGATGAAGATCAGCACATTCACCTGCGCACCCATTTGTGGCACCACGTTTTGCTGGTACAGCCCCCACATCACTCCACCCAGGCCGGCCAGCGCACTGCCCACCACAAACACACCCACAAACAGGCGGCGAATGCGGTAGCCCAGTGACTCGACCATCTCGCGGTCTTGCACCCCGGCGCGAATCAGCAAACCAATCTTGGTGCGCGACAGCGTCCAGGCCTGCAGCGCAAACACCGCCAGCCCAACCACCACCGCCACCAGGCGGAATTTTTCTATCGCCGCCTCTCCCATCAGCAGTGAGCCACGCATCGCCTCGGGCAGCGGCAGCGCGATTTGCTGCGGCCCCCAGATGACCTTGATGAGCTCTTCCCCAATGATCATGCCGCCCATGGTGATGAGGATTTGCTTGAGGTGTTGCCCGTACACCGGGCGCACGATGAAACGCTCAAACGCCAGCCCCACAGCGGCAGCCACCGCCATGGCCACCAGCATGGCCGACAGCACCGCCAGCAGGTTGCGCCACAACTCGGGTGAGCCCGTCCAGTCGCCCATGGCGCCCAGTACGCTGGTGGCCACAAACGCGCCCAGCGCAATGAACACGCCATGGCCAAAGTTCAGCACGTCCATCAGGCCAAACACCAGTGTCAGGCCCGAGGCAATGATGAAAATGATCATGCCCATGGCCAGACCGGCCACGGTCAAGGTCAGCCAGGTGGAGCCAGAGCCCACCAGCGGCAGTGCCAGCAAGGCCAGCAGCGGCACCAGCAGCAGGGGTTTGTAGTCCAGCTCACGCCAGTTCATGTGAGCTCCTGTTCTGTAGTTTGAATGCTATTGAAATAATAGCTGCTTGCGCTTTATCTGCAAGCGCTAGAGGCCTATTTTTGATGTAACTCATAAAGTCAGGCCGAGCAGCGACTGCTGCAATGCTTCGTCTTCCGCCAGGGCCTGCATACGCCCGGCGTACACCACCTGGCCGTTGTCCATCACCGCCACGCTGTCGCCCAGTTGTTTTGCAAAGTGGATGTTTTGTTCCACCAGCAAAATCGTCACGCCGCTGGCCTTGAGCTGGGCAAAGGCCTGGATCATGTTGTTGATCATCACCGGGGCCAGGCCCTTGCTGGGCTCGTCGATGATCAGCAACTCGCGTGGTTCAACGATGGCGCGCGACACCGCCAGCATCTGCTTTTGCCCGCCCGAGAGTTTGCCCGCCGGGTGGTTCCAGAACTTCTCCACGGCGGGGAAGAGCTTGAAAATCCATTGCAATCGGGCCGGGTCGATCTGGCTGGCGTGTTTGGCTTGCCGTGCCGCCAGCAGCATGTTTTCTTTCACTGTCAGGTCGGAAAAAATGCCCATGTTCTCGGGCACATAGGCAATGTTCAGCCCGGCAATGTGCGGCGTGTGCTTTCGCGTAATGTCTTGCCCGTTGAAGATCACCCGGCCCTGGGAGGCTTGCCACAGACCCATGATGGTGCGCAGTGTGGTGGTTTTGCCCGCGCCGTTGCGCCCCAGCAGCATGGTGAGTTCACCGCGTGGAATCGCCAGATTCACCCCGTGCAGGATGTGATAGGCCCCAATGTGGGTGTGGATGCCTTCGAGTTGCAGCAGCAAATCACTCATGCGGCCTCCTTGACAATGCCCAGGTAAGCCTCTTGCACCACCGGCGAGGCAATCACCTCGGCCGGTTGGCCATCGGCCACCAGCGTGCCGTTGGTCAGCACGATGATCCGGTCGGCCAACTCGCGTACCACGTCCATTTTGTGTTCCACCAGCAGGATCGTTTTGGTTTTGTCCTGCTTCAAGGCGCGAATCAGGTTCAGGATCACCGGGGCTTCGTCGTGGCTCATGCCTGCAGTGGGTTCGTCAAACATGTAGACCTGCGGGTCCAGCGCCATCAAGAGAGCGACTTCCAGCTTGCGCTGGTCACCATGCGGCAAACTGGCCACCGAGGCCTCTTGCTGTTCGGACATGGATACCGAGGCCAGAATGTTGTGGGCACGCGCCGTCAGCGCGGCGTGGTCGCTCCAGATGCTCCACAGGTTCAGCCCCCGGCGGTGTGCCCCGTCCATGCTGGCCTGCACCGCCAGGCGCACGTTCTCCAGCACACTCAGGTTGGGGAACAGATTGGTCAACTGAAACGCCCGGCCCAGCCCGGCACGGGTGCGGGCCGAGGCGCTCAAGTGGGTGAGGTCGTGCCCATTCAGGCTGACCCGTCCGGCGCTCGCCTTGAGCTGCCCCGAGATCAGGTTGAAATAGGTGGTTTTGCCCGCCCCGTTGGGGCCCACAATGGCCGTCAGTGTGCCCGGCGCAAAGCTGCACGAGACGGCATTCACCGCCACATGACCGCCAAAGCGAACCGTGAGGTCTTGGGTTTGCAGCATGTCAGCGTTTGTTGCGGATCGGCACGTTCATTTCTTCGGCCTTGATCTCGCGCACCAGCTCGGGCACACCCCAGGCAAAGGCCGGGTCAACCTTGATCTTGAAGTGGTACATGCTTTGCATCGCCTGGTGGTCTTCCTTGCGAAAGCTCATCTTGCCCTTGGGGGTGTCAAAGCTCATGCCTTCCATGGTCTTGATCAGGCCATTGGTAGCGGTGTCACCCTTGGTGCCATTGCAGCACTGAAGCCGCCAGCGGTGAAGAAGTCCGGCGGGGTCTTGAACTGTGAGTAATGCTGGGCTACCATGGCTTCGTTGACCGGGTTTTTGGGAATGCCAAAGTAGTAGTACGCCGCGCCTTCCATGCCGGGGAACTGTTTGTAGGCGGTCATGGCGGGCAAGATGTTGCCGCCTGTGGCAATCTCGATGCCGTGGCGCTTCAAGTCCATGTCGGCAATCTTGAACGGGTTGCCCCCGGCCCAGATGATGAAGATCAGCTTGCGACCCGGCAAGGCTTTGAGCTTGTCAATCATGCGCTGGCCACCGGCGGTGAAGTCGGTCGTGGCAGGTGGCAAATATTCCTCATGCAACAGCTTGGCTTTCTTCAGGGATTCCTTGAACGCCTTGACCCCATCGCGGCCAAAGGCAGAGTCTTGCGCCATGGTCACAATCGATACACCATCCTTGTCCAGAGCGACGGCGTTGGCAATGGCATCCTGGCTGCTGTTGCGCCCGGTGCGAAAGATGTATTTGTTCCACTTGTCGCCGGTGATGCTGTCGGCCACGGCAGGTTCAACCAGCAAAATCTTTTTGTATTCTTCGGCCACGGGCAGCATGGCCAGCGCCACGGGGGAGGCGGTCGGGCCCACCGCCAGATCGACCTTGTCATCGCCATAGGCGGCGGCCAGCAGGCTCTTTTTTTGCCTGCCACTTCCATGCTGCCGCCAGTGGCGTAGGCCAGCCCCATCATGAAGCCGGTTTGCGTCTGTTTGCCATAGGCTTCCAGTGCCCCCGTTTTGCTGTAGATGTGGGCGATCTTGATCTCTTTGGATTGGCTGAAGGCTGGGGCTGTGACGGTGGCTGTGGCCAAAACAGCCAGTGTGAGCAGGGTGCGACGATGCATGGTGAAGTCTCCTGGTTATGGTGACTCATCAGTGCACAGGGCGTGCCAGCTTGTAAGTTGTTGATTTTATTGAGATATGATTGTCGGGTGATGTCAATTTGGCTGAAATTAAGACATTTTGTGTGTATGAATTTCAGGCGTTTGTCTGTTATTTATTCAGGGTTTACCAGACGTTCGTACAGTGTGGCGCGTGAAATTCCCAGCCTGCGTGCGGTGGCTTGTTTGTTTCCACCGGTGGCTTGCAGCATGGCCGCAATGGCGCGCTGCTCCAGCTCAGCCACCTGCTTGGCCAGCGGGCGCAGCAAGTCCACATCGCCGGGAATCGGTTCTGGCGGCAAAGCTGAAGCCACTTCGGTCACGCCCGAGCGCTGCAACACGGCGTGCAACTGAGGGGCATCGAGCTGGTCACTGTCACTGCTCAGCGCAGCCTGTTCCAGAATGTTGCGCAGCTCACGGATGTTGCCGCGCCAGTTTTGCGCCATCAGCAAGGACAGCGCCTCTGGCGTGAGCTCTGGTGCTTGGGTACCGCGCAGGGCCATGTCTTCTGACAGCACTTCCACCAATGCTGCAATGTCGCTGCGTCGCTCGCGCAGTGGTGGCACACGAATCGGCAGCACATTCAGGCGGTAATACAGGTCTTCGCGAAAGCGACCCTCACGCACCAGCGTGAGCAGGTCACGCGAGGTGGCCGCGATCACGCGCACATCAAAGGGCAGCAGCTTGTTGGAGCCCAGGGGCTCAATCTCGCCTTCCTGTAAAGCCCGCAGCAGTTTGGCCTGCAGGTTTTGTGGCATGTCACCCATTTCATCCAGAAACAGGGTGCCACCATGGGCCAGGCGGAATTTGCCCTCGCGCCCTTTGCGATCCGCGCCGGTGTAGGCCCCAGGGGCTACACCAAAAAATTCGGCCTCCAGCAAGGTTTCGGGCACGGCTGCAATGTTCAGACCCACAAACGGCCCAGCGGCCCGGGCCGATGCCGCGTGAATGGCATGGGCAAGCAACTCTTTGCCGGTGCCGGTTTCCCCCAGCAGCAGCACCGGGCTGGTCGAATGCGCGGCGCGCCGCGCCTGGCGCTTGACCTCCACTGCAGCGGCACTGGTGCCGACAAAACTGGCAAAGGTGTATTTGGTGCGCCGTTCGCCCAGCAGGTTCTGGCTGCGCTGGGTGGCCAACTCGCGCCGTGTGTCGTCCAGCTCGCGTTGCAAGGCTGTGAATTTGCCGATGAAGGGTTGCAGCGTGGTTTCCGGGTGATCAAACAGCACAATGCCCAGGGCCCCGATCACTTGCCCGTCGCTGTCACGCAACGGAATGCGTGTCACCACAAAAGTGCCGGCCTTGTTGCTCAGCAAGTCGATCAATATCGGTTTGCCGGTGCGCAGCACCTGGTGCATTTGGGTGTTTTGCACCACCGAGGACACTGGGTGACCAACAAAATCTTCTTCGCGCTCAAAGCCCAGGGCGGGTAGAAAGCGCCGGTACTGGTCATTGATCCAGACCACCCGCGCGTCCTGGTCGACCAGCAGCATGCCTTCACTGGCATTGGCAAACAACTCAAACATGGATCGCGCCGCCAGCTCCAGAATGCTCTGGGCATCACGCGGTAGCGTGGTGATCGGGAGGTGCGATGAAGGGGGCAGGGGGTTAGCGGGCATCATGCCCAGATGTTAGCGACAGCGGGTTTTCGAAGCCGGTGCGTTTTAGTGCGCGACCAGTGCCGTCAATTCTGCTGACAGATGGAACTGGACGAGTGGATCAGGCGGCGCATGCGGAAAACAGTGGCGCTGGGCGCGTTACCCAAGATCAAGAATCTGCTGGCTTTGTGGGTTGACCTGAAGTCGGCGATACAGCACGGTGTCAGCAGCAACAGCTACTGGCAGATGTCCAGAACCCCGGTGATCAACCAAGCCATTTCCAACGCTGCAAGGCACAGGGCTACACGGGAAAGAAGAGGAAAACTTCGTCGAGTGTGCCGACTTGATGAACTGCTAAACGAAGGACCCGCATGGTGGGTGGTGTGGGGGCTGGGAGTTAGAAGCTCCTGGCTACCCGATTAGAGCCCAACTCGCACGGGCAAAACAGAACCTGCAATTAATAGGTTTTGACATGACTTTATGGCGGATAGCATTATCGTGGTGGATAGAGGAATTTCTTGTGATGGCTGACTGTGTCATAGAAGAAGATCTCGCGAAAATTTGAATGAGGCAGTTCCTTCGCAACGCGAGCCATAAGCTCCTCCCACTCATTTGGCAGGTAAGGCATGTTCAGGGTGCACTGAACAATAAGCGTTGTATTCTCCGGATAGGGCATCGCTGATTTCTTTGCGATTTGCTTTCGAACGATGTCGTTGTATGAGTCGATGAAATCATGATTGCTATAGCTGACCGGAACTGACTCGATCTCTCCGGATTTCAAACGCTTGATGCCCTCGAGGCCGAACCCACCGCCCTTCGACTCGATAAGTTCTCTGCTCAAATACTCGTTCCTGTGCATCGTACAAGTGACCTCGATGTGACAGAGCGGTGGATAGTAGTTTTCTGAGACGTATGCGCCATGTTGAATCAATACTGCGTCGTACGTCTGGTTTCCATCCTTCCACCGAACGGACATGTACCGGCCTGGTCGGTAGCTCGCTTGAATGTAGGCGCAGATTGGGAGCAATTCTTCGAGCAACCGCTTCTCAACTGAGGTAGGTCGCATCCGCAGTCTGGTCGTGCCATCCGCTGAATTTCGAATTTCCTCAAAGAGGGCGTAGACCTTGGAGCAAAACTCCAATCCATCAAGAAGTACATCGTCAAATTGCGATAGATCCATGTTGGTCGCTTCGAAAGCCTAACGTCGTAGCTGCCCGGCACGCGGCAAGCGCCGCGAAGCGGCATCCTGCTGCTGCGTGTCCGAGCCGAGCGAAATGTTAGAGGCATACAGCACGGACCCAAAGGAAGTCGAAGTGTCAGACGCTTTGCCAGCGCGAACAACGGCGGGAGGAAAACATTGTTCACAGTCACGAACATCCTTCGCCATGTGAGACCCTCAACTTTTTCGGTGTAGCAGGGCCACAGCCGCGAATACATCTGAATGAGCGATCCCAGTCTGGCTCATCGATGCCATTGCACCGGATGGTCGTTTTGACTATCTTGTATCGATAGGTCGCTCCGGCTAGAGGTGTTACACCATCACTCCGACAACTAAACTCGATAGTCTCACCGTCTTTGTCCTTTTTTTTCGAAGAGCACTCGCGATCAAAAAGAAACGATTCTGAGCGCAACTCTGACGATGGCGGCCTGGGTCCCTTTTTCCAGAAATGGATTGTTAAGTCACCTTCGTAGCAACCTTGGCTGTACGCAACTGAGAGAAACACCGTTGACGACGAGTATGTCAGCCAGTTGTCCTGGCAATCGGCAATTGCGTACGGGCTAGCAAACATTATCATCAATGTAGCGATACGTTTCATTTTTGCCTCTACGTAATGTCCATAGCAAGACTTGCAAAATATTCTGGAAGCTGCGTATTAATCTGGTCACGAAATTTTCCTAAAAGTGGCTTGCAGCCTTGCTTATAGCGGTTTTTTCTGTAATTTATACAGATCCAAAAATTCCGACAAACCCCGCAGACTGTTTTTCTGATTCTAGGGATTGCCCGGAAGTGGTGGCGGCATGCGTGGCACGCGGGGATGAACTCATTGGCCATGGCCACACCAATGCCGAACGCCAAGGCGGCATGGCGCGGGAGTCTGGCACGGGTGCGATTCAAAGTAATGTGTTTTTGGTATGACTCCCTCTCCCCCTGGGAGAGGGCCGGGGTGAGGGCTGCCCGTTGCCAGAAACCCCGACGATGCGAACAGCCAAACATCCACCCTCACCCTGACCCTCTCCCAGAGGGAGAGGGAATGAAGGGAATGAATCCCCATCAGTTTGAATCGCACCCAGTCTGGCACTGCACCGCGCGGCTGGCTTTCACCCTGGATTTCAGAATGCCCGTTGACCCCTGACCTGCTGGCCGAAGCCGGTTGATGCCCCTGCGCCTTTTCGGGTGGCGATCCGTCTCTGATGTGCGTTTTAGCTTGCTATAGAAAAAATAGCTGCTTTCGCCTGATGGATAAGGGCTACAGGTCAATTTGCCATATCAACATCAACCCATCGGGTATTCGTAGCGGATAAAGCCTTGGTGGGTAGCCAGGTGGTCATAGAGGATGCGGGCGCGGGCTTTGCTGTGGTGGGTCAGCCAATACAGCCGGGGTGCGCCGTGTTCCCGGGCGAGTTGTGCCACTTGTTCGATCAAGGCGCGTGCCACGCCCTGGCCACGGGCGGATTCATCGACAAACAAATCCTGCAAGTAGCAGACATCGGCCGACCAGTTGCTGGCGTGGAACAGGTAGTGGGTGATGCCCACCAGTTGACCATCCAGCCGTGCCGCCAGGCCATGGACGGTTTGCGCTTGCAGCAGGCGTTGCCAGGTGTGCTGGTAGGCCGACTCGGGCAACTCGGTTTCGTAAAAGCTCTTGTAGCCCTGTGCCAGGCGCAGCCACGCCGGGTAGTCTTCGGGGCGCAAGGCATTGACGGTGATGCGTGAGTCGAGTTCGGGGCTGCTCATGTTGGCATCCTTGCTTGTACCAAGCTGGCCATTTGACCCGCAAGCTCAGTGCCCTGGCCTCGCAGCCCGGCGGCAACGCCTTGTTGGTCGGCGGCGGGGCGGTTCTGGCTGACTTTCCATTTGCCTACCCAGCGCTGCACCGGAATCTCGATGGCGACGATGGCCTGGAGCAGCTTGGCAATGTAGTCGGCGGGCGCGTCCGACACCTGCCAGGGCATGGCCTGGCTGGCCTCATGCACTTGCGTCAGACGGGTCACGATGTCCAGCGCTCGCACCGGGTCGTCCACCGCCCGAGGCACACCGTGGGCATGCACCGTGGCGTAGTTCCAGGTTGGCACGGCCTTGCCATGGGCGTGTTTGCTGGGGTACCAGTTGGGTGATACATAGGCCTGCGGCCCGGTGAACACCGCCACCGATGTCGCACCGTCAGCCAGCGCTTGCCACACCGGGTTGGCGCGTGCGACATGGCCGAGCAGCGTGCCGTGTTCACCCAGCGCTGCATCCAGCAGCAAGGGGATGTGGTTGACCAGCAGTTCACCCTGGTGCTGCACCACCCAGGTGGCCAGCGGGTGAGCGCGCACCAGGGCGTGCAGGGTGGCGGCATCAAGCTCGGCAAAGTACGGGGGCAGGTAGGTCATGGTTGGGGCTCTGTGGCAAGAATGGGTTCGCACAACACTTCGGTCTTGACCGAGTTGGCAAGGTAGCAGGAGGCATGGGCGCGGTGGTGCAAGTCCTGCAATTGCTGCGGCGTAGGCTGGTGTCCGGCAAATTGCACCTCTGGGTGCAGCGTGACGCGGGTCATGGCTTGTTGGCCTTGCTCGTTGCGTGCCAACACCCCCACGGCCTCGTCACGGTAACTCTCCACCACCCAGCCAGCGCGGGCGGCAAAGTCCAGAAACCACAGCATGTGGCAGCTTGACAGTGAGGCCACAAACGCCTCTTCGGGATCGACCCCTGCCGGGTCGGAAAACGGCAGCGGCACCACGTGGGGGGAAGACGATGCGCTGACCACCGCCCCACCGTCAAACTGCCACGTGTGGCGGCGGCTGTAGCGGTGGTCGGTGAAGGCGGCGTGGTCGCGCTGCCAGACAACGGTGCTGGTGTGCTGGGCCATGGTGATCTCTTTCGTGTGGAAGGTGGGTTTATAGAATGGTTCTTCAGTTTATAAACTAATAACCACTTTTGAAGGGCCAATTCAACGTGATTCAAAGAGCCATTGCGCCCAAACCCAAGGCGGAGACCGTGCGCCAGCGGGTCTACCTGGAGCTGCGCCGTGCCATGGAACAAGGCACGTTCAAACCCGGTACACGCTTGCCCGCCACACGCGAGCAGGCCCGCACGCTGGGTGTGTCGCGCAACAGCGTGTTGTGGGCCATGGAGCGCCTGCAGTCTGAGGGTTATGTGGTTGCCCGTGTGGGCGACGGCAGCTATGTGGCTGATGACCTGGGGGCTTTGCAGTCAAGCACGCCCCAGCGCCCGGCACGTGCGCCGCTGCATCCCCCGATCAGCGCCAGCCTGTCGCAGCGCGGGCAGTTGATTGCCGATACCGTGTTGCGCTGGAACCCGCCCTTGCAGGCCGCCGCACCGTTTCGTATTGGTGCGCCTGAAGTCGCCACGTTTCCCTTTGCCGTTTGGGATCGGCTGGCACGCCAAGTCAGCCAAGCTCAGCGCATGGCCCAAGCGCAATACCTGGACCCCGCCGGTTCGCCTGCTTTGCGTGAGGCGAT
This sequence comes from Comamonadaceae bacterium, assembly GCA_008080595.1. GTDB lineage: Bacteria > Pseudomonadota > Gammaproteobacteria > Burkholderiales > Burkholderiaceae_C > Rhodoferax. The sequence goes on from VIKI01000204.1 coordinate 13,264, forward strand.
TGCCCAGTGGCTGTGGGCCTCACGCGGCATCCGCTGCGAGGCGGCGCAGGTGCTGGTTTGCTCGGGTTCGCAGCAGGCCATTGACCTGATTGGCCGCCTGCTGCTGGATGTGGGCGACGAGGCGCTGGTGGAAGACCCTGGCTACCCTGGCATTCGTGCCAGTCTGGCAGGCCACGGGGTCACGGTGCGCCCGGTGCCGGTGGATGACGAAGGACTCATCGTTGAGCAGGCCGTGGCACGCTGGCCGGCCGCCCGGCTGGCGGTGGTGACACCGACCTCGCAGTTCCCCAGCGGGGTGCGCATGAGCCTCAAGCGCCGCCTGGCCCTGCTGGACTGGGCCAACGCCCAACAGGGCTGGATTGTGGAGGACGATTACGACGGCGAGTTCCAGTACGGCCCACACCGCTTGCCCGCGCTGTGCAGCTTGCCGCACGCTGAGCGGGTGCTGTACGTGGGCACGTTTTCCAAAACTTTGCATCCGGGGCTGCGCCTGGGTTTTATCGTGCTGCCCGTTGCGCTGACCGCTGCCTTTGCCATGGCCCGCGCCCTGAGCGACCGCCACCCGCCGGGTGACACCCAGGAGGTGCTGGCGCGGTTTATTACCGAGGGGCATTTGCTGCGCCATTTGCGCCGCATGCGTGAGTTGTACGCGCAGCGCCAGCAGGTGCTGATGGATGCGCTGAACCAAGCCAGCCAGGGTCAACTGCGGCTGCAAGCCAGCGAGCAAGGCCTGCACCTGTTGCACGAGTTGCCCGAGGGCGCAGATGAGCAGACCCTGTGCACCCGCGCCGCTGCGGCAGGCCTGCTGCTGGCACCGCTGTCACGCTACTGCATCGAGTCCAAACGCCGGGGCTGGCTGTTTGGTTATGCCGGGTATGACACGGCAGAGTTGCGGGTGGCGGCAGGGAAACTGGGTCAATTGCTATGTAATTGATAGCTGTTTGCGCATTGTTTGCGAGGGCTAGAGGCTAATTTTTCTTGCAAATATGCCCCGTTAAGAGGTATTTGTCAGCTTTGGGCGCAAGGATCAAGAATGCGGATCAGATTTTCAACAATCGCTTCATCAAAAGTGTTGGGAAATCTTGTCGGTGGCCCGCCACGGTGTACACATAGGTGTCACCGTCAATACGCCGATAGACCAGCTTGTGGTGTGAGGTAAAGATGTTGTGATACTCAAAAATACCAACGGATGCAAGCTCCTGCACGGGCGCTCCAGTCAAAAAACCGGTGTCAACCAGGCTCAGCTTTTCGAAGATTTCGTCTTCGGCATTGAGCCAGTCGGCCTCGCTCCATTTGTCCAGCATGTAATCCTGAAGCCAGAGCAAGTCGTCTTGCGCATCGGGAAGAATGATGACTGCCATTACTTGCGGCTTTGACGCGCAGCCAGTAACTGCGCCCGCGAGTCAGCAGCGGAAAACCCTTTGCCTTGCAGGCGGTCTTTTTCACCCAATGCCATGATCTTCAGGGCCGCAATGAGCGCTTCTTTTTCCTGATATTGCTTGACGTTTTGAATCACCATGCTGGCATCGCCATTTTGGGTAATGAAGAACGGCTTGCCGTTCATCTCCAGCTCTTCGGAAATCTGCGCGGCATGGCTTTTCAGGTAGGAGATGGATTTGATGTTGGCGGCGAACGGCATAGCGACTCTTGTGGATTGATGGGTCTAAATGTAGTGCTGAATTTGGTCCTGGTCAAGGCTGACTTGGCTTGCAAATTGGACCCGTCAAGAGGTGTTCGTTGGCTGGTTTGTGACGTTTAGCGGCTGCCAACATGTATTTCAGCGCGACATTTGGGGGTATTCACAGTAGGATAGCTTTGTACCGGGTATCCCAAAGAGGGCCCGTGGTCAGCTGACGACCCGCAGCCCACTGCCTTGCGTCCAACTCAGGAGTTCAGGCTCAATGAATTTGAAAGCCCGCATTCGAAAGCTTTTGCCCAAGTCTCTGCGTTGGCAATTCAACCTGACTTTGGCGGCTTTGGCGTTGCTGATTCTGGCGGGTGGCATCACCGCCTTGTATGCCCTGCGGGTGTCCACCAGCGCCACCCGCATCCTGGCCGAAGAACGCTTGTTGCACATGCAGCAGGCGCAGGATCTGGTGCAGCGCACGCTGCTGATCGAGCGGGAGTCTTTTCAGCTGGACAACACCGAGTCGGTGACGGCCATGCGCAGCAGCTATGCCGATATCGGCACCCACCTGGAAAAGTTTGACGAGCTGGTCGATCAATTGGCCAGGGCCAGTGACAACATGGATGTGCTTGAGCTTTACCAAGCCAGCCAACTGCTGCGCACCACCATCAGCATCGTGGCGCAGTTGCAAGAGAATGAGCTCCAGGCGGCCAGCTTGCGCCCGCCGCCTGAGACGGCAGGCCTTGCCCCGCCGGTGCGGCCCTACCTGCACGAGCTGCGCCGCCAGGTGGCGGCCATGGTGAGCGCGGCGCAAAGTCAATCGGAACATTTCACCCGCAGTTACCGCGAGGCGGTGCAAGACCTGGCTGAAAGCTCCAGCCGCAACCAGCGCTGGGTCAGTGTGCTGCTGGCTGGCAGCCTGTTGCTGGCCTGGCAGGTGGCGCAGCGTTTTTTGGGGCGGCATGTGATGGCCCGGCTGCAACATGTCAGCCAGCAGCTGCGCCAGCGCGACAGCGACAGCGCATCTGCGCCCGAGCCGGGTCAGACCGGGGACGAAATCAGCGACATGGCCCATGCGGTTGAGCAGTTTCAGGAAGATCGCCGCCAGTTGGCGCAGCGCACCGCTGAACTGCTGCTGGCACGTAATGCTGCCGATGCGGCCAATCAGGCCAAGTCTGACTTTCTGGCCAATATGAGCCATGAAATCCGCACCCCGATGAACGCCATCATTGGCATGACCCAATTGGCGCTGGATACCCAACTCGACGAGCGCCAGCGTG
>VIKI01000205.1 GCA_008080595.1 Comamonadaceae bacterium
TGGCGGCCTACCCGCTGTCGGGTCAGGTGCTGTCGATGCGGGTGGCGGTGGCAGGCCTGCCGGTGCATGCGTTTGTGGATTGAGGACAAGCCCAACCCGGCGCAACGCCAAGTTTTTTGAACAAACGCTGTTCAAAAAATTCACGTCTGAAATGCAGGCGGGTGCTCTACCATCAAGGCCGTTGTTTCACCCCCGCTCCCATCAATGAACACCCGCCTGCACCACCTGACTGAGCAAATTCGCTCTGCCGCCGCCCAGCGCACCCCTTTGCGAATTCGCGGTGCGGGTAGCAAAGACTTTTATGGCCACCCGACCCAAGGCGAGCTGCTCGACACCCGGGGCTACAGCGGCATCGTCAGCTATGAGCCGAGCGAACTGGTGGTCACGGTGCGTGCCGGTACGCCGCTGCTGGAGCTGGAGGCCGCGCTGGCTGAAAAAAACCAGTGCCTGGCCTTTGAGCCGCCCCACTTTGCCAGCACCGATGGCCCACACGGCGGCACCTGCGGTGGCATGGTGGCCGCAGGCTTGAGCGGCCCGNNNGCGCCGAGCCGCTCACCTTTGGCGGCCAGGTCATGAAAAACGTGGCGGGTTACGACGTGTCGCGTCTGCTGGCGGGCAGCCTGGGCACGCTCGGGCTGCTGACAGAAATTTCCTTGAAAGTGTTGCCCATCGCCCCCGGTGATGCCACGCTGGTGTTTGCGCTGGACCAGGCCCGCGCCCTGACCCAATTACACCGCTGGGGCGCACAGCCCTTGCCCTTGAACGCCAGCTGCTGGGTGCGTGACGACACCGCCCCCGGCAGCCCCGAACTGCTGTTTGTGCGCCTGCGGGGTGCGCTGGCGGCGGTGGAATCGGCCTGCACCCAGATGCTGGCCGAGCTGCCGGGCCAACGCCTGGACAACGCCCAAACCATGGGCGACTGGGCCGCCTGCCGCGACCAGACCTTGCCCTTTTTCACGCAGCCCGCTCAAGCCACCGAGCCCCTGGCCCTGTGGCGCTTGAGCCTGCCCCAAACCGCCCCGGTGCTGCATCTGCCTTGGGCCCAGCTGGTGGAATGGCACGGCGGCCTGCGCTGGCTCTGGGCTCCCGAGTCAGCCCAGGCCCAGCTGCGCCAGGAGGCCGCCCGCGTCGGCGGAATCGCTACATTATTCAGAGCTTCTTGCGCAAATACAACAAGGGCTGCAAGCGTATTTGATGCATTAAACCCGGCCACCGAGCAAATCCACCGCCGCCTGAAAGCCGAATTTGACCCGGCGGGCATCTTCAACCCCGGCCGCATGTTCACAGGCCTCTGAAATCATGCAAACCCAACTCGCACCCCACTACCAGGGCACACCCGACGGCCAGGCCGCCGAAGCCATTTTGCGCAAATGCGTGCACTGCGGTTTTTGCACCGCCACCTGCCCCACCTACCAGTTGCTGGGCGACGAACTCGACGGCCCGCGTGGCCGCATCTACCTGATGAAACAAGTGCTGGAAGGCCATGCGCCCACCCGCAAGACCCAAAGCCACCTGGACCGCTGCCTGACCTGTCGCAACTGCGAATCCACCTGCCCCAGCGGCGTGCAATACGGCCACCTGCTCGACATTGGCCGCAAACTGGTGGATGCCCAAGTGCCCCGCCCAGTGGGTGAACGCGCCCTGCGCTGGGCACTCAAAGAAGGCTTGCCCTCGCCCCTGTTCGGCCCTGCCCTGGCCGTTGGGCAACTGCTGCGCCCACTGCTGCCCCAGGCCTTGCAAAACAAAGTGCCACCCAAACAAGCCGCCGGGGCCACACCAACGCGAACCCACACCCGCAAAGTGCTGGTGCTGCAAGGCTGCGTGCAGCCCGCCATGAGCCCCAACATCAACAGCGCCACCGCCCGCGTGTTTGACGCAGCCGGCATCCAGTGCGTGGCTGCCGCCAAGGCCGCTTGCTGCGGCGCAGTCAAGTTCCACCTGAATGACCAAAGCGGCGGCATGGCCGAGATGCGCGCCAACATCGATGCCTGGTGGCCGCACATCGAAGCCGGGGTCGAGGGCATCGTCATCAACGCCTCAGGCTGCGGGGCCACGGTGAAAGACTACGGCCACATCCTGCGCAATGATCCGGCCTACGCGGCCAAAGCCAAACGCGTCAGCGAACTGGCCCAAGACCTGAGCGAATGGCTGCCCGAACTCAGCAGCCGACTGCGCGAGCGCGTCAAGGCCAGCGCCAGCCGCATCGCCTTTCACCCGCCATGCAGCTTGCAGCACGGCATGCAATTGCGTGGCGGCGTAGAGAAACACATGACCGAGCTGGGCTTTAACCTCAAAACCACCGGCTGCGAGGCCCACCTGTGCTGCGGCTCAGCCGGTACTTACAGCGTGCTCAACCCCCAAATTTCCTACGAATTGCGCGACCGCAAACTCAAGAACCTGGCCCAAACCTTTGGCGAGCAACCGCCCGACGAAATTGCCAGCGCCAACATCGGCTGCATCACCCACCTGCAAAGCGGCACTGAAACCCGGGTGCGGCATTGGATTGAGCTGCTGGATGAGGCGCTGCAGAAATAGCTATTGAAACAATAGCTGTTTCTGCATGTTGCATAAGCGCTAGAGGCCAATTTGATGCCTAAATTCTTGAACTTGGTGGAGTCTCTGCCCATTTCAGGAATGCCCACGGTATTTGTAGGAGCGGCGGAAGCCGCGATTCCCCCCAGGAGCTGCGCAAGCTCATGATTTACTTAGGTTTTCACCATTCACACGTGAATTTTCCCGAGAATGGTGAAAATCAACTGGTACACCAGCAAGAAGGCAAACAATAGTCAAAAACAATAGCAGTTTGCGCTTGATGAATAAGTTCTAGAGGCCAATTTGATGCCTCAATTTTGAGCGGAGTAACATGCCTGTCATATCCGAAAGGGAGGAGACATGCCCCGCACAGAACGGCTCTACAAAATCATCGAACTGCTGCGCAGCCACCAGGTTGTCAGCTTTGCCACCCTGCTGGCCAAAGTGGAGACATCGCGCTCCACCCTCAAGCGCGACCTGAACTACCTGTGTGACCGCCTGCACAACCCCATCGTCTACTGCCGCAATCTGGGCGGCTACCAGCTCGCCGTCCCTGACCCGTCAGACCAGCATCCGCATGAACTGCCTGGCCTGTGGTTCTCGCCCACCGAAATCCACGCCTTGCTGACCATGCAGCAACTGGTGGCCGGGCTGGATGCTGGCGGCGTGCTCGCCACCCACATCGCCCCGCTGATGGAACGCCTCAACGCCCTGCTGGGGCCAGAAGGCAACCTTGAGGCCACCGAGCTGCGCCAGCGCGTGCGCATCATCCGCCTGGCGCAACGCAGTGTGCCCCCACGCCACTTTGAGCAAGTTGCCACCGCCCTGGCTCAGCGCAAGCGCCTGCATATTGCCTACACCGCACGCGGCAACGGCCACACCACCGAGCGCGACATCTCGCCCCAACGCCTGGTGCACTACCGCGACAACTGGTATCTGGATGCCTGGTGTCACCAGCGCCAAGGCCTCCGCAACTTCGCGCTGGATGCCATCACCCGGCTGCAGCCGCTCAACGAATCCGCGCACGAAGTCAGCCCCGCCCAACTCAGCACCACCTTCGGCCCAGGCTACGGCATTTTTTCAGGCGGCGCGGTGCGCTGGGCCCGCCTGCGCTTCAGCATTGAGCGCGCCCGCTGGGTGGCGCAAGAACAGTGGCACCCCGAGCAAAGTGGCAAGCATGAAAGCGACGGCAGCTACCTGCTGCGCCTGCCCTACACCGACCACCGCGAGCTGATCATGGACATCCTGAAACACGGCACGCATTGCGAAGTGCTGGGGCCACCATCACTGCGGCGGGTGGTGGGGGAGGAGGTGAAGAAGCTGGCTGAAAAATATTTTTGAGGGGGTTGGCAGAGGTTCATCTGGTGAGCCTTTGGGGGCGTAAGCTAGGTGCATGAAAGACTTCAAACAATGAAAATTTCGCCTCCTGAATTTGATAGCCCAAAGATACGGCGCGTGTACGACGAAGACACGGAAACCTTGTGGTTTTCGGTGATTGACGTGGTGCAGGTGCTAACCCAGCAGGCCGATTACCAGACGGCGCGAGAGTACTGGAACCAACTCAACGAGCGCCTGAACAAGGAAGGCAGTGAGTCGGCGACAAACTGTCACCGACTGAAATTGCCCGCAGCCGATGGCAAAATTACCTGACTGACGTAGCCACCGCTGAAACCATGCTGCGCGTAGTGCAATCCATCCCCAGCCCCAAAGCCGAGCCCCTCAAGCTCTGGCTGGCCCAAGTGGGTGATGAATACCTGCAGGAAAAGGCTGACCCAGCACGGTTGCTGGATCGCGCTCGTCAGGCTTGGCATCAGCAAGGTCGCAGTGCTGAGTGGATTACGCAACGCATGACTGGGCAGGTAACGCATGGCAAACCCACTGATCACATGAGCGAGCCGGAGTTGATTTTTGCTGCATTGGCAGAACTGTCTACGCGGCAAATCTCTGAAAGTGTGGTGGCCTCTGGCATGACAGAAAACAAGTCTGCCACCCAAAGTGGTGGCCACATCGCCGCCCAGGCTCGCCAGCAGCTAGAGAGCCAGACCGGCAAGCCCGTGATGACCGGGGCCAACTGCCTGCCACCCGTTGCGGGCAAGGCGTTGAAAGCCATCAAGGCATCGCGCAAAGCTTAAGTTGCGACATCGTTTAAATATACGCCCTAGGAGTACACTCATCCATGCTGACTGTCATTGAAACCCCATTGTTCAGCAAGCTCTGGCCCGCGTATTGGAATGAAGATGAACGTGGTGCTTTTGCGGCTTTTATTGCCGAGCATCCTGAAGAGGGGGATGTGGTGCAAGGTTCTGGCGGCGTTCGCAAGGTGCGCTGGAGCCGTGCGGGCTCGGGCAAATCGAGTGGCGTGCGAGTGATTTATTTTGTCCGCAATGACCGGGGTGAGTTGGTGCTGTTATTTTTGTATGCCAAGAGCAAGATGGATTCGCTCAAGGCAAGTACCTTGAAGGAGCTGCGTGATGCCGTTAAGTAAATCAATCAAGAGCCCATCTAAAAAACCCATGACTGACGCGCAGTTGGCCGAGTGGGAAGCCAGCCGCGATCTTGAGGCCGAGCTTCTTGAATCGGTACGCCAGATGAAGCGCGGCGAGGGCACGGTGGTGCATTCACCGGTGATTGCGGCGCGACAAAACTCCGGCTTGTCGCAAGCGCAGTTTGCCTTGTTGCTGGGGGTGTCGGTGCGCACCTTGCAGGGCTGGGAGCAGGGGCGCAAGCAGCCCTCTGGCGCGGCCCGCACCCTTATCACATTGGCGCAACGCAATCCGCAAGCATTGCGTGATTTGGCAAACGTCTGAACCTATGATGTAACGTGTCTGTTGAGCTTAACCACGCCCCCTGTCTTCTTTGCAGCACTGGCAACACAGCCCGCGACACTGCTGATCGAGCAACTGTTCAACACCCGGGAATAGGACAAAGGAGGTTGGAAATGATCATGACCGATAGCGTTTTGGCCTCATGGGCGACGGTGAATACTGCGCTGGGTTTGTCTTCCCCTGTGCGAGACGAAGAGCACTACACCGAACTTCTCGATTTTGTGGAAGAGTGCTTCGAGCGTTTTGGCGCGCAAGATAGTAATCCCATTTTTGTATTGGTTGACTTGGTGGCGCGGCGCATCAAAGCGTATGAAGACCGGCTTCATCCCTGGCCAGATGTCAACAACCCAGTCACGCCGCAGGCCATTTTGACGACATCTGTTGATTAGTAAAACAGCCTGTAGTCCACATGAAACATACGCAATACGCTATCCAATGGCGAGTTCAACTACGAACTGCGTGAGGGCCAAGTCAAAGTGTAAGTGAAGTCATCGG
>VIKI01000206.1 GCA_008080595.1 Comamonadaceae bacterium
CCGCTGAAGTGCCCTTGACCAATTTTGTCCGCGACGTGGTGCTGGCAGAGGCCGAGCTGCCGATCAAGCTCACCGGTCACACCCCCTGTTTCCGATCGGAAGCCGGCAGCGCCGGGCGCGACACCCGTGGGCTGATTCGCCAGCACCAGTTTGACAAGGTGGAGATGGTGCAAATTGTCCACCCCGAAAAAAGCTACGAGGCGCTGGAGGTGATGACCGGCCACGCCGAAGCCATTTTGCAAAAGCTCGGCCTGCCTTACCGGGTGATGAGCCTGTGCACCGGTGACATGGGCTTTGGGGCCAGCAAAACCTATGACCTGGAAGTCTGGTTGCCAGCGCAAAACACCTACCGCGAAATCAGCTCGGTGAGCAACTGCGAAGCCTTCCAGGCGCGCCGCCTGCAAGCCCGCTTCAAAAACGCCCAAGGCAAAAACGAGTTGGTGCATACCCTCAACGGCTCCGGCCTGGCGGTCGGCCGCACCCTGGTGGCGGTGCTGGAAAACTACCAGAACGCCGATGGTTCGGTCAGCGTGCCTGAGGCACTGCGGCCTTATCTGGGTGGCACTGAGACCCTGAAAGCCTGATACCACACGCCAGCAGGCCGATGAGATGGTGATGCCCCAACTCATTGGCCTGATCGGTGCCGAATGCACCGGCAAAACCACCCTGGCACAAGCCCTGGCTACGCATTTTGACGGTTTGTGGGTGCCTGAATTTTTGCGGACGTTCTGTCAGCAACAAGGTCGCACGCCCAGGATGGATGAGCAGGGCTTCATCATGCGCAGCCAGTTTGACCTGGAAGAACAGCTGTTGGCCCAGGCCCGGCACACCGGCTGTGCGCTGGTTTTTTGTGACACCACACTTTTGTTGACCGCTATTTACAGTGCGCATTATTTTGCCGATACCTCGCTGTTGGATGCGGCACATGCCATGCAGCGGCGTTATGCGTTGAGTCTGGTGTTACGGCCTGACATAAGCTGGGAGCCCGACGGCTGGCTGCGTGACGGTGTACCGGCCCGCGCAGCCGTCGATGCTCAGGTGCTGCACCTGATGCAAACCCAGCGCTACCCGCATATTCAGGTGTCTGGTGTCGGCCTGCAGCGTTTGCAAGCCGCTATTCTGGCGGTGGAAACCCTGCGTATTTGATGCCGTCACCAGGCCTGGGTTCCAATGCGAGTTGTTTGCCCTTACTTGGTGCTTATCTCGGTGCGCTTTGCAAACATTGGCGCATCAAACCCGACGCTGATCTGGCCATCATTCCATACCACCACCGGGCGCTTGATGACGCTGGGATGTGCCAGCATCAAGGCGGTGGCTGTGGCATCGTCTGCCACGGTCAGGCGGGTGGCTTCATCGAGTTTGCGCCAGGTCGTGCCTTTGCGGTTCACCAGGGTTTGCCAGCCCACTGCAGCCAGCCAGCCCGATAGCAGCTCAGCAGGTACGCCTTGCTTTTTGAAATCATGAAACGTGTAGTCCACACCTTGTTCAGTGAGCCAGGTACGGGCTTTTTTGACGGTGTCGCAGTTGGGAATGCCGTAGAGGGTAGTCATGGTGCCGATTTTGCCATTGCTCTGTGCTTGCGCCGATGGTCACCGCAAGGGATACTTGTGCGCAACGAGATCCACACATTTTCGGAGGTTAACCAAGATGAGCACCACAAAAGGCCCGCAATGGGTGGACGGGTTCAAATCGGATTACGACAAGCTGTTCGTCAAAAAATGGTCGTCATACCTGGGGGCGGTCTTGTTGATGCTGGTGATCCTGGCCTTGATGATCAATGGCATGGTCTGGGGCGTGTTTGGAGGTGTCAAATTTCGCAGAGATGGGCTCATTCTGGATGCACAGCATGTCGCTGATGAACATCCTGCTGGTGATGGGGGCTTTTTGTGCAGCCCTGCTGTCGCGCCAGTTTTCTCCACTTCGGCCACCCAAAATCGAGTACCTGTGGGCTACGCTCGGCGGCGTGCTGATGGGGACGGGCGCAGCACTGGCGGGCGGGTGTACGACGGGCGGTTTTTTCAATCCTGTGTTACACGCCTCACCTGCGGGCTGGGCCATGTGGCTTGGTTTGCTGGCGGGGGCGGCGCTGGGTTTCAAGCTGCTGCTGTGGACTCTGGAGCATATCGAGTGGGGTAGCCAGGCCCCTGCGGCTTTGCAGTTTCCCAAGGGGGTGACGGCAGCCTTGCCCTGGTTGGGTGCCATGGTGGCACTGGGTGTGCTGGGGTGGGCCTCACTTTGGTTCTATTCGGGAGATGCGCCGCTGGTGTACCGCGCTCCCATTGTGTTGGCCGGGTTTGCCATTGGGTTTGTCATGCACCGCTCACGCCTGTGTTTTGCGCGTGCTTTCCGGGAGCCGTTTGTGACCGGTGAGGGTGAGATGAGCAAAGCCGTCATCCTGGCGCTGGCCATTGGTTTGCCTATCGCCGCCCTGTTGTTTCAGAAGAAGGTGATTGATCCTTATATGGCGATTCCGGCTACGTTCTGGATCGGCTCTCTGGGCGGTGGACTCATTTTTGGCATCGGTATGGTGTTTGCAGGTGGCTGCGCATCAGGTTCGCTGTGGCGTATGGGCGAGGGACATGTCAAATTGTGGGTGGCGATGTTCTTTTTTGCCTGGAGCGGCTCCACGGCCAGTGCCTTGTTCAAGAAGTTGGGTCTCACCGCCATTGACGAGGACAACGTGGACGCTTTTGAGCGTACTCGTTTGGGCTTTCAGGCTTTTATGCCTGAGATGTGGTCAAGTTGGGGCTTGACCCTTTTGGTTTCGGGCGGCCTGTTGTTGCTTTGGTATGCCTTGGTGCGCTACAACGAATCGACCGAAAAATTCACCTTGATGTAAGCGCTATCGGCGGGTGTGATGCCCCCGGTGAAGCCGGTGGGCGACAATCAGCGGCGCTATGACACATACTTTTCAAACCCTAGACGACTGGCTGGCCCATTGCGAGCGCCTGCACCCCATCACCATTGACCTGGGCCTTGAGCGCATCCGCAGCGTGGCGCAGCGCATGGGTATCCGCTTTGCCTGCCCGGTGATCACCGTGGCGGGCACCAATGGCAAAGGTTCCACCTGCGCCATGCTGGAATCGATTTTGATGCAGGCCGGTTACCGCACCGGGGTCTACACCTCGCCACATCTGGTGCATTTTGAGGAACGTCTGCGGCTCAATGGTGATCCGGTGAATGCTTCTGAGTTGATAGCTTCTTTCGCACGTGTAGAAGGCGCTAGAGCACAAAATGATGCTGAAGAAGTGAGCTTGACCTATTTTGAGTTCAGCACATTGGCGATTCTGGATGTGATGGCCAAATCCCGGCTGGATGTGGTCATTCTTGAGGTCGGCCTGGGGGGCCGACTGGATGCGGTCAACATCATTGAGCCCGATTGCGCCATCATCACCAGCATTGACCTGGATCACATGGCCCTGCTGGGTGAGACCCGCGAGGCGATTGGTTATGAGAAGGCGGGCATCATGCGCACCGGCAAACCGGTGGTGGTGAGTGACCCGTTGCCGCCGCAGAGTGTGCTGGATCGTGCTCTGGAGGTGGGGGCGGATTTGTGGCGTGTCGGGCTTGACTTCAATGTCTCGGGCGACCAGCAGCAGTGGGGCTGGGCCGGGCGCGGGCGGCGCTACAGCGGCTTGGCTTACCCGGCCCTGCGCGGGGCCAACCAGTTGGTGAATGCCGGTGGCGTGCTGGCTGCGCTCACCGCCTTGCGTGATGTGTTGCCGGTGACGGCGCAAGCGGTGCGCAACGGGCTGGTGTTTGTGGACTTGCCGGGGCGCTTTCAAATTGTGCCGGGGCAACCTAATCTGGTGCTGGACGTGGCCCACAATCCGCATGCCGTGGCAGCTTTGGCGCTCAATCTGGATGCCATGGGCTTTTTCCCGACCACACACGGGGTGTTTGGGGCCATGGCTGACAAAGATGTGGCGGCCCTCATCCAGCGCATGAATCCGCTGATTGACAAATGGTATTTCACCGATTTGCCGACCAGCCGGGCAGCCTCGGCAGCCGAGTTATTGCAGGCTTGGCAAGCACAAAACACCCGCTCGGATGCAACGGCCAGCGTTCACTCTGACCCTGAATCTGCACTGCAAGCGGCACTGGCTGCGGCAGACCCCGCTGATAGAATCGTTGTCTTCGGATCGTTCTACACCGTAGGCGGCGTGGTCAAAGATGGCGTTCCCCGTCTGCAAGCCAAACATCTGCCTGGCTCCTGATTTTTCCTGACATCTACCCACTGACCCAGCATGGCTTTCTTTAAGTTCCGTAATGCGGCTGATGAGCCTGCCAGTCAACCTGCGCAACCGCAAAGTATTGAGGCCATGCGCAAGCGTGCCAAGTACCGCCTGGCAGGTGCCACTTTGTTGGTGCTGGTGGGGGTGATTGGACTGCCATTGTTGTTTGACAAGCAGCCGCGCCCGATTGCGGTCGATACGCCGATTGATATTCCTGATCGCAACAAAGTGTTGCCGCTGACTTTGCCTGCTGCGGCTGCGTCTGCGCCGATCCAGGCCGCCTCAGTGGCTGCGCAGCCAGAACAGGCCAAATCAGATACTGCCAAATCAGCACCTGCTGCAGTCGCCAGTGAAGCCGGTGTGATCACCGAGATTGAAGATAAAAAAACAGCTGTAGCGCCTGTACATAAAGCGTCAGTAGCTACAAAGAATGTAGTGAAGGAGTCTGCCAATACGCCTAAGCCGGCGGCCAACAATGCTGCTGTCAAGTCGGCTGAAGCGGCCAAAGTCCAAGCTTTGCTGGAGGGCGGGGCGGTCAGTTCCCCGGCGGCGAGTTCGGGGCGTTTTGTGGTGCAGGTCGGGGCCTTTGCAGATGCGGCTCTGGCGCATGAGGCGCGGCTCAAGCTGGAGCGCGCTGGCCTGAAAACCTACACCCATGTGGCTGAAACCAAAGATGGCAAACGCATCCGGGTGCGGGTAGGACCTTTTTCAGTCAAGGCCGATGCTGAAAAAGCGGTGGAAAAGGTCAAGAAACTCAATCTTCCGGCGGCATTGCTGACCCTCTGAGAGGCGGATCATGGCAGCGTTGGACTGGATCTTTGTCGGGGTGTTGCTGACTTCCATGGTCTTGGGGCTGTGGCGTGGCTTGGTGTTTGAGGTGTTGTCCTTGCTGAGCTGGATTGCTGCTTTTGTGCTGGCACAGTGGCTGGCGCTGGATGCCGCCCAGCATTTGCCCATGAGTGGCTCCAGTGAGGTGCTGCGTTATGCCGCTGGATTCGTGCTGGTTTTTGTGGCTGCTGTGATGTTGGGCGGTTTGGTTGCCGTGGTGGTCAAAAAATTGGTGTCGTCGGTCGGATTGAGTCCATTTGATCGGGCGCTAGGGGGCATGTTTGGCATGGTTCGTGGTGTCTTGTTGTTGCTGGTGGCCACGCTTTTGATTGCCATGACTCCCGTGAAGGCAAGCCCGATTTGGCAAGAATCTGTTGGAGTGGGTGTGGCAGGTGTGGTGCTTAAAGTGCTCAAACCCATGTTGCCGTCAGAGTTGGAAAAATTTGTGACAGTTTGAGTTAGTCGTTGAAAAGATTGGATATTTATGTGTGGAATTGTGGGTGTCGTCAGTAACGCACCGGTGAATCAGTTGATTTACGATGCCTTGCTGCTGTTGCAGCATCGTGGCCAGGACGCTGCGGGTATCGTGACGCAGCAAGAGCGTAAATTTTTCATGCACAAGGCCAAGGGTATGGTGCGTGACGTGTTTCGCACGCGCAATATGCGTTCTCTGCCAGGCAACTGTGGTCTGGGTCAGGTGCGCTACCCCACTGCGGGCAATGCTTTCAGTGAAGAAGAGGCCCAGCCTTTTTACGTCAACGCGCCGTTTGGCATTGTGCTGGTGCATAACGGCAACCTGACCAATGCACATGCCTTGAAGGCAGAGTTGTTCAATGCCGACCATCGTCACATCAACACCGAGAGTGACTCCGAGGTGTTGTTGAATGTGCTGGCGCATGAAATCGGTGAAACCACCCGTGGCTTGCCCTTGACACCGGCCGATGTGTTTGATGCGGTGCGCAAGGTGCACCGGCGCATCAAGGGCTCCTATGCCGTGATAGCCTTGATTGCCGGGCATGGTGTGCTGGCGTTTCGCGATCCTCATGGTATTCGGCCCTTGTGCGTGGGCCGCACGGGCGAGACCTGGATGCTGGCCAGCGAGTCCGTCGCCCTGGAGGGCACGCTGCACAAGTTTGAGCGCAATATTGACCCAGGTGAAGCCGTTTTTATTGACCTGCAAGGCCAGATTCATGCGGCACAGTGTGCCGATGCTCCAGTGCTCAATCCCTGCATTTTTGAGTTTGTTTACCTGGCACGGCCAGATTCGGTGCTCGACAATATTTCGGTTTACCAAGCCCGCCTGAATCTGGGTGAAACGCTGGCCAAACGGGTCATTTCGACCGTGCCACCTAACGAAATTGATGTGGTGATTCCGATCCCCGAGTCGAGTCGTCCCAGTGCTGCGCAGTTGGCTCAATTATTGGGCTTGCCCTACCGTGAGGGTTTTGTCAAAAACCGTTATGTCGGCCGTACCTTCATCATGCCGGGGCAATCGGTGCGCAAAAAATCGGTGCGCCAAAAGCTTAACGTGATTGCCAGCGAGTTCAAAGGGCGCAATGTGCTGTTGGTGGACGATTCCATCGTGCGTGGCACCACTTCCAAAGAGATTGTGCAAATGGCACGTGAGGCGGGTGCACGCAAGGTGTACATGGCCAGTGCCGCACCGCCGGTGCGTTTTCCGAATGTCTACGGCATCGACATGCCAACACCACAAGAGCTGGTTGCCCACAACCGGACGGTGGAAGAAATTCGCCAGCTGATTGGTTGTGATGCCTTGATTTACCAGGACGTGGATGCCATGAAGAAAGCCATTGGCTCACTGAATCCGGCGATCAAAGGCTTTGATGCGTCGTGTTTTGATGGCGTGTATGTGACCGGGGATGTCACGCTGGAGGACATTGTTCGCTTGAATTCCCATCGCGTGGGGGGTGATGAAAACCAGGAAGATAGAGAAAACTCTGAGGCCCTGTACCTGACCAGTGGTTATGTTCAGCCCAGCGCTGAAGCCAGTGCCCGGCGCTTTGCCGGTGACGAGGATGGCTTCACTTATGGCCGTTATGGCAATCCCACCGTGGCCAGCTTTGAGCAGCGCCTGGCGGCTCTTGAGGGGGCTCCTGCGGCTATTTCCACTGCATCGGGTATGTCGGCCATTCTCATGATGTGTATGGGGCTGTTGAAGGCGGGCGACCATGTGATTTGCTCGCATTCCATGTTTGGCTCCACCATCAAGCTCATTGGTTCTGATCTGGCCAAATTTGGCGTGGAGTCCAGCTTTGTGCCGCAGACCGATGTCGCGGCCTGGGCGGCGGCGGTCAAGCCCAACACCCGGCTGCTGTTTGCCGAAACCCCGACCAACCCGCTGACTGAAGTTTGTGACATTCGAGCGCTGGCCGACATTGCCCACAGCGCTGGCGCTTTGCTGGCGGTAGACAACTGCTTTGCCACACCTGCCTTGCAGCGTCCGATGGCGCTGGGTGCGGACATCGTCATGCATTCGGGCACCAAGTACCTGGACGGGCAGGGGCGTGTCATGGCCGGTGCGTTGTGTGCCAGCCAGGAACTGGTCACCGAGAAATTCTTGCCCGTGCTCAAGAGCGCTGGCATGACATTGGCACCATTCAACGCCTGGGTTGTTCTCAAAGGACTTGAAACGCTCGACATTCGCATGCAGGCGCAGTCGGCCCGTGCCTTGGCGCTGGCACAGTGGTTGCAAGACCACCCATCGGTGGCGCGGGTGCATTACCCAGGCTTGTCCAGCCACCCTCAGCACGCATTGGCCATGACGCAACAATCCAATTGCGGAGGTGCGGTACTGTCCTTTGAGGTGAAAGCGTCGGATGAGGAGCAGGCGCGCCAACGCGCATTCCACGTGCTGGATTCGCTGACCCTTCTGTCGCTTTGCACCAATCTGGGCGACACCAAAACCCTGCTGGCCCACCCGGCCAGTACCTCGCATGGCCGCTTGACCCCGGCTCAGCGTCAGCTTGCTGGCGTAGGGCAGGGCTTAATTCGCATGGCCGTTGGCCTTGAGCACATCCATGACATTCAGGCTGATCTTGATCTCGGCCTACTTTCCTTCTGATATGAACGCACCACTTCGTACCCGTACCCGTTTCGCCCCGTCACCCACGGGCTTCATCCATCTGGGCAATATCCGCTCGGCCTTGTACCCATGGGCGTTTGCCCGCTCGACCGGTGGCGATTTTGTTCTGCGCATTGAAGACACAGACCTGGAACGTTCGTCGCAGGCGGCTGTGGATGTGATCATCGAAGGTATGGCCTGGCTGGGACTGGATCACGATGAAGGGCCGTTCTACCAGATGCAGCGCATGGACCGCTACAAGGCTGTGCTGGCCGAGATGGTGGCCGCCGGGCACGTTTACCCCTGTTATATGAGCATGGCCGAGCTGGATGCCCTGCGTGAGCGGCAGACCGCCGCCAAGGAAAAACCACGCTACGACGGCACTTGGCGGCCAGCGCCTGGCAAGGTGTTGCCCACCATTCCTGAGGGCGTGCAGCCCGTGCTGCGTTTCAAGAATCCGCAGGGTGGTTCGGTGGTGTGGGAAGACAAGGTCAAGGGGCGCATCGAAATCAGCAACGACGAGCTTGATGACCTGGTGATCGCCCGGCCCGATGGCACACCCACCTACAACTTCTGCGTGGTGGTGGACGACATCGACATGGCTATCACCCATGTGATCCGTGGTGACGACCATGTGAACAACACACCGCGTCAGATCAACATCTTCAAGGCCTTGGGCAAGGAACCACCGGTCTATGCTCACTTGCCGACGGTGCTCAATGAGCAGGGTGAGAAGATGAGCAAGCGCAATGGCGCCAAGCCGGTGACGCAATACCGCGAAGAGGGCTATTTGCCTGATGCCATGGTGAATTACCTGGCCCGCTTGGGGTGGAGTCATGGCGATGATGAAATTTTCAGCCGTGCGCAGTTCCTTGAATGGTTTAACCTGGATCATTTGGGCAAGAGTGCGGCGCAGTTTGATGAAGCCAAGCTGCGCTGGGTGAATGCCCAGCACATCAAAATCACTGCTGACGAGACGCTTGCAGAGTTGGTACATGCGCAATTGCACAAGCGTGGGATTCAAACGGATGATCGTTTGCCAAGAATTTGTGCCTTGTTCAAGGATCGGTGTGACACCACATTGGCATTGGCTGAATGGGCGACGGTGTTTTATGCTGAGGTTCAACCTTCGCAAGCCGATATCGCGCAGCATGTCACAGATGCTGTCAAACCAGCGCTTGCTTTATTGGCAGAAAAATTGGCGGGGTGCGTTTGGGATAAAGCCAGCATTGCTGCGGTGATCAAAGAAGTGTTGACAAGCTGCGGCTTGAAAATGCCACATTTGGCCATGCCGGTGCGCGTGTTGGTGGCCGGAAACGCGCACACGCCCTCATTGGATGCTGTGCTGGAATTATTTAATCGAGAAAAAGTTGTCGAAAGATTGAAAGCGGCCTAAATTTGTGTATATAATTTGAGGCTTGGAAACAAACACTGCTTCTGAATAGAAGTTGTGCGGTGAGGGGGTATAGCTCAGCTGGGAGAGCGCTTGCATGGCATGCAAGAGGTCAGCAGTTCGAT
>VIKI01000207.1:0-6123 GCA_008080595.1 Comamonadaceae bacterium
CGGCCAGGCTGCGGCCCATGAAACGCTTGACCGAGACGATGGTGTTTTCCGGGTCTTCCGACTGGCTGTCCTGCGCTTCGCGCCCCACCACAATGCCGTTGCCCGGCAGGTAACGCACCACCGAGGGCAGCAACATGGCCCCGTCTTCATCGGGCAAGGCCCGCGCCACGGCGCTTTGCACGGTGGCAATCAGCGAGTTGGTGGTGCCGAGGTCAATGCCTGCGGCCAGCCGATGCTGGTGCGGCGCAGCGCTTTGACCCGGCTCGGCGATTTGCAGCAGTGCCATAGGGCTAGACCGCGAAACTCTCGCCGCAACCGCAATTGGCCTTGGCGTTGGGGTTGTTGAACTTGAAGCCTTCGTTCAGGCCTTCACGCACAAAATCCAGCTCGGTGCCGGCCAGCATACCCAGGCTGCGTGGGTCGACGATGACCTTCACACCATGGGTCTCAAAACATTCGTCGTCCGGGTTGGGCGCATCAACAAATTCAAGCGCATAGGCAAAGCCATTGCAACCACTGGTTTTAACCGCCAGGCGCAGGCCAATGCCGCTGCCGCGTTTGCTCAGGGATTTGGCCACGTGGCGGGCTGCGGCGGGAGTGAGAGAGACAGACATGGCATCACCTCTTGGTTAAACCGAGAACGAGCTGCCGCAACCACAAGTGGTCTGGGCATTCGGGTTGTGAATGACAAAACGCGAGCCTTCCAGGCCGTCTTCAAAGTCCACCCGTGCGCCCAGCACGTATTGCAGGCTCATGGCATCGACCACCAGCGCCACACCGGCGGTAACGGACTGGGTGTCGTCTTCGGCAATCTGGTCATCAAAGGCAAAGCCGTAAGAGAAGCCAGAGCAGCCGCCGCCCGTCACGTACAGGCGCAGCTTCAGGTCAGGGTTGCCCTCTTCCACAATCAGCTCCGACACCTTGGCGGCAGCGGCGGCGGTGAATTCGAGCGGACTGGGCATCAAGCCGGGTTGGCTGCTGCTGTCAGTGGTCAGAGCTGCTTGCATGTGAACTCCTTGGTTGGAAATAAAAGGGGGATGGACTTAGCGTGTGCTGGAGGCACAGGCCGGTTGCTCAGACACCAGCGTGGCCGCGCCCGCCGGGTGGCGTGAGCGAAAGTCGGCCACAGCGGCTTTGATGGCATCTTCGGCCAGGATCGAGCAGTGAATCTTCACCGGCGGCAGGGCCAGTTCTTCGGCAATGTCGGCGTTTTTGATGGCCAGGGCTTCGTCCAGCGTGCGCCCGCGCACCCATTCGGTGACCAGTGAGCTGGACGCAATGGCCGAGCCACAGCCATAGGTTTTGAACTTGGCATCTTCAATCACGCCCTGGGCGTTGACGCGGATTTGCAGCCGCATCACATCCCCACAGGCCGGTGCGCCCACCATGCCGGTACCAATGCTGTCGTCACCGGCTTCAAACGCACCCACGTTGCGGGGGTTTTCGTAGTGGTCGACGACCTTGTCGCTGTATGCCATGGTGTTTCTCCGTGAGTCAAAAAATAAAGGGAATCAGTGTTCTGACCACTGGATGGAATTCAGATCGATGCCGGCTTGCACCATGTCCCACAGCGGGCTCATGGCACGCAGCTTGTTCACCACCTGGGTGACTTGCTCAATGGTGAAATCAATGTCTTGTTCGGTGGTGAAGCGGCCAATCGAAAAGCGCACCGAGCTGTGCGCAGCTCATCACTGCGGCCCATGGCACGCAGCACATAGCTGGGCTCAAGAGAAGCCGAGGTGCAGGCCGAGCCGGAGGACACGGCCACACCCTTGATGCCCATCAGCAGCGACTCGCCTTCGACGTAGTTGAAGCTCACATTCAGGTACTGCGCGGCGCGGTGTTGCGCGTCGCCATTGAGCGCCACCGCGTCCATCTTCTCGAAGCCAGCCCAGAGCCGGTCACGCAGGGTTTGGATGCGGGCGTTGTCCGTGGCCATGTGCTCACGGGCCAGCCAGAAGGCTTCACCCATGCCGACGATCTGGTGCGGGGGCAGGGTGCCTGAGCGCATGCCGCGTTCATGGCCGCCACCGTGCATCTGGGCCTCAATCCGCACCCGGGGTTTGCGCCGCACGTACAGGGCACCAATGCCTTTCGGGCCGTAAATTTTGTGACCGGACAAGGACATCAGGTCAATCGGCAGCACATCCAGATCAATCGCCACCTTGCCCGCCGCCTGCGCCGCATCCACATGGAACAGCACGCCTTTGGCACGGCACATCGCGCCCAGCGCGGCCACATCCTGAATGACACCGGTTTCGTTGTTCACCATCATGACCGAGGCCAGCACCGTATCGGTGCGTAAGGCAGCCTCAAACACCGCAGGGTCCAGCAAGCCGCTGGGCAGCACCGGCAGCACGGTCACTTCAAAACCCTCGCGCTCCAGCTCGCGCATGCTGTCCAGCACGGCCTTGTGTTCGGTGGCCACGGTGATCAGGTGTTTGCCTTTGCCCTTGTGAAAATGGGCTGCGCCTTTGATGGCCAGGTTGTTGGACTCGGTGGCCCCAGAGGTCCAGGCGATTTCACGCGGGTCGGCGTTGATCAGGGCACAAACTTGTTCGCGGGCCAGTTCCACCGCCTCGTCTGCGGCCCAGCCAAACGCATGGGAGCGGCTGGCCGGGTTGCCATAAATTTCAGTCAGGTAGGGAATCATCTTGCTGGCGACACGTCGATCTACCGGCGTGGTGGCCGCATAGTCAAGGTAGACCGGTTGAGCAGTACGGGCAGTGGCCTTGTCGCGGCTGGTTTCTGGCATGACGGGCTCCTGAAAATGAGGGACACCTGCTGCTTTGCAATTTCAATGCCATACCCGCAGTGGGCGAATTCGAGGCGCGAATGCGCTGATTGTTGTTTTTGTATGAAGATAGAGCGGCAACCAGCGCCAAGCTTGTCATGTTTGTCGGGAACAAACCTGTGGTACACGGCACAGGAATATGGCTCCAATTTCAAGGGTACGTTTCTTGCATGAGCTTGGCATAGCCGTTGTGTTGGCAACGTGCCCAGTTAACCGGAGATCCCCATGGTGAACACTCAGGCAAATGAATCCCGGCGTGAACTCAACGCGATTTATGAGGTCAGCAAAACGCTGGCCTCTTCTCTGGATGTGAGTAAGACTTTCCGTGAAGCATTGAACTATTTGCTGCACGCTTTTGACTGGCGACGCGCTTTTGTGGTGCTGGCCGAACCCGATGGGTATTTGCGTGGTCTGTGCGCCGTGGGCCTGACCCGCGAAGAATCGCAACGTTTGCAGTTCAAAAGTGGCGAGGGTATTGTGGGACGGGTCTACGCCAATGGCATCCAGGTCATCATCCCGGATGTGCATGCCGAACCCCTGTTTCTGAACCGCACCGGGGGCGGCGACCAAAGCCCTGGCGTGTCGGTAGCCATGCTGGTGACCCCGATCCACTCCGACCGCCGCACCGTCGGGGTGCTGGCCGTGGATTGCGTCAACCCGGATCTGCGCCGTGGCTATGGTCTCCACATTGATGGGGCAAGCGCTGCGCCTGCACCGCAGTGTCAGCGCGGCCCACGACAGCATGCAGGATGAAGTGCGCCGCATGGGCAAGGTGCTTAAACCGAGCCAGCAAATTGACCAGGTGGTGGGCATCTCCAAACCCATGCAACAGGTATTCAACCAGGTGCACCAGGTGGCCCCGGCACGCACCACCGTGCTGCTGCGCGGCGAGAGCGGCACCGGCAAAGAGGTGATTGCCCGCGCCATCCACAACCTGTCACCGCGCAAGCGCGAAGCCTTTGTGCGCGTCAACTGCGCGGCACTGACCGAATCGCTGCTGGAGAGCGAACTGTTTGGTCACGAAAAAGGCTCCTTCACCGGGGCGCAAGGCCAGCGCAAGGGGCGCTTTGAGATGTCACACGGCGGCACGCTGTTTCTGGACGAGATTGGCGACATCTCGGCCTCCTTCCAGGCCAAGCTGCTGCGGGTGCTGCAAGAGCGCGAGTTTGAGCGCGTGGGTGGCTCTACCGTGGTCAAGGTCGATGTGCGGCTGATCCTGGCCACCAACCGCAACCTGGAACGCATGGTGCAAGCTGGCGAGTTCCGTGCCGACCTGTACTACCGCATCAACGTGGTCAGCATCCAGCTGCCGCCGCTGCGCGAACGGCGTGACGACATCCCCGCCATGGCGCAGCTGTTTCTGGACCGCTTCAACCATGAAAACGCCCGCTCTACCCGCTTCAGCCCTGGGGCCATGCGGGTGCTGACCAGCTGCTACTGGCCCGGCAATGTGCGCGAGCTGGAAAACTGCGTGGAACGCACTGCCACCATGGCGCATGAGGACATCATCACCGACCTGGCGTTCCCCTGCAAAGAAAACCGCTGCCTGACCCAGGTGCTGCACCACATCGAGCGCGAAGATGCGGTGCGCCCGGCCCGCTTGTCCGAGATTCCCATCGAAGAAGTGGCCATGCCACACACACCCGCTGCACCTGCACCACAGCCTGTTGCACTGGATGACGAACCCGCCGAGCCGACAGACACAGGCAGCGCCGCGCCGCCCGCCGACGGCAAGCCCGAGGGTGAACGCGAACGCCTGATCTGGGCCATGGAACGCTGCGGCTGGGTGCAGGCCAAGGCGGCCCGGCTGCTGAAGATTTCACCGCGCCAGATGGGCTATGCCTTGCAGAAGAATGGGATTGAGGTTCGGAAGTTTTGAGGGGTGCAGGGGCTCAGCCCGGAGCCTCAAACCAGCTTTGCAGTGCCAGTCCGCCGGTGCCCAGATTCGGATGGCATCAGTGACTCACTGGATTGAGTAATTTCACTCAATGCTTTGAGTCATTTCAAAATTTAATAACAAATCAGGCTATAGCGCTTGTAAAACATGCGCAAACAGCTATACAAAATATAGCTAAATTACCATCAATTCACCACACCGACCAAACAGGTCTTGGCCGTGACCTACAGCTGCGGGTCGCGGATTATTTCCGATTGAATTTAAGGCATTCATAGCAGATAATTAATGAGCCATTAAATCCTATTTTGTGATTTTTTAGATCATATGTTGTCTCTTATAAGTCCATCAAACATGGCCACCGCCGTAGCCAGTCGCGCCAAGGCCATGCGGCTGGCGCACAACTTGTCGCAACGGAGCCTGGCGGATCGGTCTGGCGTGTCGCAAGCCTCATTAAAACGTTTCGAGCACACCGGAGAGATCGCGTTGGCCTCCCTGTTGAAGCTCTCCGCCGCGCTGGGTTGCATGGACGACTTCGGCGCACTGTTTGCGCCCCGCGCGGTCGTGTCGATCGACCAGATCACCCAGAAGCGCCGCATCCGGGGGCGCGGATGAGCACCAAGGCCAAACACGCCGAGCTTCTTGATGTCGTCATGGATGGGCGCACCGTGGGTCGCCTGGCCAAAGACCCCAACGAGCGCGGCGCAATCTGGTTTCAATACGACGCGCAGTGGATCAAGTCCGGCTACGCCCTTTCGCCATTCCCCCCTTTTGACCTCAAACCAGGGGCCTTCAAGCCACTGAGCCCACTCTTTGAAGGGCTGCACGGGGTCTTCAATGACGCGCTGCCCGACGGCTGGGGCCTCTTGCTCATGGATCGGGCGCTGAAACGCGACCTGGATTGGAACCGGCATGAAATCGAACCGCTTGATCGGCTCGCCTACATCGGCAGCCGCGCCATGGGAGCCCTGGAGTTCCGCCCGGCAATGGCACAGGGGCCAACCGTTTTTGCCGTGTCCTTGGAAAGCCTGGCCGAAAGCGCCCTGCTGGTGCAAGAAGGATCGGCTGACGATGTTTTGGCGGCCCTCTACCTCCACGGCGGGTCACCTGGCGGCGCACGCCCCAAGGTCACCTTGGCCATTGAACGGGACGGAGATCAATGCATTTCCGGCTTCGATGCCCTGCCAGACAACTTTGAGCACTGGATCGTCAAGTTCCGCGCCCAGGATGCTGATCCGCCCTCCATGGGTCGGATCGAACTGGCCTATGCGCACATGGCTCAGGCGGCCAAGGTCGACATGCCGCCAACGCGCCTGATTTCAGCCAAAGTTCGGGGCAAGCGCGAGGACTTCTTCGCCGCGCAACGCTTCGACCGGGCGGGCAACACCAAAAAACACGTGATCTCGCTCGGCGGCATGCTTGAAGCGTCGCACCG
>VIKI01000207.1:6234-11934 GCA_008080595.1 Comamonadaceae bacterium
GATGTGCTCAAGGCCACGCTGATGTCCACCCAAGACATGCGCGAGGTCAACAAAGCCTTCCGCCGCATGGTCTTCAATGTGCTGGCCCACAACAAGGATGACCACGTCAAAAATTTCGCCTTCATCCGCAACGAGCGCGGCTGGGCCATGACCCCGGCGTTTGACCTGACGTTCAGCACCGGCATGAGCGGGCAACACACCACCGCCGTCAGCGGCGACGGCCTGCCACGGCTGACCTCCATTGCCAAGCTCGCACGTGACATGCAGATCAAGAATTGGCGCGAAACCGTTGCCGAGGTTTTCGCCGCCGTGCAGGCGTGGGAAGTGTTCGCTACCGAACAGAAAGTGCCCAAATCAATTTGGAGCGCCTATCGCCAAGCCATGCGGGAAGGGCCTTGTTTTGCCGAGTTGGTCAGCGCTACAACTCAAAGCGCTACAGCACGCAAAACCGCCAAATAACAAAGGCTTGAAGATGGTGCAGCACCCTGACTCCGGTGCAGCTACGCCGTCGCCTTGCGTGGCCCCTCGGGCATGGTGCGCAGCATGAACTGGTCAAACAAGGGCACGGTAAACGCGGTGTCGCCATGCGCGGGGCTGTAGATCATGCCTTTTTTGATCAAACTGGAGCGCAGTGGCGCGATGGTTTGCACCTTGACCCCCAATCGCTCTGCCACCGCACCCGAGCGTTGATTGCCAATGCCCATTTCAGCCAACGCACAAAGGTAGTCTTTTTCCCTGGGGGTCAAGCGATCAAAACGCACCCGGAAAAAGCTGCTGTCAAGCCGCCTGGTGGAATCGATGGTGGTTTGCTGGATCAGTTCCAAGTCTATCGGTGAGTGCTCGGCCAGGTTCCAGGACTGGTAACCCCACTCCTGTAAAAAGTAGGGGTAGCCCTGGGTCACGCGATAGACCTCGTCCAACGCTTCCGGGGTAAAAGTGACACCTTGCGACGAGACCGGCCCTTGCAAAGCCTGCGCCGCATCAACCGCCGAGAGTGCACCCACCTCAGGGTAAGTAAACAAGCGTTCTGCGTAAGACTTGGACTTGCCAGCCAGACCCACCAGTTGTGGCAGGCCAGCACCGATCAATACCATGGGCAGGTTGCGTTGCGACACCCGGTGAATGGCCATGATGAGGGCACTCATCTCTGCCTCAGCCAGGTACTGCAACTCGTCAATGATGATGGCCACCGCCGTGCCACGGTCAGCAGCCGCTTCACCCACCGCCACAAACAACTCAGCCAGATCGGCCTCCAGATCACCGCTATCCGCACTGCCGGTCTCGGGGTCAATATCCAGTCCAAACTCGGCATCTCCCATCTTGACCTTGACCGCGCCGATAAAGCTGCGCAACACACGCAAGCCACGTTTGACCTTTTGGCTGACGTTTTGCATACGATCCAGCGCAAAAAGGGTTTGGCGCAAGGGTGGCAGCAGCAGTTGCGGCAGAGGCTTGTTTTCGTGGGCTTCAATCAACAAGGCCTGATAGCCCTGAGCCACAGCGATTTCGCGCACTCGGTTGAGCAGCACGGTTTTGCCAACACCCCGCAACCCCACCATGAACATGCTTTGCTCACTGCGACCGGCTTTAACGCGAGCCAGCAGAATTTCGACACGCCTCAACAATTCAGCACGACCAGCCAGCTCCGGCGGTTGATTGCCTGCACCAGGCGAGAAAGGGTTGATCAGAGGGTTCATATTGAGTGAGCTTACTATGGTTTATCTAATTGACAGATAACAATGATAAATCATAGTAACTTCGATAAACATGGATGATTTGATAGCGCTTGAAATATGAACTCTTGATCGTCATCAGACATCCATCCCCCCACCGTCCGACTGGCATCACATGGTTCGATAGCAGACAACCATTGCGGGTTATTTATGCCTATATTCCTGAAGCAGCCCGCCAAACGCTACCAAGTCAATAGCTTCTTGCGCATACAGAGTAAGCGCCAGAGTCCGATTTCTCATATGAAACTCAAACTTAACCAGCTCTGCTGCGGGTGGCAATGAAACCTTGCGCTATGTCGCGGCGCGTCCGTTTGCGAAACACGGTGGCGGCGGATTTTTGTCATCGTCTACCGTCACCATCGCTTTGATGGCAAGGCTGGTCTCTTCAATCCTCGCCTTGAGCTTACCTACGGCACACCGTTTGAATTGAGCGACCTACGCGGCTTTTTGCACAGGTCTGCTCGAATGATGGATTGGGCCGCTTCTCACTTTGTTTCTGGCACAGGAGCGGCGTATGTGATGTACGGCGAACGCGATTGTTCTCTTGCGCTTTCAAGCTCGCCAGTGAGCTTCTTCTCCTCGGCGGCAAGGGCGGCTAGACGTTTGGAAATTTCCGCTCTCTTCGCCTCGTTGGGGTTTGAAGTTTCAAGCAGGGTACGCAAGGAAAGCGACTCACTCTTCACGACCGCCAGGCGTTCCCGCAAGAAACTTGTTCCGACCTCCACCGGCTGAAACTCGCCTGCGACCGAGAATGTGCAGATGGCAAAAACCAAGAAGCCGAAGAGTGCGCGATGCGGTTTCATAAAGAGGCCCAACGTGGAGGTGACCGGCGCTACGCGGCTATATCGCGCAGCGTTCCCTGCACCGCAGGGCTGGGCCACACGATGCCTTAAACACTACGTGAACCAGTGATGTCATACGCAGTGAACTTTCGGTCAAGCAAACCACAACGGCGAGCAACGGCCCGCCAAGGTTCAATATGCGGAGCCTGTAGATGCCGAGCAAGGCATTCGTGATCCGGCCACAGTTCGGAGAAGCGAATAAGCCCGGGATCAAATGGATCTTCAGCTACATCGTAGGCAATGCACCCATCGTTTCGGTAGGTCATCTCGACCAAGGTTCGCAGGTGGGGACGAATCTCTGGGATTTGTTCAGGTGGGAATCTAAGAATTCCGAAGACAGCTACGGTAGGTTGCATAGAAATATCTCAATCGAGTTTGGGTGTATGGAGATCGTCTTATGAGGCCCTACGTTCGACGTAAGAGACGGAGGGGTTAGACCTCAGTTTCGCAATGAAGCGACCCAGATGTGGATCGGATCGTTCCAGCGGCACATCGGAGAACGGAAACCAACGAATCCCAGAGAACTCGTTTTCGTCGTAGTTCATTGACTGCTCACGTTTGGCGCGAACCACATACCACAGTGACACATCGGTATGCCCTGCCGTGAGACCAACTGTGGCCGTGCAAGTGATCATTACCGGCGCTTCGACTGGATGCGGACATGTGAAGCCAAGCTCCTCCTCCAATTCACGCAGAACTGTTGACCGCGGATGCTCTTGAGGCTCAACGTGGCCTCCGGCTGGTAGCCAGCGTTGTGCATTCTTGTGATCTATCAGGAGGATGTTCTGTTCGTCGACAACGGCAAAGTATGAAACGAGATGCCTTGGCGGCGTGGCAGGCTTTGCTAGCCTGAACAGTTCAGCGCCCGACTTGACCCAGCTGAGCGCTTCTGCATGGTGCTCGTGTTCGATTTCATCGAACGGCTCGATGAGCTCAAGCTCGGTTCGTACTTGGTCGCGCATGAGGTCTAACGATCCGCGTTTATCCGCCGCGCTGCAATGCCCGTAGAAACCATAAACACCTCCCGCGGCGGATAAACCATGTTGGACTGAACCGCCTGTGTCGACGGTGGCGATAGGGGGGTTGAAAGCCTTTCCCCGTTGATGGCATCAGATCATAACGGGACACCAACCCAAATCTGTGCCCAAGCAGACCCAAACGCTACAAACTCAATAGCTGCTTGCGCTTACAGAATAAGCGCCAGAGCCCAATTCCTCATATAAAACCGTCACTCATCAGCATCCCAAACCCGCACGAGGCCCGGCGTTCTCAAAGAAACAAATGAGCTATCACGCTTGATTTGCTTGCGCAGGCAGCTATTGATTTCATAGTTTTGTAGTTTTCCCCCACGCTCTCCCGCTCTGCTGACCGCAGCCTTGTCTGGCCTCACTTTAGAAACTCGGCCAAATACGGCTGTTGGCACCCCTTGTCCCCCCGGCGGGGGTGGAGAGGGGTTGGGGGTGAGGGGGGGATTACGAAAATCAGCCCTCTACCCAAGCTCTTTTCCAACAAAGATCAGAGATGTCGGGTTACGCCTGCTGCTAACCTGACCTACGGGACTCCCAGAAATTGATAAAAATAGGCTGTAGCGCTTATAAAACATGCGCAAGAAGCTACACATTAAATAGCACACAACAACCAGCACAGCCAACCCCAATCCCCCACCCCGGCAACTTTCTGCACGCCCAACGCCAACAAACCCACCCTGTGTCATCTTTGTCGCATCACAGACAGCCCCGCATGACACAGCCCGACACAGCGGCAAAACCCCTGTGCCAGATGCGACAAAACCAGGCCAAAAACCCCTGTTTTCAGGTGGCACGGATTTAGCTATTCACCCTGTGTGCGGCCATGGTCGGTCGCGAAAAGGGTTTTCATGCAGACAAATGCAAACACCAGTTCAACCCCTGCAAAGACATATGTCAGCATCGGGCAGATCAAATCACTCGGAGCCAAGCTCGACCTGCCTGAAGCGGGTGGTGGCTGTGGCACTTCAGGCGGCGAGGGCAAGGCCAGTTGTGGCTCGTCCGACGGCCCTGAAGACATGCCCCAGCACATCTGGGACAAGGTCAAAGACCACCCCTGTTACTCCGAAGAAGCGCATCACCACTTTGCCCGCATGCACGTGGCGGTAGCGCCCGCTTGCAACATCCAGTGCAACTACTGCAACCGCAAATACGACTGCTCCAACGAGTCGCGTCCTGGTGTGGTGTCGCAAAAACTCACGCCTGAGCAAGCCGTCAAAAAAGTGGTGGCGGTCGCCAGCGAAATTCCTCAAATGACAGTGCTCGGCATTGCTGGCCCTGGCGATGCTTTAGCCAACCCGAAGAAAACCTTTGACACCTTCCGCATGCTGCAAGAGCAGGCCCCTGACTTGAAGCTGTGTATCTCCACCAACGGCCTGGCGCTGCCGGATTTGGTCGATGAAATCTGCAAATACAACGTCGACCACGTCACCATCACCATCAACATGGTTGACCCGGCGGTGGGCGAGAAGATTTACCCCTGGATCTTCTACAACCACAAGCGCCTCAAGGGTTATGAGGCCGCCAAAATTCTGCATGAACGCCAGATGCTGGGCCTGGAAATGCTCACCGCCCGTGGTGTGCTGACCAAGATCAACTCGGTGCTGATTCCCGGCATCAATGACGAACACTTGATCGAGGTGAACCGCGAGGTGAAGAAACGCGGGGCCTTCCTGCACAACATCATGCCGCTGATCTCCGAGCCCGAATACGGCACCGTGTTTGGCCTGACCGGCCAGCGTGGCCCGACCGCCTCTGAGCTCAAAGCCGTGCAAGATGCCTGCATGGGCGGGGCCAACCTGATGCGCCATTGCCGCCAGTGCCGGGCCGACGCAGTAGGCCTGCTCGGTGAAGACCGCAGCGAAGAATTCACGCTCGACAAGCTGGAGCAAATGGACGTGGTCTATGACCTGGACAAACGCCGCAGCTACCAGGAAAAAGTAGAGATTGAACGCAACGCCCAGCAAGCCGCCAAACAAGAAGCCCTGGCCGCTGCCAGCGCCGTGCCAACCAACGATGACCTGACCGTGCTGGTGGCCGTGGCCACCAAGGGCGGCGGCAAGGTGAACGAGCACTTTGGCCACGTCACCGAATTCCAGG
>VIKI01000207.1:11949-17181 GCA_008080595.1 Comamonadaceae bacterium
GGTGTTTGAAGTTTCGGCCACCAAGGCGCTGTTTGTTGGCCACCGCCGGGTTGATCAGTATTGCCAGGGCGGCGCGGGCGATGACGAGCAACTGCCCTCGGTGGTGCGTGCCATCAACGACTGCCACGCCGTGCTGGTGGCCAAGATTGGCGCTTGCCCGAAAGACGAACTCACCGCCGCCGGGGTCGAACCGGTTGACGCTTATGTGGGCGAGTTCATCGAAAAAGCCGCGCTGAGCTGGTTCAACGACTACCGCGCCCGCATTGCCAGCGGCGCTGTGGTGCACCAGCACCGGGGTGATGCCCAGATTCGCCAAGGGGCCTTCACCCACGTTTCAGACAGCGTGGCAATGGCCGCCTGATTTCCATTTCTTCATCCATCAACCTTACAGGAGTATCCAAATGGCTCACAAAATCAACACCGAAACCTGCACTGGCTGCGATGCCTGCACACCCGAATGCCCCAACGTGGCCATCAGCGCCAAGAAGGGGGTTTACATCATCAACGCCAGCAAATGCACCGACTGTGATGGTCAATTTGACGAGCCGCAATGCGTCTCCGTCTGCCCGGTAGATGACTGCATCACCGAAGTCTGACCCTTCCCTTTTTGAAAGCCTCCACCATCATGTTGCCCAACGTCACCATCACCCCTGCTGCGGCCAAATTCATCAACCGCATCGTGCGTTTTTCCGGCCTGGCTACGGGTGCAGGCTTGCGTCTGTCCGTGACCCCAGGCGGTTGCTCGGGCTACTCGTCCGAGTTCAGCGCCGAAGCCGCCCCTGCGGCGGGTGAGCAACTGCTGGAAGTGGGTGGCGTGCGCCTGTTTCTGGGGGCCGAGAGCCGCCTGCTGCTCAACGGCATCACCATCGACTTCATCGAGACCGCCACCCAATCAGGCCTGAGCTTCATTGACCCCAACAAAGAAGCCTGCGCCTGCAGCAGTGCCGACACCGCGCCCAAGGTCGGGGTCACCAAGATTGATGTCAGTTCCATCGGGCGTGGCCGACCTTCGCCCGTGGTGGCGCACTGAAGCTGCGTTGTCATCATGAGCGCATTAGGCCTGCACTTTGACGATGACCTGGCGGCTTTTGCCGACGGGGTCATTGGTGGCGGCTTAAGCCCGCAGGTCAACGCACTGATCACCCAAGCCGGGCTGCTGCGCCATTTGCCGCAGCAAGCCCTGCCCTTGCTGGAGCAGGCGCGAGCGGCGGCGCCCAGGCATCCGGCCCCCTTGATTGCGCTCTACCGTTTTTATTTTTACAGCCACCAACTGACCAAAGCGCGGGCCATGGGCGAAGATGCTTTAGCCATTGCCCGCACCGCGCTTGGCCCCGAGTTTGGTGATGCCCCCCCCGGTGACGAGGCCACGCGCGGTGATGCCGCGGTACGCTTTTACCTGTTCACCCTCAAAGGCCTGGCCTACCTGAACATGCGCCTGGGCGACATGGCCGAGGCACAGCTGATGCTCAGTGAACTGCGCCGTCTTGACCCGCAGGATCATGTCGGCGCAGCCCTGCTGTGGCATGTGCTGACCCGCTATGAAAAGGGCGACGCATCCGAGGCCAACACCGCTTACCCGGTACGCGGCTGGGGCACGCCATGAACACCCCCACCGTGCGTGCCCCGCAAGACGACATTGCCGCAGAGCACTGGCAAGGTGGCCCGATTGGCTGTGCCGACTGTGAATACAGCTACCTGCTCTCGCTGGGTGAAGGCCAGGGCTGTGAGCCCGGCCATGCCTGCATGCAGGATGCCTATGCGCGGCGGATTGACCGCTTCTTTCGCTGGAACCCGATGCTCAGTGACGAGCAACTCGGCCATGCCTACTTTGAAGTGCGTGCCATTGCCGCCCGCCGGGCCAACGTGTTCCGCCTGACCGCACTGATCAACGACCCCGATGAAACCGTGCGCCTGCAAGTGGCCTTGCGCTTGCCGCAAACGCAGCTGGCCAAACTGGTGAACGACCCGCACCGCGAGGTGCGCATCCGCGTCGCCCAGCGCCTGGCCCCGACTGAACTGGCCGCTTTGCGCCATGACCCGGACTACGGCGTGCGTGAACTGGTGGCGCAACGCCTGCCACTGGCCATTTTGCCGACCATGACCCATGACCCGGATCGCGCCGTGCGCATGCGGGTGGCACAGCGCCTGGAGATGCCCGCGCTGCTGCGCATGGCAGACGATACCGAAGCCGAGGTGCGCCGCATGGTGGCCGAGCGCCTGCCGGTCGCCTTGCTGTCCCACCTGAGCCACGATGCCGATTGGCGGGTGCGCTGGGAGGTGGCCCAGCGTGCCGATGCCAGCACCCTGCACAACATGCAGGAAGACGAAGAGCCCGAAGTGCGCCAGGCCGTGCAAGAGCGTCTGGCGCACCACATCATCCACCTGGGAGCAAGCCATGGCTGACATCAACCGCGATGAAAACGAGATTGAGCTGGCATTCCCGCCACGCTTCAACTTTGGCGAGCGGGTGATTTCCCGCTCGGTGGTGCGCAACGACGGCACTTACCGTGGCTACGACGTAGGCGATGTATTGGTCAACAAGGGTGACCTGGGCTATGTGGTCAGCATCAACACCTTTTTGCAGCAGTACTACATCTACGCGGTGGACTTTGTCGAATCCGGCCACCGGGTCGGCATGCGTGCCAAGGAACTCTGCACGCTCGACAACCTGCCCGACGAGGTGCTGGCGCAACTGGGCGACAAAGCCAGTGCGCTGCGCACTTTGGGTTCTGCAACCCCGATGGAGGAAAACACATGAACACCAGCGCCAACACCCCCACCCCTTTGCCCGGACTGGAACCCCGCGCCCCGGCCTATGCCTGGGGCCAGCATGTGGTGGCGCTGGACGACCTGGTCAACGACGGCAGCTACCCGGATCGCCCGGCAGACGACCTGCTGGCGGCCCGTGGCTCGGTCGGTGAGGTGGTCAACATTGGCCACGCCTCGGAGCTCAACGAGCCGGTCTACCTGGTGCAGTTTGACGGCTGTGTGGTGGGCTGCCTGGAAATTGAGCTGGTTCCCGTGCCGCATGGCTGGCAGCCTGAAACCGGGGGCTCGGTGTGAACCTGGCCGCCACAAGCGTCGCACCCACCAGCGCCCAGGTGCTGGACTGGGTGGTGCGCCGCGTGGAACGCGCCCTGAAAGAGCGTGTGCGCTACCGCTACGTGAAACCTCAGGTGTTGCATGAAGGTGAGAGCTACCGCATCCAAAGCCCCTGCTGCTCACGCAAGGTGGACCCCAACGGTGGCCTGATTGACATTGCCCTGCTGGTGCCGCATGAGGGTGGCCAGTGGTGTTTGTGCTCACGTGACCACGCCCACCACACCTGGGAGCCCCAGCATCAGAGCAGCTCGCTCGAGGTGTTGCTGGACTTGCTGTGTATTGACAGCGAACACCAGTTCTGGGTCTGACACACAGACTGCTGCACCATGATTTACCTCGACCACAACGCCACCACCCCGCCTGCGCCGCAGGTGATTGCTGCCATGCTGCCGATCCTCTCCGGCGTGTGGGCCAACAGCTCGTCCCAGCATGGGCCGGGGCAAGATGCCAAACGGGTCTTGAGCACCGCTCGTGCCACCGTGGCACGGGTGCTGGGCGGCAAACCGGTCGAGGTGATCTTTACCAGCGGGGCCACCGAGGCCAACCATCTGGCGGTGCGTGGCCTGCTGGCGGCCAGCGCTCCAGAACGCAAGCGCGTGCTGTTCAGCAGCGTGGAACATGCCGGCCACCTGAAGCTGGCGCACGCCTTGCGAGAGGCCGGTACGGTGGTGGACTTGATCCCGGTGCGGCCCAATGGCACGCTGGATCTGGCCGCCGCCGCCGCGCTGATCGGCCCCGATGTGGCCCTGGTCTCGCTGATGGCCGCCAACAACGAAACCGGGGTGCTGATGCCGGTGGCCGAGGTAGCCGCCCTGACCCAGGCCGCCGGGGCACGCCTGCATGTGGATGCCACCCAGCTGATTGGCAAACTGCCGTTCAATTTTGCGGCCTGTGGCGCTGATGCGGTGTCGCTGTCAGCGCACAAATTTCAAGGCCCCAAGGGGGTCGGGGCGCTGCTGCTGCGCCAGGGCGTGACACTGCTGCCGCAGACCCTGGGCAGCCAGGAGCGTGGACGACGTGGTGGTACCGAAAACCTGCCCGGCATTGTGGGCATGGCGGCCGCACTGGAGCTGCTGGGCGACATTGACCTTGAGGCTCAACGTGTTGCCAGCTTGCGTGATGCGCTGGAAACCGGCCTGCGCCAAGCCCTGCCAGACACCCACATCTGGTGCACCAGCGTGCCACGCCTGCCTGGCACCAGTTACCTGCGCTTTGGTCAGCTTTCAGTTGATGTGGTGTTGCAGCGGCTGGATCGCCTGAACATTGCGGCCTCCAGCGGTGCAGCCTGCTCATCGGGTGGCAGCCAGGCCTCCCAAGTGTTGACCGCCATGGGTGTGCCCACCGAAGAGGCCCTGGCCGCCGTGCGCTTTTCGCTTGGCCGAAGCAACACGCAGGAAGACATCGACACCCTGCTCAACACACTGCCTGCGCTGCTGGAACCCCTGCTGCGCGAAGAAATTTTGACTGCTCCTTAAAGCACCCCTTGACCTTCTATTTACCCCTACCAGGAGCCCCCCATGAAACTGATGATCCGCAAAGACAGCAAAGGTGTGCTGACCGGCTATGTGCCGAAAAAAGACCTGGAGGAACCCATCACCGCCATGGTCAAGCCCGGCATGTGGGGCGGCCTGGTCACGCTGGCCAACGGCTGGCAGTTTGACCTGCCCGAGATGCCCGCCGACACCGCCTTGCCGATCACCGTGGAAGCCCGTCGCCTGCCAATCACTGGCGAAGACTAAGGAGTCATCATGGCCATCACCCCCGACTACCTGCGCAACGCCAGCGAAGTGATTGGCGCGGCCTCTTCCCTGCGCGATGCCGCAGCCCTTTGGCGTGCCCGTGATCCGGCCATGCGTGTGGTGGTGGTGGATGCCATGGACATGCGTGACGAAACCCCGGCGCTGAAGCTGGGCCATCGGCGCATCTACCTCGCCACCTCCAATGGCCATTGCTGGAGTGTGACCGAGCAGCCGCTTGAGGCCACCGCATTGATTCTGACTGAGGATTGATCATGGAAGTTGATGTCATTTCCCTGTTTGAGCCCGACTGCGGCCCGCGTGAGATTGAACTCGTCACCGCCGTGCTGCAATCCTCGCAGTGGGGCGACGGGCCGATGCTGGCATCGTTTGA
>VIKI01000208.1 GCA_008080595.1 Comamonadaceae bacterium
GGTGTGGTGGTGGAAAAAACCGGGCTCTACAGCTTTTTCATCATGTTCACCATTGGCATCACCAAGGGCCGCTGGAACAGCATGTTGACCGCCTTGCAGCAATTCAAGGACGACTACGCCAAAAACCAGCCGATGTGGCGCATCTTGCCCTAGTTTTGCCAGAAATACCCGCGCTATGAAAACATGGGCCTGGCGGATTTGTGCCAGCACATTCACCAGCTGTATGCCAAGTACGACATTGCCCGCTTGACCACCGACATGTATTTGAGCGACCTGACACCCGCCATGAAACCGAGTGATGCCTATGCGCATATCGCGTTGCGGAAAACCGAACGGGTTGAAATCGACCACCTGGAAGGCCGTGTCACCGTGGGCTTGGTGACACCGTATCCGCCCGGCATTCCCTTGTTGATTCCAGGCGAGGTGTTCAACAAAAAGATTGTGGATTACCTGAAATTTTCACGCGAGTTCAACACCCAGTGCCCTGGGTTTGAAACCGACATTCATGGCCTGGTGGAAGAGCAGGGCGCAGATGGACAGTCGCGCTATTATGCCGACTGTGTGGCTCTTTGATACTATTAAAAATGTAGCTTCTTGCGCTTGATTGACGGGCGCTAGAAGCTGTTTTTATCAAGAACCGGTTTCCACCACGGCCACGGCGGTCTGACTCACGCCGCAATCCACGTAGGAGATTTGACCGGTCATGCCCGAGGCCAGGTCGCTGAGCAAGAAGGCGGCCACATTGCCAACTTCGTCAATCGTCACATTGCGTTTCAGCGGGGAGGCTGCCGCGGAGATGCTCAACAGCTTGCCAAAATCCTTGATGCCACTGGCGGCCAGGGTTTTGATGGCCCCTGCACTCAAGCCATTCACACGAATGCCTTTGGAGCCGATGGCATCAGCCAGATAGCGCACAGAGGATTCCAGTGATGCCTTGGCCAGCCCCATGGTGTTGTAACTGGGTACCACGCGCACGCCCCCCAGGTAGGTCAGTGTCAGCAAAGAGGCGGTGTTGTTCAAATACGGCAGGGCAGCCTTGGCCATGGCCGGGAAACTGTAGGCGCTGATGTCATGCGCAATGCGGAAGTTTTCACGTGTCAAGCCATCCAGGAAATTGCCGGCAATGGCCTCACGCGGGGCAAAACCAATGCTGTGCACAAAACCGTCAAACGTCGGCCAATGGGCTGACAAATCCTTGAACAGCTTGTCAATTTGGGCATCGTCACCCACATCACAATCAAAAATCAGCTTGGAGTTGAAGTCGGCGGCAAACTCGGTGATGCGATCTTTGAAACGCTCACCCACATAGCTGAAGGCCAATTCGGCTCCTTGCGCGTGGCAAGCCTTGGCAATGCCATAGGCAATGGAGCGGTTGGATAACACGCCAGTGATGAGAAATTTTTTGCCGGTCAGAAAACCCATAACAACCTCTTAGTCTTGTAACGTCTGTCGAATCACTGCGGATTTGGCAAGCCTGCCGATCTGAAAACAGTGACAAATGATGCAGAATTGTCGCATGCGCAGCTTGCTTTTTTTAGTCGTTTTGAGTTGGATCAATCCCGCATGGGCTGCACACGGCTATGCCTTGTGGGGCGATTTGAAGTATCCAGCCCATTTTTCGCACTTTGAATACGTCAACCCCGCTGCCCCCAAAGGTGGCGAGTTGCGTTTGGTCAGCAACCTGCGCTTGTCCACTTTTGACAAATACAACCCGTTCACCATCAAGGGTTCATATCCGGCCTATTTGGCTGAGGTGATGTTTGACAGCTTGCTGACCGGATCCCTGGACGAAACCGGCTCGGGCTACGGTTTGTTGGCGCAGGATGTGACGGTGTCTGCGGATGGCTTAAGCGCAAGCTTCAAACTTCGACCAGAAGCACGTTTCCACAATGGCGATGCCGTGCTGGCCGCGGATGTGAAGTACAGCTTTGACATGCTGATGGGGCCTTATGCATCACCTGCCTACAAGACCTTGCTGGACGATGTGGCCGGGTTGGATGTGCTGGACGAACGCACGCTGCGTTACCGCTTCAAAAAACCCAACCGTGAACTGCCTTTGACGGTGGGCGGTTTGCCGGTATTCAGCCGCGCCTGGGGACGAGAAAACGGCAAAACCAAACGCTTCGATGAGATCGTGACCGACACCCCTATTGGCAGCGGCCCTTACAAAATAGGCCCGGTGCGTTTTGGCAAAGACATCACCTATGTGCGCGACCCCAACTACTGGGCCAAAGACCTGAATGTGCGCCGTGGTACGGCCAATTTTGAGCGCATCACCGTCAAGATCTACAAGGACAATACCGCCCGATTGGAAGCCTTGAAAGCCGGGGAATTTGATTTGATGCGGTTTTCTTCAGCGGGCGACTGGGCGCGCCGGGTCAATGGCAAACGCTTTGACAGCGGCGAGTTGGTCAAACGCGAATACCAGCATCGCCTGCCCACAGGTTTTCAGAGCTACGTGATCAATACCCGACGCGAGAAGTTCAAGGATGTGCGGGTGCGCCAGGCGCTGGGATTGGCCATGGATTACGAGTGGATGAACCGCCAGATGTTTTACAACTCGTACCAGCGGGTGAATGGCTTGTTTGGCAACACCGACTGTCAGGCCTCGGGATTGCCCTCTACACAAGAGTTGGTATTGCTGGAACCTTGGCGCAACGCGGTTCCAACCGAGGTGTTTGGCCCCATGACCCAGCCCCCGCGCACCGATCCACCCTCATCTCTGCGTGGCAATTTGCGTCAGGCGCAAGCCTTGCTGAAAGAGGCTGGATGGGAGGTTCGCAACGGCGCATTGCGCAATGCACAGGACAAGGTGTTCGAGGTGGAGTACCTTGACAGCAACGAAGGCAGCGCACGCTTGACCGCCCCTTGGGCACGTAGCCTTGAAAAACTCGGTATCAGGCTGACTTTTCGGTCAGTTGATTTCGCTCTTTATCAGCAGCGAATGGATAAATTTGATTTTGAAATCATTTCCATCAATTTTCCGGGAACTCACAGTCCCGGTCAGGAGTACGCGGATATGTTTGGCAGCAAGGCGGCCAATTCTGAGGGTTCGGGTAACCTTTCTGGTGTCAATAGTCCTGCCGTGGACGCTCTGATTGTCCATATGACCAGTGCCAAATCCAAGGACGAACTGTTGCCAGCTTGCCGTGCCTTGGAACGAGTGATTGCGCACCATCATTACCTGATCCCCCAGTGGTCAGCAACGACCCATCGCATGGTCTTCAATGATTGGCGCTTGGCTCAACCAGCAAGCATGCCGCCTTATGCCCAAGGCGAGAGCTGGGCCATTGACACCTGGTGGGCCAAGCCACTGAAAGCGCAGTAAACCATGGCCAGCTATATCCTCAAACGCTTGTTGCTGATGATCCCCACCTTATTTGGCGTGCTGTTGCTCACCTTTGTGGTGATCCAGTTTGTGCCCGGTGGCCCGGTGGAGCAATATCTGGCAGAGGCCAAAGCCGGTGTGGGCAAAGGGGCTGCAGCTGAATCCGGCGGCTTGAGTTACCGGGGCGCACAAGGCGTCGACCCCAAGCGGATTGAGCAGATCAAGGCCCTGTATGGTTTTGACAAACCGGCACATGAGCGGTTTTTCCAGATGCTCGGTCAATTTGCCCGGTTCGATTTGGGGCGCAGTTTTTTCCAGAACAAAAGTGTGGCCGAGTTGATGTGGGAAAAACTGCCGGTGTCGATCAGTCTGGGCTTGTGGACGTTTTTCATCAGTTATTTGATCGCCGTGCCCTTGGGCGTGGCCAAGGCCGTGCGTGCCGGGTCACGCTTTGACTTTGTAACCACCTTGCTGGTGTTGCTGGGTTATGCCATTCCCGGCTTTGTGCTCGGAGTGGCCTTGTTGGTGATTTTTGGCGGGCAATTGCAATGGTTTCCGCTACGGGGGTTGACCAGCAGCCACTGGGAAGAACTGAGCTGGGGTGCACGGGTGGTGGACTACCTCTGGCATATTGCCATGCCGGTGACGGCCATGGTGCTGGGCAGTTTTGCCGTGACCACCATGCTGACCAAAAATGCCTTTCTGGAAGAAATTCGCAAGCAGTATGTGGTGACTGCACGCGCAAAGGGGCTTGATGAGCGTCAGGTCTTGTGGGGTCATGTGTTTCGCAATGCGCTGATTCCCATCATCACCGGTTTTCCGGCGGCTTTTATCGGTGCGTTTTTCACCGGTTCGCTGTTGATTGAAACCCTGTTTTCACTCGATGGTCTGGGGCTGTTGAGTTATGAGAGTGTGATCCGGCGTGACTACCCGGTGGTGCTGGGGACGCTGTATTTTTTTACCTTGATCGGTTTGGTGACCAAGCTGATTTCCGATTTGTCCTATGTTTGGGTCGACCCCCGTGTCAAGTTTGACTAAGCCTATTTCGCCCAGCCTCAGTCCATCCCAACGTGCCTGGCTGCGCTTCAAGCGCAACCGCTTGGGTTATTGGAGTTTGCTGATTTTTTGCTGTTTGGTAGGCCTGAGCCTGGTGGCCGAACTGATCAGCAATGACCGGCCACTGCTGGTGCGTTACCAAGGGGAGTTGTACTTTCCCATGGTGAAAGAGTATTCAGAGAAAACCTTTGGCGGTGACTTTGACACCCCCACCGATTACCTGGATCCGTTCATCCGTGAGCGACTTGGGCAAAACGGAAACTGGGCACTGTTTGCCCCCAACCCTTACGGTCCTAAAACCCTGAATTACTTTGCCAAAGCGCCCAACCCTTCGCCGCCCACGCTTGACAACTGGCTGGGTACCGATGACCGGGGGCGGGATTTGCTGGCGCAATTGATCTATGGCTTTCGCGTCAGTGTGTTGTTTGCGCTGGCCTTGACGGCGACCGGCACCTTGCTGGGCATCATCACCGGGGCCATCCAAGGTTTTTTTGGCGGCAAGACCGACTTGGCGTTTCAGCGCTTGATCGAGATTTGGGGCTCCATGCCGGAGTTGTACCTGTTGATCATCTTCAGCGCGGTGTTTGCACCCAGCTTGGGTTTGTTGTTGATTTTGTTGAGCTTGTTTGGCTGGATGGGTTTGTCAGACTACGTGCGCGCCGAATTTTTGCGCAACCGCCAGCTCGATTACGTGCGGGCTGCGCGTTCGCTGGGTGTGAGCCATTGGCACATCATCACCCGGCACTTGCTGCCCAACAGCATGACCCCGGTGGTGACGTTTTTACCCTTTCGCATGAGTGGGGCCATTCTGGCGCTGACATCGCTGGACTTTTTGGGCCTGGTTGCTCTTGCTCACCTTCATGGGGGATGCGCTGCGTGACGCGCTGGATCCCCGAAAGGCCGATCAATGAGTGCTTCGCCATCAACACCCCTGAAAGCCTTGCTGGAGGTGCGGGGTTTAAGTGTGTCTTTTGCTGGCAAGGCGGTGGTGCACGGAATTGACTTTTCTATCGCCGCAGGTGAAAAAGTGGCGCTGGTGGGGGAGTCTGGCTCGGGCAAAACCGTCTCTGCCCTGAGCTTGTTGCGCTTGGTTGAAAATGCCCAAATCAGCGGAGAAGCCATTTTCAATGGGCGTGACTTGCTCTCATTGAAGGAGCAAGAGTTGCGCCAGGTGCGTGGCCGCGACATTGCCATGATTTTTCAGGAGCCGATGACGGCCTTGAACCCCTTGATGACCGTAGGTGACCAGATTGCCGAAGTGATCACATTAAAACAGGGCCTGACGCAGATACAGTCTGCGCAAGCAGCTATAAAT
>VIKI01000209.1 GCA_008080595.1 Comamonadaceae bacterium
CTTCTCTGTATTGAACTTTCATCAACTACGATTTACCGGCTTACGCTGGCGCACTAGCTTCTTGCGCTTACTGCATCTGGGCAAAGCCTTGAAAAGGGCAGCCACGATGAGCCATGTCTCTTTATTTCAGCACATCCACCATGGCCCGGTACAGAAGCTCGGGGTTCACCGGCTTGTGCAACAAGGGAATGCCGCTGGCCAGGGCTTCACGCAGGCGGTCAGGAGCCGTGTCACCGGTGACCATCAGCGCGGGGGTATTGGGGCCGAGCAAGGTGCGCAGCTCGGCAATGGCCTGGGCTCCGGTGCGCTGCTCGCGCAAACGGTAGTCGCTGATGAGGATGTCAGGTCGCCTCACACGGACAATGCTCAGCGCCTCTTCAATCGATTCTGCGGTGTCACAGCTACAGCCCCAGCTTTGCAGCAACTGCGCCATGGCACTGCACACCACCGCGTCATCGTCGATCACCAGCACATGCTGCTGTGCCAGTCGCCGCCCCACCGGGGCCGACGGCGGTTCGATCACCGTCGCATGGGCCAGCGGCAGGGTCAGCCGAAACACGCTGCCACGCCCCAGCCGGGATGACATCGTCAGGTCATGACCAAGGGTTTTGGCCAGACCTTGGGCAATCGCCAGCCCCAGGCCCAGGCCCTTGTTGCGGTCACGCTCCGGGTTGCCCAATTGATGGAACTCGGAAAAAATGGCCTCCTGGTCAGCCTCGGCAACGCCAATCCCGGTGTCCCAGACCTCTACCGCCACGCCATGGCCGCGCCTGCGGCAGGCCACCAACACGCCGCCATGCTCGCTATAACGAATGGCATTGGAGACCAGGTTGCGCAGAATCATCTCCACCAGCAGGGCATCGGAATTCACCGCCACAGCGGTTTCCCTTGAGCGATACACCAGGCCCTTGGCATCGGCCAGCGGGGCCAGGTCGTTCTCGATCTTGTGGAGCAGGTCTTGCAGGTGAAAAGGCCGCACATTGGGGTGTACCACACCGGCCTCAATGCGCGAGAAGTCAAGCAAGGTGTTGAGCATGTCGCTCGATGCCAGCCAGGCAGATCGGGTGCTGGCCAACAAACCGCTTTGCTGGGGTGACAGTGGCGTGTGTGACAACACGTCAATGAACAGGCCCTGGGCGTGAATGGGTTGGCGCAGGTCATGGCTGGCCGCTGCCAGGAACTTGGTTTTGGCCAGGTTGGCGAGCTCGGCCTCCCGGTGCGCTTCCTGGGCCTTGTTGGTCTCCACCCGCAGGCGTTCAATCAAATCTATGTTCTCAAAGCGCAGCTGAATGGCCGCACGGGCTGCGCGAGCGCTGATCCGGGACTGGGACAGCAACAAGCCAACGTACACCACTGAAATCCAGGCCATCGCGCCATACGCCGGGTCTGGCATCAGCCACAGCTTGAGGGCCAGGCCGGACAAGGCAAACAAGCCAAAGGCCAGGAAAACGGGCGGCACCACCGCCATGGCTGCCATGGCGCTGTTGGTCACACCGGCCATGACGGACATCACCAGCACACCGTTGACCAAGGTGGAGCCATCCAGAGCCACCCAGGCCAGTGCGCCCCAAGCCACACCATCAATCACCTTCAACAGCATCAGTACGAGCACCTCTCGCTGGGCCCGCCCGCCTGAGAGATCGGCCACCAGGGTGCGCTGCGCATACCAGAAGGTGAGCAATCTTGAGGCGATCACCGCCACGGCCCAGGTCAGCAGGCGCAGCCGGTTGCTGTCCACCGACAAAACCCACACCAGGATCCCGGCCAGTGGAACGATGGCGACCATGGATGGCCGCACATTGCGCAGCAGCAAGCGCAACTGCTCAATCAGCAAATGCTCCTCAGAAATTTGCCAAAAACTGCGCACTAGCCGATCAGCTTGTGTTGACGTGCGGCAAACGTGGCCTGTGAGCGGCTGGATACCCCCAACAGGCCCAGAATCGCCTGCACATGCCCACGCACGGTGAATTCTGACACCACGAGGCGACGCGCAATCATTTTGTTGGGCAACCCCTGGCACAACAAGTCCAGCACCTCGCATTGGCGCGGGGTCAGTCGTGGCGACTGGCTTGCAGCCACAGCGCTGGGGGTACGGCTGCGTTTCCTGTCATTGGGGGCAATGGGTTGTACCAGGCTTTGTTTGATGACCTCAATGATCCTGGCACTGGTATCCCCCTTGGATACGAAAGCCCTGGCCCCACGCGACAGGGCCAGCGCGATGGTGTCAGGCTCAACAAGGGACGACAACATCACCACCGGAACGTTGGGCCAGCGCTGTTGCAGCAAACCCAGTCCCTCCAGCCCATTGACCCCCTGCAACTGAACATCCAGCAACACCAGATCGGGCGGCTCACCCGTCACCCGCACCGCCTGCTCCATGGAAGCGGCCTCCAGCACCTCAACATTCGGCAAACCCGCCTGCAACACCAGGCACAAGCCTGAGCGAAACAGCGCGTGGTCATCCACAATCAAACAACGTAAGGAATGCATTTCAAATACAAAATACTGCAAAGGCATGGGCAAGGAAACACATGGAAAAATCTCCCGTGGGAAAATGAAACCATCGCAGGTGCGATGACATTCATTTCAGCCTAGGAGCTTAGCCAACGCCCTCAGCGCAAACCATAGGGGAGCCCCCTATTCTGCGCAGAACGTTCACCCTTTCTGATACAGGGCAGTGGGCAGAAGATCAGTTGTTATCGAACCAGCGAATGGCAAATGACAACAACTCCGTGCCGCTGGCCAACTGGAGCTTTTCCTTGAGGTTGGCACGATGCGCCTCGATGGTCTTGACACTGCGGTTGAGTTTTTCGGCAATCTGACGGGTGCCGAAACCCAGGCCGATGAGATGCAGCACTTCAAACTCGCGCGCACTCAGACCCGAGATCAGCGAATGGTCATCGTCTTGCGGCGCATCCAGTCGTTGTGTCAGCGTGTTTTGCATGGCTGCGCTGAGGTAAACCCGTCCCGCCAGAACCTGCTGCACGGCTTGCAGGATGCTTTTGGTGCCCTCTTGCTTCATGAGATAGCCATTGGCCCCCGAGCGCAGGGCGCGCTCGGCAAAGAGGGATTCGTCATGCATGCTCAGGGTCAGGATGGCAAGGTCTGGATAACGCCGACGTAGCGTTTTGATCAAATCCAGCCCCGTATCTCCATCCAGCGAAATATCGACGATGGCCACGGCATGATTGCAGGCCGACATGGCCGCCAGGGCCTCATCGGCGTTGGCAGCCTGGCAGCAAAGATGAAGGTTCTCCTGAAGGTTGAGAAACTGGGCCATGCCTTCACACACGATGGGGTGATCGTCCACGATCAGGATGCGGGCCTTGCCATGCCCGGTGATGTTGCCGTGGTTCATTTTTCTCTTTCAGCGGGGTAGATGACGGCCACCGTGGTGCCTCCCTGGGGGTTGGCTTCAATTTCAAGGGATCCGCCAACCAAGCTGGCACGCGCACGCAGGCTGCACATCCCCAAGCCGAGGCTTTGCCCGATCCATTCTGGATCCATGCCGATGCCGTCGTCGCTGATCGAAAGACGGCACTGACCATCGCTACAACCCAGCTCAATCCGTACATGGCGGGCCTTGCCGTGTTTGACGGCGTTATGGATGGCCTCCTGGACGACCCGGTACAAATTGATCGCAACCTCCGGATCGTTGATGTGCAT
This sequence comes from Comamonadaceae bacterium, assembly GCA_008080595.1. Taxonomy (GTDB): domain Bacteria; phylum Pseudomonadota; class Gammaproteobacteria; order Burkholderiales; family Burkholderiaceae_C; genus Rhodoferax. Next base: position 3,667 of record VIKI01000209.1, read on the forward strand.
CGCCGGGTCGGCACGCAAATCACAGCCGATGCCCTTCAGCGAACGGGTGTTGTCCGCCAATTCTTCCAGTGCCGCAGTCAGCCCCTGGGATTCGAGGGCCGCCGGATAGAGACCATGGGAAACCCTGCGGGTCATGTCAATGGACTGGTTGACCAAGTCCACGATTCTCTGCGCCGCCCCAGCCTCGGGGCGCTGCTGGGCATCCAGTTTCTGCTGCAAGGCCGCGCCGAAAAATGCAATGCTGGTCAAGTGCTGGCCCAATCCGTCGTGCAGGTCGCGCCCGATGCTCTTTTGCTGCTCTTCACTGACCTGGATCAACGCCGACTCCAATCGTTCGCGCGTGGCCATTTCCTGTTGCAGGTCGGCATTGGTATTGGCCAATTCTGCCGTGCGCTCAACGACCTTACTCTCTAACTCGTCGTGAGATTCCTTCAGTTCCTTGCGGGCTTGCCGCTCTGCGGTGATGGTGGCCGCCAAGAGCAGCCCGACCGAGCAGACCACGTTGGTAAAGAGATACCAGCGCACAACGCCGTCGATGGGGGAGCCGCCCGCAAAAGGCCCGACACCCTGACTGCTGCCATAGTGCGCAATCAGCGCATTGATCAGGTTCACCAGACCAACGCCCAGCAAGCCAAAGCGCACGGCACCCCAGATGACGAAGGGAAAGACGGCCAGCGCTGCCGGGTAGTAACCTTGTTCCTGGCGCATCGGAATGAGAAAAATCGCACCCCACATCAATATCATGGTGACCAGCAATGCAGCCGCCTCGGCGGCTTGCCTGACGGAGTAGCGTGGGCGCGGTTGGGTGAACCAGACCAGCAGGGGTGGTGCCATCAACAGCACCCCGGTCATGCCGCCTTGCCACCACTTCAGGAAGGACCAGCCAAAGTTGCTCCAGGACTCAGCGCCACCCAGAATCAACACGAGCAAGCCGGGAAATGCGCTGAAGGTCGTAGAAAGGGTAGCCGCAAAAAAGATCAGCGCAAAGACATCCCGACGGCGATCCATGGCGAGATGAAATCCGGCTAGGCGGCGCAACAAGAGCGCACCGCCGAGGTACTCGAAATTGTTGCCAATGCCAATCGCCAGAGACACCACCGGCGGGAGACCCACGGAAAGGCACAGTGCGAAGGAACCGATGGCGATGCCAAACGCCATGGAGTAACCATAAGCCAGGATGACCACCAGGGCAAAACCGGCGGGCGGCCAGAACGGGGTCACAGGGGTGCCATCAAGGGCCATCGCCATGCCCGCCTTGCCGAGGACGAAATAAAGCAGCGCAACCGTCGCCTGGCGGGCGATAAAGCCAACGGTGGGAGAAAGGTGTGCGAACAGTGTCATACGTTGGAGCATCAAATGGGCCGGACTCCAATGGCACGACCTTGAGGAAAGCTGCGCATGATAGCAATCCGGTGAAAAGAAGACTGAACGCAACCAAGACCGGCTGTCAACCAGTCAATTTTGACTATATACAAGCTCCTGGGCATTGAAGATGATCCGCCACCTCTTTTGCGATGACTGCCTCACCGCAAAAACCGCATGCA
>VIKI01000210.1 GCA_008080595.1 Comamonadaceae bacterium
TCATCACCCTTTTACCCTTGGTTTTGTTGGCGGGACAGGCCTTCGCCCAGGATGTGCCCACCCTGCTCAAAGCCACCGACAAGTACCGCATGACCGCCGAAAACCTGCAGGTCGACACCCAGATCAACGTGACCAACGCCGATGGCACGCCCGACAAGGAGCGCCGCTACACCGTGTTTGCCCAAGCTGGCCGCCAGTCCTTGGTGGTGATGCAAAGCCCGGCCGAAAAAGGCCAGAAGGTGCTGATGCTGGGTGACGATTTCTGGCTGCTGATGCCGGGCAGCCAGCGCCCCTTGCGCATCACCCCGATGCAAAAGCTGCTGGGTGATGCCTCCACCGGTGATGTCGCCACCATGAGCTGGGCTGACGATTACACCGGCAAACTGCTGGGTGAGGAGCCCTGTGATGCCACCGCCAAACAGACCTGCCTGCACCTGAGCCTGAACGCCACCCGCAAAGGCGTGACCTACCAGCGCATCGAGTTGTGGATCGGCAAAACTCGCTTTGAGCCGGTGCGGGCTGACTTGTACGTGCTGTCTGACAAACTGGCCAAGCAGGCCACGTTTGTGATGGACAAGCCCGCCGCCCCCACCATGGTGCTGGAGATGGTGCTGACCGACCAGGTCAGCAACCACAAGGTCACCCATGTGCGCTACCTCAGCCGCAAGCTGCGCCAAGTGCCGCCGGAGTGGCTGAACCCGATGTTTCTGGTGCGTAACCCACCGCTGGAGTAAGCCATGGCCTTGAACCGATTCGCCATGGTGCTGTTGGCAGTGTGCGGCGCGGCCCAGGCGCAAGAAACTGCGCCGCCGATCAGTGGCCAGGTACGGCTGCAGTGGGATGGCCGTCAGGCCAATACCGCTGGCCCGCTGGCCGCAGCCCATAGTTTGCAAGCAGGCCTGGCCGCTCTGCCGGTGAACGGGGTGATGCTTGAGACCGAATTGCGTGCCAGCGGCCAAGGGCTCACCGGTGTGCTGACCTTGCAACAGCAGCGCCAGGACGGCAGTGCCACCGACAGCCGTGCCTGGGTCAACGAGTTGTTTGCCTCGCACGATGCCGGGGCCTGGCAGTTCAGCGCGGGCAAAAAAATTGTCAGCTGGGATGTGGGCTATGGCTACCGCCCGAACGACATGGTGCAGCAGGAGGTGCGCCGTGCACTGGTGTCGAGCACGCCAGAGGGCCGCCCGATGCTGGTGGCTGAGCACTTTGATGCCGACACGGCGTGGTCTCTGGTCTGGGTCAACCCCACGGCATCGGTGAACGCACCAGGCGCACAAGAGCCCGCCCTGGCCGCGCGGCTGTACCAGCGCTTTGGCGCAGCCGATGCCTACGGCTTTGCCCGCCTGGGCGCACGCAGCGGAGCCAGCGGAGGTGCCGCGCTGGCCTGGGTGACCAATGAGGCGCTGGAGCTGCACAGCTCGCTGCGGTTTTCAAAACAAGTTGACAGCCAAGCCATCGACCCCAGCGCCACCGCTCTGGTGGCCCGCAACCCCTGGCAGCCAAGCTCGGCACAGAACGTGACCCAATGGCTGGTCGGTGGCACCTGGACGAACCAAGAGCAGCTCAGCCTGCTGGCAGAAGCCTGGTGGGACGGCAGTGCACCCAGTGATGCGCAGTGGAGCAACTGGACGCAACGCAACCGTCAGCTCAGTGCCCTGGCAGCCAGGGGTGCACCCGCAGCCGCTGTGGCGGGCAACCTGGCCTGGCAGGCGCAAGCTTTTGGGGTGTCACAAAACCTGCGCCGCAGCAATGTGTATCTGCGCCTGAGCTGGCAAAAAGAAGCCTGGAAACCCTCTCTGGATCTGCTCTACACCCCCGCCGATCAGGGCCGGGTGGTCACGGCAGCGTTGACCTGGCAGGGTGACCGGGTGCAGGTGCAAGGCGGTGTGCGGGTTTATGGCGGCCCGGCGCAGGCGGTGCTGGCGCAACTGCCTTCCAGGCAGTTGGCTTATGTGGCGTTGACTTGGGCGTTTTGAGGATGCAGATCAAATGTCGCCAGGGGCCATCACCGGTGGCGCTAATTTTGATTTGCTTGCCAACTTTTTGAGCTTTTGATCAAAACTCACCAACGCTTGGCAGCCCGTAGCGCCAGCATGGTGCAGCGCGTCAGAAAAATCAAAGCCCGATTGATAGTTTTGAAGGGCCTGTTCGACATCTGCCTGCCGCTCGAAAGCCAGATTTCGTATGGACAGCAGCGCCTCGAACGATCTGACGATGGCCGCTTTGTCAAGCCGGTAGGCACCACGCAACACCCATTCAGGCTCAAGCGTAACGGTCAAGGGCACAAACAGCGCATGACCAGCATCCATCAGCGCAGCTGACTGACGGGCTTGCACAGGGTCGTCATTGGTGACCAGTCTTGCCAGGATGTTGGTGTCAAGGGCGATCATGTTTTGGTCGCAAATTTGGCAACGTCCATGTCTTGAGCAGAAACTGCCGGGCCGGTATACCCGGCAATGCCAACACAGTCGGCGGCACGTCTGGTTTTGCGGTCATCATCGACCAAAGCCCGGAAGCCACCGGCATCGGGCAAGATGTTCAGCCGTGTTCCGGGGGTGATGCCCAGCAGGCGGCGTAGTCTCGCAGGAATCACCAATTGGCCTTTTTCAGAGACGGTTACCAGCATGGCGCACTCCTGAATGGATGATGTGGGTTGAGGTGCATTCATCGTAGCACGGTGGCTTACTGGCGTAAGCTGTATAAGCATGACCTTATCCTTCGCAGCAGGTGGGCAACGCCAGCATGGCGCAATGCCCACATCGCACCGCCTTAGTGCAACACAAGGGTATTGACTTATTGCCAACAACCAAATGCCTTTGTTTTCCGTGGCACAGAAGATGCTTCGCTGATGGCGTAATCACTCAGTAAGGCCATCATGTCAGAAATTTTGAACGCCAATGCACTGCCGGCTCAGAGTCCCTGGTTTTCATCACGATTGCAACTGGCCTTGACAAATGGCGATGTGCCAATCGCGCTCGAAGAGGCCGCATCTTTCGGTCGATGGTGGTTTGAGCCCGAAAGCTCACGCATGGTGTTGTCCGCCACGGCTGCTCAGTATTTGAATGTGGAAGCAGCGCAGCAGCATCGGCTGGGCGACTGTTTCAATCACGTGGTTGCAGACGATTTGCTGCGCCTGTTGTCGATCTTCACCAACCAACCGCGGCAAGCTCTCAACAGCGAATTTCGAGTCATCCGCGCCACGGATGGATTGCGCTGGTTGCGTCTGACCGCCCTCCCTATCGACCCGGCCCATCCACACATCATCAGTGGCATCCTGACCGATATCACCGCCGCCAAACACGCCGCGATGCGAGAGCGACTGGGCTTTGAATTGACGGAGTTCCTGCTTGGTTCGCACACCCTGGGTGATGCCGTCATCAACGTGATTCAACTCATCTGCAAAAACCTTGGCTGGGACTGGGGTGCTTACTGGGCGCTGGAATCCACGCCCACGGGCGGGCAACAACTTGCCTGCAAACACTTTTGGCATCATCCAGAACATGATCTGAGCTCTTTCAGCAAGGAGAGCGCAGACATTTGCCTCGCGCCGGGGGAAGGCCTGGTTGGCAGTGTCTGGCAAAACGGTGAGGCCGATTGGGTGGAAGACATGACCAATGACCCACGCTTCCTGCGACGCGCCAGTGCCAGAGACTGCAGACTCTGGTCAGGCTATGTTTTCCCGGTGACCTATGTTTCTGAGGACGGGCAGCAACACAGCCCCGGCGTGCTTGAGTTTTACAGCAGTCTGTCGCGCCAGCCGGAAGCGCAATTGCCGGGTCTATCCTCCACCATTGGTGTCTTCATCGCACGCATGGCACAGCGACTTGAACAGCAAGCCATCATTCTTCATCTGGCGCAGGTAGACGAACTGACCGGGCTGGCCAACCGCAGCCACTTTTACGCACTGTTGACTCAGGCCTGTGCCAGTGCGGCCAAGGCCGGTACTTCTTTTGGCCTGATTTTCATTGACCTTGATCGCTTCAAACCGATCAATGATGCGTTCGGTCACGAGGCTGGCAATGTGGTTCTGCGTGAGTTTGCACAACGCTTGCATGCCCTGGCACCCGCGAATGCCTGCACCGGTCGGCTTGGTGGTGATGAATTTGCGTTGGTCTTGCCGGGCGACTCGACAGAACAGCTGGCCGCACTGGCCGAAAACGTATTGCAGGCGGCACGAACCCCATTCACCTATGACGGCATTGAGTTGACCGTGTCCGCCAGCATCGGCATCAGCACCTTTCCAGCCAATGGCAAGACCAGTCCCGAACTGCTGCGCAGTGCCGATGCGGCGATGTATCACATCAAAGAAAACGGGCGCAATGGATGTGATTTTTCTTCGATCAGCAGTCCGCGTGCGATGGCGCAACACCAATCCTCGCTGGCCCGCAAGCTGACCATTGAAACCGAACTCCATCATGCCTTGAATGGATCGGAACTGTTTCTGGCGTACCAACCTATTTTCAACATGGTCACCGAGCGCATGAACGCCGTGGAGGCACTGATTCGCTGGAAACGCCCGGATGGCACGCTGGTCTCGCCCGATGTCTTCATTCCGATTGCTGAGCAAAGCCATCTCATCGTGCAAATCGGGAAATGGGTGGTGGAGCAGGCTTGCCGAGATTTGGCCACCTTACGCGCTGCAAATTTCAAAGACCTGAAAGTTCATGTGAACATGGCCGCATCCGAATTCACCAGCCTCACTCTGCCCGACGAGTTGCTGGCGCTGGTCAAGGCCTTTGGTCTTGACCCACGCCACCTGTCGCTGGAGCTCACCGAGGGTATGCTGATGAAGCGACCGGAACATGTGATCCCGGTGATGCGTGCTTTGCGACAACTCGGCTTCGAGATCAGTCTGGACGACTTTGGCATGGGGCATTCCTCCCTGGCACTTTTGAAAAATCTGCCCATTTCATCGCTGAAGATTGATCGCTCCTTTGTTCGTGATCTGCCACATCAAAGCAACGACCGGGCGATTGTCAAAACCATCGCTGCGCTGGGGCAGCAAATGAATTTGGATGTGATTGCCGAAGGTGTCGAAACCGCTTCGCAGCTGGACATTCTCCGGCAGTCTGGGTGCACCCTCATCCAGGGATTTTTGCTGAGTCGCCCCTTGAGTCTGGCTGATTTACTGACGAGGTATCCGACTGGGCAGTGGCGGCCATCGTCACCTGCTGGATCGTCAGAGGTTT
>VIKI01000211.1 GCA_008080595.1 Comamonadaceae bacterium
CGGGTGTTTCTGGGCCATCCTGACCGCCAGCGGCACCAGAATTTCGCGGGCAATGCCGGGTGGTGCGGCAATACGGACTGTGCCCTGGGGCAGATCCGTGTGTGATTGGGCTTGGCGTTGCGCCTCATTGGCCCATTCGGCCATGCTTTGGGCGGCAGGCAGTAGTTTGCGCCCGGCGGCTGTGAGCACCGTACCCTGGCTGGTACGCTCAAACAGCGGCTCACCAATCAGCGCCTCCAGCTCGGCAATCCGCCGACTCAAGGTAGGCTGGCCCAGCTTCAGCTTGCGTGCCGCCGCACTCATGCTGCCTTGTTCGCTCACCACAACAAAGTATTGAAGGTCATCCCAGCACAGTTTCATGTTGATCCGCCAAGGGTTTGTTTTGTTATTCAATAATGGATGGATTCATCCACATTTAGCCAATTGCAATTCTATTTTGGATGTGAAAAGATCGCTCCAACTTTTGGAGAATCTTCATGAAAACCCGCGCCATCCCCATTTTTTTGTTGAGCTTCATGCTCCTGCTGCAGGGCTGCTCGATCACCAGCCACACGCTGGATACCCAAGCTGCACCGGGCAAAGCCTCAAGCAGTGCCGACATGGAGCGCATGCTGGCGCAGCCAGGCCCGGTCGACTTGGACACGGTCGTCAGCGCCGACTGGACAGTTCGCTTGGCTGGCTTGTTGAACTTGAAAAACCCACAGGCCATCCAAGCTGGCCTGCAAGATCGCGATGAGCCGATCCAGGTCTATGCCTACTTGCTGAAACACCCGACTCGGGGAAATTTTCTGGTGGACACCGGCGTGTCGAGAAAAGTGATCGCCAAACCCGAAGACTATGGCCTGAACTGGCTGATTCAACGGGTGATGCACCTGGATCAACTGCAGGTGCGAACAAGTGCCGCCGAGATATTGGCCCCGCTGAACGGCAAGCTGTCAGGCGTGATTTTCACGCACCTGCACATCGATCACATCATGGGTCTGCCAGACATTGGCAGCGGCGTGCCGCTGTACATCGGAGCCGCCGAGGCCAGCGAGTCAAGCTTCAAAAACATGTTTGTGCGTGGCGCGACCGACCAGATGTTCAAAGGCAAAAACGCCTTTCAGAAATGGCATTTTCAGCCTGATCCACAGGGCCAGTTTGACGGCATCGTGGATGTTTTTGAAGACGGGTCGGTCTTCGCCATTCACGTCCCAGGTCACACCGTGGGCAGTACCGCCTTTTTGATTCGGACCACGCGCGGGCCGGTTCTGCTGACTGGCGACGCATGCATCAGCCGCTGGGGTTGGGACAACAGCGTTGAGCCGGGCGACTTCACCAGCGACCATGAAACCAACCTCAAGAGCCTCAAAGCCATGAAGGCCCTGGTGGCGCGTCATCCAGAAATTGAGGTGCGGCTGGGTCACCAGCATTAGGGAGGCCGTCCGCGCTTACGGTAACTTTGGCCTAAGGTGTAAAAAATCCAGCCCGGCAAAGCGCCACCCCTCAGGGCCCACTTGATTCCAGTAGTCGAGCGCTGCTGCGTGGTGCATGTGGTTTTCGTCCACCAAGGCAAGCCAGACGTTGATGTCAGGAAGTTTCACCACTTGGGCGCGGCGGAATGTTGCAACATGTTTTGGTATTGCGCCAGGTCTTGGTCATTCAACATGTCATAGAGCTGTGCGTTACTCAGCGCTGGTGTCAAAGCTGTGCCTGGAACTCGCTTGATGGCAATGGGCGGCGGGCTGGGTGGCTGCGCTGGTAAGGACGGTGTCACCCCAGCCGCGAGACCGAGCTGAATCAACTGGGTGACCAGTTCTTTGAGTTTCATACCGCTGAGTGCGGCCTGTGCCTTGAGTTGGCGAAAAGTATCGTCAGGGATGTCCAGAGTGATGCGCATAAAAACGCCTTTGCATCAAAAAATCACATCGTACAAGGAGAGAGTGAGTCCACTGCGTTGAACAAGCCGCATCGACGCACGGCGCGGCGACTGGACGCTGCAGACAAGTCAATCCGCGCACGGTGTACCCGGTGGATACCGGACTGATCGCGCTGTTTGACCGCTCTGGCAAGGCCAATGCCGGCCACGCGCTTGAAACCGCCGTGTTGCACGAACTGCACCGCCGTGGCGCCAAGGTGAACTATGTGCACACCGAGGGTGGTTTTGAGGTGGACTTTTTGGCGCGTGGTGTCGATGGCGAGCAAACGCTGATTCAAGTCTGCGCCGAGCTGGACAACCCAGCCACCTTGGCGCGAGAGGTGCGTGCGCTCCAAGATGCAGCCTGCACCTGGCCACAGGCAGCGCTGCAGTTGATCACCCTGAGTGCGCCGCCTGCTGGGTCCGTGCCAGCGGGTGTCGCGCTGTATCTGGCGGCGGATTGGCTGCTTCTACAAGAGAGTTCCGGGGCAGTTTGAGAGACCGCGTCCCCCTTGTCACGACTGCTCATCAACATGTCACCGTTCACGCCCACAAAAATATTTTTTTGATAGCGCCTTGCGCAAGTATTTACTGGGATAGAGGTTGATTTTGGTGTGAGTCAAAGAACAAGCCGCATCGACACACGGCGCGGCGACTGGGCCTCAAGCGCATGCGGTTTTGGGGTGAAAGCACGCGCGGGGGTAGGTGGTCGTAAGTGAGAAGCCCAAGGCGCGCGCATTTCACCCCAAAGCCCGGTCACCTGACCCAGCCACTACGCCTCAAGGGGTTTTGAGGCCGCAAAGGGTCAGAAGAAGCCTGGGCGATAAGGGCGAAATATGCACCTATTTTGATAGCTGCTTGCGCTTTTCTGATGAGGGCTTGCGTTTGTTTTTCTATCACCTCGTTATTGCGGCAATTCTTGACAACAAAGTCTGAGATGGCTTAAGGCTGACAGACGCCATTGGGATGACGGTTGCTATCGACAGGACCCGACCCGAAGCGGACTTTAGCTTTACTCGGAAGCCGAACTTCGATGCCGGATTCGGAGAACGCAGATTGGCGTGATGATTAAGAGACTTTCGTTTTTGCACTCGGATGCCGAGCGCCACAGTGCTCTTCCGCTGTTCAATTAAGGTGCCAGCCACCGAGTTCCTTGGCGAGATACCCTCGCTGCTTGGATCGCTCTAAGTTGCAGTGCCTGCTTGACCACAAACCTCCTTCAAGCTCCCATTGCACTTCCTTTGGTTCGCTCCCATACCAAGCTCCCGCCCGAATCAGCGTCGGATCGTAGCCACGTTCGATAAACCAGAGCCGAACTGACTCAACGCGGCTCTTCACAATCTCCCGCGTCTTCGAGTCTCGACTGACTGCCCCGGTGATATGCAGGGTCAATGTGCAGTATGCGTCCTTGTAAGGGGCTTTCAGGTTCAATAGGTTGTCCATCGATCTTGCAAGGGCTTCGCGATTTAGTGCCGACAGCCCAAAGTCACCTCCTTCAAACCACACACTCCCCGAAGCTTTGAAGTCCCAAGGAATAGAGTACCCGTTTCGCATGCGTCCAGCCGCCGCGATCTCTTCTAACTTGGCTTTCCATTGGTCTTCTGTCAGATTCATTGGCTGCGTTAATCCATATCGCTCAAATCTAGGCTCACTTCTCACATGGAAGGCCATAAGTGCAAGCGTGAGCACTACGGTGCCCGTAAAGATTCGCGAACTCCGGTGTGGAAACATAAGAACCCCCATTTTTGAAAGGCATAGGAATGACCGCAATTGGCCCTCAAGAGTCAACCACGGGCTGGAATCCTATGACAGGAAACGCTGCATTGGCACTCGGTCAATGGTCGTTCAAAAGCAAGTCGTCTCAGACTTCATTGGCAATGAACAGATTCAATCTCATGCTCCTATTTCAATTCAAGCGTCACCGGCTGCCCCAGGTTCTTCAACACATCACGCACCATCTTGGCCCGGTCGGCGGCATCGGGCAGGGGGCGCTCGATGCGCAGTTTTTCGTTGCCGGCCAGTTTGATGTGTTTGTTTTTCTGGATCAACTGAATGATCTTCATGGTGTCAATCGGCGGGTCTTTCTTGAAGGTGATGGTGATCACTGCGGGTGCGGCATCCACCTTGATCACGCCATAAGGCAAGCACAGCACGCGCAGGCGGTGCACGTCGATCAGGGTTTGGGCCTGGGCGGGAAGCTTGCCAAAACGGTCGATGATTTCTTCCAGCAGGGCATCGATCTGGTTGGTGGTTTTGGCGGTGGCGAGCTTTTTGTAGAAGCTCAGGCGCAGGTGCACGTCGCCACAGAAATCGTCGGGCAGCAGGGCCGGGGCGTGTAGGTTGATGTCGGTGGTGACATTGAGCGGGCTGAGCAAATCGGGCTCGATACCGGCTTTCAGGCAGCGCACCGCCTCGCTCAGCATCTCGTTGTAGAGCTGGAAGCCCACCTCCAGCATGTTGCCGCTCTGGTTTTCGCCCAGCACCTCACCGGCACCGCGAATTTCCAGGTCGTGCATGGCCAGGTAGAAGCCGCTGCCGAGTTCTTCCATGGCCTGAATTGCGTCCAGCCGTTGCTGCGCCTGTTTGGTCAGGCCTTCCAGATCGGGCACCATCAAATAGGCGTAGGCCTGGTGGTGGCTGCGGCCCACGCGGCCACGCAACTGGTGCAACTGCGCCAGACCAAACTTGTCAGCACGGCTCATGACGATGGTGTTGGCAGTGGGCACGTCAATGCCGGTCTCAATAATCGTGGAGCACAGCAGCACATTGCTGCGCTGGGCCACAAAGTCGCGCATCACGGCTTCCAACTGGCGCTCGGGCATCTGGCCGTGCGCCACGCTGATGCGGGCTTCGGGCAGTAGTTCTTCTAGCTTGGCGCGGCGGTTTTCAATCGTTTCGACCTCGTTGTGCAAGAAGTACACCTGTCCGCCACGCTTGAGTTCGCGCAGCACGGCTTCGCGGATCACGCCGTTGCCTTCAGTGCGCACAAAGGTCTTGATGGCCAGACGGCGCTGCGGCGCGGTGGCAATCACGCTCAAATCGCGCAGGCCTTCCAGCGCCATACCCAGGGTTCGCGGGATGGGCGTGGCGGTGAGGGTGAGCACGTCCACCTCGGCACGCAGGGCTTTCATCTGCTCTTTGTGGCGCACGCCAAAGCGGTGCTCCTCGTCGATGATCAGCAGGCCCAAGTCCTTGAAATGGGTCGATTCACTCAGCAACTTGTGCGTGCCGACCACGATGTCGATGGTGCCGTCCGCCACGCCTTTGAGGGTTGGCAAAACGGTCGACCAGCGTCTGGTAGTGCTGCTCGGCCAGCAAGGTGGTGGGGGCCAGAAACGCCACCTGTTTGCCACCGGTGATGGCGATGAAGGCGGCACGCAGGGCGACTTCGGTCTTGCCAAAGCCCACGTCGCCGCACACCAGCCGATCCATCGGGCGCGGGCTGATCATGTCTTGAATCACGGCGTGGATGGCAGCTTTCTGGTCGGCGGTTTCTTCAAAGCCAAAGTCGTTGGCAAAGGTTTCGTAATCGTTCGGGCTGTAGCGGAAGGCATGGCCTTCACGCGCTGCGCGGCGGGCGTAGATGTTGAGCAACTCGGCGGCCGAGTCGCGCACCTGCTCGGCGGCTTTGCGTTTAGCTTTTTCCCACTGGCCGCTGCCCAGCTTGTGCAGCGGCGCTTCGTCCGGGCTGACGCCTGTGTAGCGGCTGATCAGTTGCAACTGGCTCACCGGCACATACAGCACGGCTTTGTCGGCGTATTCAAGGTGCAAAAACTCCTGAATCTCGGGCTCACCATTGGGCAGCTTGTTGCCCAGATCCAGGTTGATCAAGCCCCGGTAGCGGCCAATGCCGTGGGCGCTGTGCACCACTGGGTCACCCACCTTGAGTTCGCTCAGGTCTTTGATCAGCGCTTCCACATCGCTGACTTGCTCCTGTTTTTTGCGCTTGCGGGTGGTGTGGCTGGCGGCGAACAGCTCGGTCTCGGTGACGAAGTCCACGCCGTTTTCCAGCCAGGCAAAGCCGGTGGCCAGGCTGCTGGTGGCAATGCCGATCTTCTCGTCGCTGGCCAAAAACTCTTTTAAAGAATCAAAGGAGGGCGGATCGAACTGGCTGCTGTGCAAAAAGTCCAGCAAGCTGGCGCGTCGGCCGTCGCTCTCGGCCAGCACCAGCACACGCTGCTGGGTGTTGCGGATGTGAGATTTGAGGCTGGCCAGCGGGTCTTCGGCCCCGCGCACCACCGTCAGCGCGGGCAGTGCCTCAAATTCCGCGTAGGCTGAAGTGGGTTCCCCGGCAGCCGCGATGGCGTTCGGCCTGAGCGCCAACTGCGCATGCTGATTCACCCGCGCATAAAACTGCTCGGCATTCAAAAACAGCGCATCCGGCGGCAGCACCGGGCGTTCCGGGTCGCCCTGCACCAGGCGGTAGCGCTCGCGGGTGTCTTGCCAGAAGTGGGCAAAGGCGGGCTCCAGGTCGCCATGTAACACCACCGTGGCGGCATCACCCAGGTAGTCAAACACTGTGGCGGTTTCTTCAAAAAACAGCGGCAGATAGTACTCAATGCCTGCGGTGGCAATACCCTGGCCGATGTCTTTGTAGATGCGGCTGCGGGTGGGGTCGCCCTCTAACAACTCGCGCCAGCGGCTGCGAAAGCGGGCCCGGGCATCCTCGTCCATCGGGAACTCGCGCCCGGGCAACAGGCGCACCTCGGGCACCGGGTACAGGCTGCGCTGGCTGTCGGGGTCGAAGGTGCGGATGCTGTCAATCTCGTCATCAAACAAATCCACCCGGTAGGGCACCGGGCTGCCCATGGGGAACAGGTCAATCAGCCCGCCGCGCACCGCGTATTCGCCGGGGCTCACCACCTGTGTCACATGGCTGTAGCCCGCCAGCGTGAGCTGGGCCTTGAGTTTGGCTTCGTTGAGCTTTTGTTTCACCTTGAAATGGAAGGTGGTGCCCGCCAGAAAGCTCGGCGGGGCCAATCGGTACAGCGCCGTGGTGGCTGGAACGATGACCACATCCGCCCCAGTGTCCTTGTCGTGCTGGCTGATGCGCCACAGCGTGGCCAGGCGTTCGCTGATCAAGTCTTGGTGCGGCGAGAAGGTGTCAAACGGCAGCGTTTCCCAGTCGGGGAACAGCACGCAGCGCAGCTCAGGGGCAAAAAACGCCATTTCGTCAATCAGCCGCTGGGCATCAGGCGCATCTGCGGTGACGATGGCCGTGACCTTGCCGGCGGCTTTGTCGCGCATCGCCAGTTGCGCCAGCAGCAGGGCATCGGCCGAGCCAACCGGGCGGGGCAGGGTGTAGCGTTTGCCGGGGGTGAGTTTGGGTAAATCCATGGGAGCAGGTGAGGTGAATCTGGGAGAGGCCAAAACGCCAAAACCCTGCGCAAAGGCTGGCAGGGTGTGATGAGGGCGATTCTAGAATGCAAGCCATACCATGACCGAACTCAACGACATCACCCTCAAACCCCGCGCAGCACCGCGCTGCTGGGCCCTCATTCCCTGTGCCGGTACCGGCTCACGCGCTGGCGCGGCAGGCCCCAAGCAATACCAGCTGATTGCGGGCAAACCGATGGTGATGCACACCCTGGCCGCCTTTGCCGATGTGCCGCGCATCGACGAAACCCTGCTGGTGGTGTCACCAGATGATGGTTTTTTTCAAACCCCTGAAGCCCAGAATGCTTCATGTTTAATAGCTGCTTGCGGTGGTTCTACTAGGGCTGCAAGCGTATTTAATGGTTTAAATGCCTTGCTTGCCGAGGGCGCGGTGGAGCATGACTGGGTGCTGGTGCACGATGCGGCCCGTTGCCTGATCACCCCGGCGCAAATCAACCAGTTGCTCGATGCCTGTCTGGAGGACGAAGTCGGCGGCCTGCTGGCCCTGCCACTGCCCGACACCCTCAAAACCGCCCATGCCGGCCGGGTGGCTGCCACCCTGCCACGTGCCGACAAATGGCTGGCGCAAACCCCGCAAATGTTTCGCATTGGCAGCCTGATCGAAGCGCTGGAGCTGGCGGGTGATGCTGTCACAGACGAGTCCAGCGCCATCGAAGCCATGGGCTTGTCGCCCAAGCTGGTGGCGGGCAGTGCACAGAACTTCAAGGTGACGTATCCGGAGGATTTTGAGCTGGCACAGGCGGTGTTGCTGGCGCGTGATATGCCTCCAAAGTAGCTTTAAAACTACAATTCACCATGATCGAATTGCGCCGATACCAACTTGAAGACAACAGCACACCCGTTACCGACTGGCTACGGGGCTTGCGAGACATGCGGGCACGGGCGCAAATCGAGGTTAGATTGCGGCGCGTATCGACAGGCAACTTCGGCGACTGCAAAGCGGTGGGCGAAGGCGTATCGGAATTGCGGGTTGACATTGGCAGCGGCTACCGTGTGTATTACGGTAAACACGGGCAAACGCTGGTTATTTTGCTGTGCGGCGCGACAAAAGTTCGCAGCAGCCAGACATCGCGAAAGCCAAAGCTTATTGGGCAGATTGGAAAAGGAGAAATTCATGAAAAAAACATGGACTGGTTCGGTGTCTCATCATGAGGAGACGATCAAGGAATTGCGTGCAGACCGGCAGTTTGCCGTGGCGTATTTAAAAGCGGCGTTGGAGGAACTGGACGACCCCAACAACCGTGCGGCAGGCCTGTTGGCCTTGCGTGACGTGGCCGAGGCGTATGGTGGTTTGGGAATCGTGGCTGAGCAAGCAGGCATCAGTCGGGAAGCGCTTTATCGCTCCTTGTCACCCAAGGGAAACCCGACTTTGAAGACCCTGCTGGCGGTATTGAAATCGGTCGGAATGCGGCTGTCAGTGGAGCCGGAAAATCACGTTCTCGCCTGAATATCTCCGTGACCATTGCAAACCAGCAGTGAGCTTGGCCTGTTGCCCTCATGAGCCAAACCAACATTGAATTAGCTATATTCATAGTAGCTGTTTGCGAAGACTTAGTAAGGGCTACAAGCCATTTTTATCAATAAACTTAATTTCGTGGGAGCCCGTACATGAACTTCAGAATCGGCGAAGGCTGGGACATTCACGCGCTGGTCGAAGGGCGCAAACTCATTCTGGGCGGCATCGAGGTGCCCTACCACCTGGGCCTGCTGGGCCACTCGGATGCCGATGTGCTGTTACACGCCATCACCGACGCGCTCTTGGGCGCAGCCGCGCTGGGCGACATTGGCACCCATTTCCCCGACACCGACGCACGTTTCAAAGGCGCAGACTCCAGCGTGCTGCTGGCAGAAGCCGCCCGACGCGTGCGTGACAAAGGCTTTGAGATTGGCAATGTGGACAGCACCATCATCGCCCAAGCCCCCAAGCTCATGCCCCACATGCCCGCCATCCGCGCCAGGGTAGCCCAGACCCTTGGCCTGGCGCTGGATCAAGTCAACGTAAAAGCCAAAACCGCTGAAAAAATGGGGCCGGTAGGGCAGGGACAGGCCATGGAGGCGCGGGCGGTGGTGCTGCTGGTTTTCTCAAAGAAATAAGCCTCTGGCGCAATTGACACAAGTGCAAGCAGCTCTTGTTTCGATAGTAAATACAGGGTGATGCTATGTGGCGCGGCGGTTGTAGGAGCGTCGGCAGGCGCGAATCGCGGCTTCCACCGCTCCTACAGGGGCATAAATAGTGATGAAAACAGGCTCTAGCGCAATAAACACATGCGCAAGAAGCTCTTATTTTGATAGTGTGTGCAGCGGGATGTCATGCTCGGCTGCCAGCTGCTCCAGCGCCTCGCGCGTGCGGCTGGCCGCGAATTGGCTGATGGCTTGCTGGGTGCGGGCCTCCTGCATCATCGCCGGGCCAGTCCAGTCCAGGCCAATGGCGGCGCACAGGGCTTGGGCAAAGTGGGGCTCCAGCGCGGCCAGGGCCAGGCGGCCGTCTTGGCAGGGGTAGACGTGGTAACCGGCGTGGCCACCGCCAAGCACGGTGCCGGGCAGAGTCAGGCCCCAGCTGCGTGGCAGGGCCAGGTGGGCGGCTGCGTCTGACAAGGCCACTTCGAAAAAGCTGCCCTGGCCGGTTTGGCGCTGCATCAGTACGGCTTGCAGCACGGCCTCGGTGCTCATCAGTGCACCGCCCATGTCGGCGTACAGGGTGGCGGGCAAGTCCAGGCCGGTGATCAGGTCGTTTTCGGCCATGTAGGTCAGGTCGTGGCCGGGGGCTTCGGCCGCTGCGCCGGGGGA